>JBEIEK010000031.1:0-29246 GCA_040382995.1 Planctomycetaceae bacterium
GGCCGCCGTCATCGACTCCGCTCTGGACGCCTACCGCGAGGAACGCAACAGCGCCCCACGTCCCGACCGGGACGCATTCGCCAACATGAGCGAAGAAGAGCGCACAAAGATGTTCGAAGACATGCAGAAGCAGCGCGAAGAACTCAGCCGCAAGACCGACGAAGTACTCAACGCACTGCTTGAACCCTCACAGATTGCTCGCATCGACCAGATCGCCCTGCAGATGCGACTCAACGGCGGACTCATCGCCGCACTCAAATCCGACGACCTCAAGGGAAAACTTAAGATCAGCGATGAACAGGTCACCAAACTGGACGCCGCCGAAACTGCCGCCCGCGATGAAATGCAGAAGATGATGGAAGACATGCGAGCATCATTCCAGGGTGGACGTGGACCGGGTGCCCCAGGCGGTGCCCCCGGTGCCGGTGGCCCCCCAGCCGGCTTCGACGCCATGCGCGAAAAGATGGAAGCAGCCCGCAAAAAGACCATTGACGCAGCCATGGCCGTCCTCACTGACGCCCAGAAAACCCAACTGGAAGAACTCAAAGGGGCCGCTTTTGAAATTGATATGCGCGCCCTGATGGGTGGTCGCGGTGGATTTGGTGGCCCTGGCGGTCCAGGTGGCCCCGGTGGTCGCGGTCCAGGCGGTGATGGCGGTCGTCCCCGCGGTGGCCGTCCGCAGACTGAGTGACAGTCGCACCCTCACTGCAAGATGATCCAGAGGCCACGGCAAACCCGTGGCCTTTTTTCATTCCCCGGCCAACTTCCACCCGGCAGAACGATTCCCCACATCACAGTAACCAGGACAATCCTGCTTCAATCTGTTACGATCACCACCCGCGTATCTCCGCGATCCTCACTCAACCAACGTTCAAATCTGCCATTCGCAAAGCATCCGGAGCAACTCCGTTGACCGGGGAAGCCCCCTACACAGACCAGCAACTGCAGCAGTTCGGACTCACCCGTCCGCTCCTGCCCCAACACGTCGCCGTGATCATGGATGGAAATGGTCGCTGGGCGCAGCGACGTGGACTGCCACGCATCGAAGGACATCGGCGTGGCGTCCATTCCGTACGCTGCATGGTCGAAGAAGCATCCCGCATGGGTCTCGAACAACTCACGCTCTACTGCTTCTCCAGTGAAAACTGGAAACGCCCCCCCCGAGAACTCACCCTGCTGATGGCACTCCTGAAACAATACCTCATCGAGGAACGCCGCGAAATTCAACGCCAGGGCCTCAGGTTTCGCGTCATCGGCTCCACCACGGAACTTGATAGCGGCATTCAGCAGGAAATCGCCCGCACCGAAGAACTCGCTGCCAACAACTCCGGCATGACGCTCTGCCTTGCCGTCAACTACGGAGCCCGACAGGAAATTACAAACGCCGTACGCTCAATCGCCGAAGCAGTCAGGGCCGGTCATCTGCAGCCAGCCGATATCAACCAGCAAACCATCAGTAACCACCTCACAACCGCCGGAATGCCGGACCCAGACCTTGTCATCCGCACCGCTGGCGAACTTCGCATCAGTAATTTTCTTCTCTGGCAAATCAGCTACGCAGAACTCTGGGTCTCCCCCCGCTTCTGGCCCGAATTTCGCGAAGACGATTTCCGCCAGGCTCTCCGAGACTACGCCGCCCGCGACCGTCGCTTCGGCGGACTCTCCGCCAAACCCGACGCAGCCGGCTGAGTATCCAAAACGCCCCGCACAGGACCCACTGAAGGCACACCAATGCTCCGCTGGCGACTGCTCATGTCCTGCCTGCTCATCCCCTCCCTCATCGCGCTCTTCATCGCCGATCAGACCCTCGGCCGAACTGCCAGCCTGTTCGCCCTCTTCTGTGGACTCGTCAGCCTGCGGTCCGCATGGGAACTCTGCGATCTGCTCGCCGTTCGCAGCATTCGACCAAGCTTCGCTGCGGCCGGCCCACTCGCCATGCTCGTCACACTCTTCGGCTGGATCCACCTCCACCTGCAACTCAACACCCCCGTCACCATTCTGCATTCCATGGGCTGCATCGCCGCGGTCTTCACCGCCGCAGCACTGCTCCTGCTGACCCTCGAAGCCGTCCGCTTCGACTCCCCCGGAGTCTCCATGGAGTCGCTGGGCGGTCACCTCGTGATCCTCTTTTACGCCGGACTGCTCCCAGCCGTGACCGCTCAACTCCGCTGGTTCCCCCGAGAAGAACTTGGCTACTTCGCACTCGCCTCCATGATCATCTGCGTGAAATGCGGTGACTCCTGCGCCTACACCTTTGGCCGACTCTGGGGCAAACGTCGCCTCACACCTAAACTCAGTCCCGGCAAAACCGGGATGGGCTTCGTCGGTGCACTTGTCGGCAGTACCGCCGGAGGCTGGCTCTGGTTTCGCTTCGGAGGAATACTCTTCGATGCAGCACCACAACCCTCCGCATGGCCCGTCATCCTCGGGTATGGTCTCAGTCTCGGCGCCGCAGGTGTCATCGGCGACCTCTGCGAATCTCTCATCAAACGCGACGTCGGCAAGAAAGATGCCTCCGCTCTGATGCCCGGCTTCGGCGGACTGCTGGACCTCGTCGACAGCCCCCTCTACGCCGGCCCACTCGCCCTCGCCTGGTGGACAATGCTTCCACCCGCTGCGTAGTTCAGACACACCTTCACCGGTTGCAAAAGTTCACAGAAAAATCTTTTCCTCACCGGCTTGTGTCCTGCTGTTCCCATCGTAACATCCATGCACTGCGGCGACATCGCTCCCATCCAGCCGCTCCTGTTGTCTTCCCTTCTTTCATCGCAGAGGAACTCTCTTATGTCACTGCGTCCTTTCGGACGGTCGCGCGCCCGCGGCTTTACGCTCATCGAACTCCTCGTTGTCATTGCCATTATCGCCATCCTCGTTGCCCTGCTTCTGCCTGCCGTCCAGCAGGCCCGCGAAGCCGCCCGACGAACCCAGTGCAAAAACAATCTCAAACAGATTGGTATTGCATTTCACAACTATCACGACATCTTCAACACGTTCCCGCCAGGGTACATCTCGCCACTCGCCAACGGTAATACCACCTCCGAAGTCGGAGTGTACGCGTGGAGCGCTCTCATCCTGCCTCAGCTGGAACAAACCAACGCCTTCCAGGCACTCAACGTCGGCAATACACCGCTCTGGGTCAACGCAGCCAACCCCACGACGCTGCGGATCATGCAAACGGCTATGCCCATGTATCGCTGCCCCTCCGATACCGGACCGGTGCTCAATAACTACATCAGCCCCGCACCAGCAGCCAACTGGTACAACATGAACATTTCCAACGGCAGCGGTCAGGTGCCCATCGCCACATCCAACTACGTCATGGTAGCGGGTACCGGTGTCAGCACCACGCCCGCAGCCAATCCCACAAATCGTGCAGCCTCCGCCTGCCCACCCGTCGGAGTCGCCTTCCGCAACTCCAAAATCAACATGCGAGACATCACCGACGGCACCAGCAATACTCTGCTCGTCGGCGAGCGAGCCTGGAAGTACGGACAGGTGACTGTCGGTGCCGCCACCGTCTTCGGCTTCAGCGCCTCAATTAATGACCAAAGCTCCAGTGCCAATGTCAAATCCGCTGCCATGGCCGCGATTGGTCTGGGCTACAACGGCATCAACTGGAGCGCTAATAATCTGGTGCACCAGACCCGTGGCTTCAGCAGTGCCCACACCGGAGGCGCTCAGTTCGTGCTCTGTGACGGATCAGTGCGACTCATCAGCGAGAACATTGACTATCGCGTCACCGACAACGCTGCCCTCACCGATATGTCCCTGCATGTCACCTCCGTCCTCGCCCGACTCCTCGTCCGCGAAGATGGTCAGGTCGTTGGCGAATTCTAAGCCACAGTCGCCGGACGCCGCTTCCACACCACGGGAGGGCGAAAGTGAATCACACTTCGCCCTCCCCACACTCTCCAAACCCCAACTCAGGAATTGACCGTGCTGAGGAATCAACTCGCTTTTTCTCTGCTGATCCTTGCCGCATTCACCGCTGCCGGCTGCGGCAGCAGCGATATGCCCGAACTCGGCGACGTCTACGGACAGGTCACACTCGATGGAAAACCTGTCTCCAAACTCAACATCCTCTTCTCCCCCGAAAAAGGCCGAGCGGCAGGTGGTGTCACCGATGAAGAAGGTCGCTACGAACTGAAATACCTCGAAGGCTACTCCGGCTCCAAGGTCGGTCCCGCCAAAGTTACGTTCGAATGGGAACCGGGCGTCGAACCCACGGCAAACATCCCCGCCAAATACATGCAGGAGGGCTTCAACGTCGAGGTCAAATCCGGATCCAACGAACTCAATTTTCCCATGACTTCAAATTGAACCCACGCCTCCCAATCTTTCCGAATATCCGCTGGTCCTGATTCTCACAGAATCGCCAGCGGATTCCTCGGCGGCTCCAGTGTCCCACGTGTCACTCCCACGCGGTTCAACGCCTGCAGCGAACGCCAAACGTACTCGCCCTCAGCCTTCCCGAAAAGCAAAGCACGGTAAAGCCGAACCAACTCGCCCAACTCCTCCGATGTCTCCCGCAACAGCTCAAGCCGAAACCTCTGCACACCGGCCCGCAGCAACTCCGGCACAATCTCGGCTGAACTCTGAGCCACCGCGTTGAACAGTGTGTTGCGACAACCAATGTCGGCTGTCAGCGGATGCACCTGCCCAGTGCGGTCCCGCAACTCCACCACACGCTCGTCACACGGACGACCACAGTTCGTCTTGTTCGTCCCCGGCGAAAGCATCGCACAAAACACACAGTGCTCCATGTGGAACATCGGCATGTGCTGGTGAATCACAACCTCCAGCCAGTCCCCAGGCACCAGCTGCACCAGATCCATCAACTGATCCCGGTTCAAATCGTAGCTGGGAGTCAGCCAGCGAACCCCACGCTGCTTCAGCTGCAGCGCAGTCAGCTCATTCGCAGCATTCAGCGAATAGTCCCCGGAAACCGGAACACCACGCTCCCGAAACCACGCCAGACCACTCAGATTTCTTACCAGCACACCGTCCGGAGCTGCCTTCTCCACCATCCGAAAAATGCCGGTTTCACCCGGCTTCTGAATCCGCGGCGTCGCCAGATCCAACGGTATGCCAGCAGCGCGTGCAATCCCCACCGCCTCTCGATACTCCCGCAGGTCCTGAAAATCAGCCACAAGGCGGTCAATTGAAACTGCCGGATCCCCGCCTGCTCCCAGCTGCACTGCCGCCTGCAACTGTGAGAGCGTTCGACACAAGAGCGTCAGCTGCGGTCCCGTAACTCCGGAATGCTGCTCCGCACCACGCTCCCCCTCCACTGCGAGCTCAGAACGCAGTCGCACCACCGCACCTTCAAGCCCCAACAACCGCTCCGGCCGCGGCAGTGACGCCTGCAGCTGCAACAGCATCTCACGCCGCAGACGCCCCAGCAGACTCAGCGGAATCATCGGCGCCCCGGACAACTCACACTCAAGCCCCCGCAGGTCAAACACCGTTCCACCGAGCCGCCCCAGCTGCTCCCGCAGCAGGTCCTCGGTCGCCGCATGACGCACCGCAGCCTCCAGCACCTGCTCAGACTGCACTTCACAACTGCAGCCGTTCTCTGCCTCACCCACCACTCGCAAATACGCCCCCGCCACCGCCGTGACCTTCAATCGCAGGCCCACACGGCGACGAGGGTCCGCCGTCTCAAACGTCCGCCGCAACCGCTGATTCAACCGCGGATCATCCGTTTTCCAGATTCGCAGGCCCCGCTGAATCCGACTCAAATCCACCGCAGAAGACTCAAATGAAAGCTCAACAACCCCGGTCTCCACTGCACCCTGCTGCAACTTCCCGCCCACCGCAACGTGGTAAACCCGGCCGCCCTGTTCGTCGCCTGCGACCCTGTCACCCTCAAATACCACCCCGTCACCCGCCTGAATCGGATACTCCAGCCGCACCGCCACCGCGTTCCTGCGAACAGCTTCCACCACCCCCAGCAAAACGCCTCGCTTCGCGGAACTCCGCGCCGGCACCAGCATCTTGTGGTCACAACCCTGAAGCCATCCCGGCGAAAAACCCCGCGAAAATGACTGCTCCAGCTCCTGAACCCGCCGCCGGGAAAACTCCACTCGCTCCCCAGCCAGCGCAGCGTCCAGCGCCTCCCGATAGTGACTCGTCGCCTGCGCCACATACTCCGGCGTCTTCAAACGACCCTCAATCTTGAACGAACTCACCCCCGCCGCCAGCAGTTCCGGAAGCAAAGGGTAGGCCGCCAGATCCTGCGGACTGAGCAGATATCTCTGGTCACCAAAGTCCCGCAACTGACCATCACAAATGATCTCCCAGGGCAGCCGACAGGCCTGCGCACATTGGCCCCGATTCGCACTTCGCCCACCCAGAGACTCACTCGTCAGACACTGCCCCGAATACGCCACACACAACGCACCATGCACGAACACTTCCAGCTCCATGTCCGTGCCACGCCGCAATTCCCTGATCTCGTCAATTGATAACTCACGCGGCAGCACTACCCGCGACAGCCCCAACCCTCGGGCCTCCTCAATGCACTCCGCACTCGTCAGGGTCATCTGAGTCGACGCATGCAACGACAACTGCGGACAGATCTCCCGAATCAGACGCGCTGCTCCCAGATCCTGGACCAGCACCGCATCCACCCCCGCTTGTGCCAACCGCCGAACGATCCCCTCCAGCTCAGGCAACTCATTCGTGAACAGCAGCGTGTTCAATGTCACATAGCCACGGACTCCCCTGCGGTGCAGGTAATCCATCGCGGCTTCAAGCTCACTGTCTGAAAAATTACCAGCCCGGGCGCGCGCGTTGAAGCCGCAGTCGAGACCGAAATAGACCGCGTCCGCACCATTCTCCACCGCCGCACGAAGACACGTCATGTCCCCTGCTGGCGATAAAAGCTCCGCCCGCTCAAAACTCATCACACCCTCCAGTTCCCACTCCAGCACCGAAGCAAATTGACGCAGCCTCGGACAACTGCTGCATTCTGCGGCGCAGAACGAGCAAAATCGAGACAGTGCGGAGGGAAATCAGAGGCGGGAATTGCGGCACGCCACTTGCAGATCCAGCCCAGCGGAGTCGCGTGACATTGGCCCGCCCCGCGACTCCAGCGACAGGCCGCAGGTATCCGCCCACCCCCAAAGGGATAGCTCGTACCCCGGCCTGTTGTCGTTTTTTCACGGCATAATCAAAAATAATCCCACCACAACGGCCGTCTGCATCACCACAGCCTCGTTGTTCCAGGGAATTTGATAGTGCTTCTTCGGCGCGGGTTCACCAGGCCGATAGTACCCCAATGCGTACTGCCGCGAATGCACCGGATGCAGCACCATCTGGTACGGCAATCCTACAAGCTGCCCAGCAAAACGCCCCGTCGAAACCGCCGGCTGAATCAACGGATGCCACGCATGCCCATAACGCTCCAGAGCCGGATCCTCAAAGTAGAGCGGGTAATGGTAGAAGTTTGTCGGCGCCCACTGCAGCACCGCCGGACTCATCTGCCGCGCAACGTATTCGCCCTTATCCAGTCGAGAATCGTAATCAGCCGGCAACTGCGTCGAATCAATATCCCGCAGTGCATAGCTGAGTGATGGCTTGATCGTGCGAATGTCCGTCTTCAAGCGACGACTGGACTCAGGCTGCTCGTCATTCGCCTGCTGATGGTGCACTGCCGGAGCCACCTCGGGCCCCAGCACCGCAATCGGTTTTGCATCGTAAACATCAACTGTCGGCTCCGGCATCTGCTCCCACGTATGGTTGCTGATGAATCGCCGCATCGGTCCCCCGGCAACAGCCTGACCCCGGCCCGAATGGCGGCGAGCCCACATCGCACCCGCGCCCTCAAATGGCACCATGTCATCCACACCATCGAACAGATTGTCCATCCGCGTTTGCCAGGCCTGCCCAGCCGTTTTCTCCTGCGGTTGGTCAGCAGGTGCCCAGGGACCGGTCAGAATGCAAACAGCCAGGCCGGACAGACCACAGCAGAGCCGCCACAGGGACGTCGCGGCCGCTGCCGCGCCGCTAGGTTTGTTCGACAGAGTAATTTGGGGCTTCCTGAGTAATTGCAATGTCATGAGGATGATTCTCCCTGACCGATGCCGAGGATATCTCGATGAATCGAGCTTTCTCGCGAAGCTCACGCACGGTCCTCGCTCCGACATAACCCATACCGGAACGCAAACCACCCGTAAGCTGAAACATCAGCGGCTGTAGAGCACCTTTGTATGGCACACGACCTTCCACACCCTCCGGCACCAGTTTCGACTGGTCCGCCGCAGTAGTGTTTCCCTGCCGATAGCGTTCACTGCTTCCTCGCACCATGGCCCCCAGCGAACCCATTCCGCGGTAACGCTTGAAGCTGCGACCATGAAACAGAATCATTTCCCCGGGACTTTCATCCACCCCAGCAAGCAAACCGCCAATCATCACTGTTGACGCACCTGCCGCAAGAGCTTTCGTAATGTCGCCGCTGAAACGAATCCCTCCATCTGCGATAATCGGAATATCGGTTCCCGACAGCCCCTTCGCTGCATTCGAAATTGCAGACAATTGCGGAACACCAATCCCGGAAATAATCCGCGTGGTACAGATGGAGCCTGGGCCAATCCCGATCTTCACCGCATCCGCACCAGCTTCCGCCAGCGCTCGCGCACCAGCCTCCGTGGCAACATTCCCCGCAATTACCTCGATCTGCAGCCGCCTTTTGATCTCCCGCACCGTGTCAATCACGTTGCGAGAATGACCATGGGCACTGTCGACAACCAACACATCCACCCCTTTTTCCACCAGCAGCGATGCCCTGTCAAGGTCAAAAACACCGACAGCTGCCCCCACCCTCAAACGGCCACGCAAGTCCTTCGATGCCCGCGGAAACTGCAGGTTTTTGTCGATGTCACGGATTGTAATCAGCCCCTTGAGCTGAAAATCCTCGTCCACCAGCAGCAGCTTCTCGACTTTGTTCTCCAGCAGAATCCGCTCCGCACGCTCCAGACTGGTATCTTCCGGAGCGGTTACAAGGTTGTCCTTTGTCATCACTTCGGCGACAGGCCGCTCACGCGATTCCAGAAACCGCAGGTCGCGCCGAGTGAGTATTCCCACCAGCCGACCGTTGACGGTGATCGGCACTCCACCGATGTTCCGCTCGTCCATCAGCCGCGCCGCTTCGCCCACAGGTGTCTCAGGCGGCAGCGTTACCGGGTCCACTATCACCCCGTGCTCGCTTCGCTTCACCCGATCCACCTGCATCGACTGCTGCTCGATCGACATGTTCTTGTGGATGATCCCAATTCCACCCAATTGGGCCATCGCAATCGCCATGTCGCTCTCAGTCACAGTGTCCATCGGACTGCTGATGATCGGAGTGTTCAGGCTGATCGTTCGTGTCAGCTGCGAACCAATGTCGACTTCTGATGGCATCACCTCGCTGTAGCCCGGCTCCAGCAACACGTCATCAAACGTCAAACCCCGATAAACAATCCTGTCCTGCATGCCTCAATCCCCCTGCTCATCTGATTCCACGTCTGATTCCACGTCTGCATCGTCCACCATGAACTCCAGTGCTCCACCGGAGCCCGCCGATCGGGAGATAATTTCCCGGAGCCCGTTCGCGACACGAATCAATGCCGCAGGGTCCAGCAGCTCTGCTCGCTCGTCCCCACGCAGCTCCAGTTGGCACAGCAGACCGTCCACCTGACTCTTCTCCAGCTGCCTGCGATACATACCCGCAAGCACTCCCCGAATATGCTTGCGCCGCTGGCTGAAAAGCCGTCGCAGAAAATCCTGGAAGAAACGGCGATCACTGATCCGCGACGCCGCAGATTCGTCCCGCCAGATACTCACTATCGCCGAATCCACCTTCGGCCGCGGCCAGAATACCTTCGGGCCCAAACGCCGCAAAATTCGCACCGTCGCCTGCGACTGCACCCACACCGATAATGCCGCGTAACCCCTGCCGCCAGACTCCGCAGACATCTTCTCAGCAAGCTCCCACTGAATCGTGCAAACCATCCGCTCCCACGGCAGGTCCGATGCCAGCAAATTCGAAATCACCGGCGTCCCGACGCTGTAGGGCAGATTCGCCACCAGCTTCAAACGCGATCCAGGTATCGCCGCAAGATGCTGGCGGAGCAGGGCAGTCACCGCCGGGGACAGCGTGTTCTTGTTCTTCAGGATGTCCTCATTCAACAGCGTCACGTTGCCGCAGCCACGAACCGCCTCAGCGGCCAGCGCAGACATATTCCTGTCAATGTCCACCGACACCACGTGCCCAGCATCCTGCGCTAAAAAGGCGGTCATCCCGCCCGTGCCGGTCCCCACCTCAAGCACCACGTCCGCAGCACCAAGATCGCCGTGACGCACCACAAACTCAATCAGGTTCACGTCAATCAGAAAGTTCTGACCAAGATCACCGCGCGGATTCAGTCCGTGCTGGCGGAAAAGCTCCAGCAGGTGCGATCTGGTCTGACGCTGCACGTCCTTCATGAAGTCGCCATGCCTTCCGCCGGCAAACCGGACACGGACAACGCTGAGACACCCACTGGGGACAAACGCCCCTGCAGCAGGTGATCCACGTATTTACCTAGAATATCATTCTCCAGATGCACCAAATCACCAACGCGTCGCTGCCCCAGAGTGGTCACGGAAAGAGTGTGCGGAATCAATGCCACCGAAAAGCGTTCGCTCTCCACCACCACAACCGTCAGACTGACACCATCAATCGCTACAGACCCCTTGGGAACCAGCAATCGCTGCTGCGCGGGCTGTGGCCGAAACCACATCACCACCCAGTCACCATCCCGATCCACCGCAACCACCGTCGCCGTCCCGTCCACATGCCCCTGGACGAAATGCCCCCCCAGTCGCGCATCCGCACGCAGCGAACGTTCGAGGTTCACACGCATCCCCGGCTGCAGCCGCCCCAAATGGGTCTTCGAGAGCGTCTCGAGACCCGCCTCGAACTCCAACGCACCGCCAGCACGCGAGACCACGGTCAGACAACACCCGGAAATCGAGATGCTGTCGCCCAGCTGCACCTCAGATGCACCAAAACACCCCGCGCCCGGCACCACCGACAGACGTATACCCGCCGGAAGCGAATAAATCGCCGAAACCGTCCCCTGACCTTCCACAAGCCCCGTAAACATGGCACCCCAGTACGCAACAAACCGCCCCCATGCGACAGACAGTCAGACAGCCGGACAGTCCGCGGTACCGCCACATCACCAGGTGAGTGGCAAATGGTCGTCGTTGCGTGCGAAGTTTAGCAGGCTCGGAACTCAATGCACGCCCAGTCCTGCTATTTTCACAGGACGGTAACCACAGTCACTTTCATTTGACTTCATGGCCAACCCAGGGATAATCAGCTTTGGAAGACTGGAAAAGCTGCGCAAATCTTTCACCCCCCACCTGCTGACCACAAAACCATCCCAAAGGTCTCGTCATGAATATCCCAGCCGCCCGTTTGCTCGCTACCTGCTGGTTGGCCCTCGTCGCCAACTCCGCTCATGCCTGCTGCCTCTGGCCCTTCTGCGGCTGGGGAATGGGCTACGGCCCGGCCTATCCCATGGCAACACCCGCCTGGGGCACCTACTCCGCCTCCTACGCCCCGTGGTACCCCACTCCAGCATACCCCGCCTGGAATAACTGCTGCCCCACAACCTGCTGCGACCCCTGCAATAACTGCTCAGGCACTGCCTGCGGAACTCCCGCCCAGCAAAACAGCAGTGGCACATCCGGAAGCCTCAAACCCAAAACCGACCCCGCCTTCCAGGATCGACGCAACACGCCCACAAACGACGATGTCCCCGCCTCCAGCCGTACACTCCCACCCGTCGAAAATCTCAGCCAGCCCGCTGATGATCCTCAAACTGATACCCCGGCCGACAACTTCGCTCCCAAAACCCGTCGACAGCCCGCAACACCCGCCGACAGCTTCGACTCCCCGAACGACTCCGCCACCCCAGCGCCTTTCGACAGCAACGATTCCATCTCCAACAAGCCCCCGATTTCAGACCCCGGCGACTCCAGCACCACAAATCCCACCGATGAAACCACACCCCCAGCCGACAGCTTCGCCCCCCCCTCAACAAACGACCAATCCCCGGCCACCGGTCCCCAAACTCGACGATTCCCCGCCCCCGCAACTTCCCGACTCGCCGAAGTTGCAACCCCCAAAAGACTCGCAGCAACACTCCGCAAACCGGCCACCAACAACCCCACCAAAACAACGTCCACTCCCACCGCCACAACTGATCGCCTCCGCTGGATCTCCAACCCAGCCCCGGACACCCACGTGCGACTCTGATCTCCCAATTCCGTTCGATTGCTCTGTTGACCTTCATCAGCCCTGGCGTACACTCCGGGCATGACTCGACAGGAAATCACCAAAGACTTCCACAAACTCCTCCTGGCTGCCACCCGGCTCACACAGGATGTTCAGGCCGCCGCGCTCGTCGTAATCGCCGAACAACCCCTCGAATTCGCCAAACTCCGCCCCGCTGATGCCTCATTCCGCGTGATCGTGGCCTCCGATCAAAAAGACGTCCTCGAAGCCGCCAAACGCGATGACGTCGATGTCATCAGCATCCAGCACGAACCCCAAACCCGACAGTTCCAGGTCTCCCAGGTCCTCCTCGAAGCCATCGCCGACGAACTTCTCCAAACCGGTGACGTCGCCGTCGTTGTCTACTCCGCCTTCGAAAAAGACGTCTGCGACACCGCCACCGTTGTTCACCTCGCCGAACAACTCTCCCGTCTCACCTCCCGCGACCTCCAGAGACTCGAAACCAAAGTCCCCCTCGAAACTCTTCGCATCGTCGTCGACCTCGCCTGCGAAATCGGTCGCGAACGTCGCGAAGGTAAGCCTGTCGGCACCCTGTTCGTCGTCGGCAACCATCGAAAAGTCATGGAACTCTCCACCGAACAGGTTCATGACCCGTTCCGCGGTTACCCCCGCTCCGAACGCTCCATTCGCAATCCCCGCGTTCGCGAAAGCATCAAAGAACTCGCGCAAATCGACGGCGCCTTCGTCATCTCCTCGGATGGTATCGCCATCGCCGCCGGAAGACACCTCCGCGCCTCCGCCGATGGCCTCACGCTCTCCAAAGGTCTCGGCTCCAGACACTGGGCCGCCGCAGAAATCTCCCGCGCCGCCGGGGCCATCGCCATCGCCGTCTCTGAATCCACAGGTACCGTCCGAGTCTTCCAGGACGGCCGCATCGTACTCCGCATCGAACCCATGCGAAATGCCATGAAGTGGCACGATGTCTCCTCCGAAGCGCAGGCCGACTGATTTCATGCTCTCCGCACGCGCCGCCGCCAACCTCCAGGTCGCACTGCTCGCCGCCGCACTGCTGATCACAGCCGTCGCCTTCCCCATCTCCCGGCAACTCGACTTCGATCAAACCATCGAGTCCTTCTTTCCACCACAACACCCCGATATCCTCCAGCTGCAGCAAACCCGAAAAGACTTCGGCGGTGACGAATTCGTCATCGTCGCCTGGAAAGAGCCCGAACTGCTGCAGAAAAACTCAGATGGTGGCTACGCCGAACTCACCCCCGCCGCAACTGCCAACATCCGCCAACTCTCCCAGCGCCTCTCCGCTCTCCCCGGCGTCGACGGCCCACGCACCCGCGACCTCCACAAACTCCTCAACTCCTCCCTCCGCAATCGCAACAGCCGCGCCGCGATGCTGCAAATCTTTCAGGGACTGCTCATCGGCCCCGATCAGCAAACTACCGCGATCATCCTCCAACTCCTGCCCCCCGAACAATCAGGTATCACTCGCGCCGCAGCCATCCAGGGAATCCGCAATGCCGCCAGGCTCTCCGGACTGAATCCCTTCGTCGCAGGTGAACCCGTCCAGGTACAGGAAATGTTCGACCTCGTCGAACGCGACGGACAAACCCTGTACCTCGCTTCACTCGGCGTCCTCGCCATTATGCTCCTGCTTATCTTCCGCTCCCTCCGCTGGGTCGCCGCTCCGCTGCTCATCGTCATCGGCTCCGTACTCTGCACCCGCGCCGCTCTCGTGCTCGCCGGAGCCCGACTCAGCATGGTCAGCTCCATGCTCAATTCCATGGTCACCATCATCGCCATCGGCACCAGCACCCACATCATCGTCCACTACCGCGAACTCCGCAGCACTCGCAGTCTCTCACCATCCGCCGCCTGCCGAGAAACGCTCCTTGAACTCTGGCAACCCGTCTTTTGGACCGTCGGCACCATCGCCGTCGGCTTCGCCGCTCTGCTCGTTTCCCAAATCGTCCCCGTTCGCTCCTTCGCCATCATGATGACGCTCGGCACCCTGATGACGCTCCTCCTCACACTCCTTGTCATGCCCGCAGCTCTCGCCGCCGGACAAAACATCCCTGTGCCCGGCCGTGTCGCCCTTGAAGATCACCTCGATCGGGCCCTCGGACGCATTGCTCAAATCATTGTCCACCACCCCCGCCGCACCACACTCGCCTGCTGCCTGCTCCTCGCTGTCACAGCCCCCGGGCTGCTGCTGATGCAGGTCGAAACCGACTTCAGTCGCAACTTCCGCGAATCCTCCCCCGTCCTCCAGGCGCTCCGCTTCGTCGAATCCACACTGGGACCAGCCGGAACGTGGGACGTCTCCTTCGATGTCCCCGCTCCACTCACACCCCTGTTTCTCGACCGCATCGATGAACTCACCGCAAAGCTCCGCTCCCTCGCCGAAAATGGACTCCCACTCGAAGTCGTCTCACTCACCGACGCCCTCAATGTCCCACCCAGACTCGGCTCCGCCGTCAAACGACTCGAACTCATCCGCCGCCGACAACCGGATCTTGTGAACAGCTTCCACAACACCCGCAATCACCGCATGCGCATCGTTCTCCGCTCCCCCGAACAACAAACCACCGACCTGAAACTGGAACAGATCCGTCAGGTACGAACGGTGGTCGCTGCTCACTTCCGTAACCTCGAACAGGAACTCAACGCCGCCTCAACTGACACCCCCGAAGCTCAACAAACCCGCCCCCCGAATTGGCTGGCTCGCGAATCCGCCACAGGACTCTTCGTGCTGATGGCCCGCATCATCGACAGTCTCCTCGCCGATCAGTTCCGCAGCTTCCTCTGGGCCTCGCTCGGCACCATGCTCTGCACGGCAGTCGCCTTCCGCAGTCTTAAAATCGGACTCATCTCCCTCGTTCCCAATATCTTTCCAATCGCCATCGTCACCGGACTCCTCGGACTGCTTCAGGTCCCCGTCAATATCGGCACCGCCATGATCGCCAGCGTCTCCATGGGCTTTACCTGTTCCATTCACTACATCGCAGTGTTCCGCAAAGCCCTCCCCGAAGCCGGACTCGCCGCCGCCCTGGAAAAGGCACAGGCAGGAGTCGGCAAGGCCGTCGTCCTCGCACACATCGCACTCGTTGCCGGCTTTCTTGTACTCACCGCATCTGAATTCATTCCCCTCGTCTACTTCGGTGCACTCCTCAGCCTGTCCATGGTCGGCGGTCTCGTCAGTGACCTCGTAATGCTCCCGCTCCTGCTGCGCTGGACCACTCCCGATCCTCCCGCCGCCGCACCGTGACAAACGCCTCCGCGCGCAACACCCGCTCACCCGTAAATCGATACGCCGCCAACTGACCGCCTCGAGCCACACTGTAGTCCAGACAGGCCAGATTGGCCGCCAAAGGCGCCGGTGTTGCATCCGCCAGCCAGTAGTGGCCAAAAAATAACGGCGGAGCATCCGCGGGGTAGGGGCATGGACGCACCGTGGCTGGCACCCCCACCCCCACCAACTCCGCATGCGCTACCGCAGGAAACAAATACTCGCCGCAACTTCTCTCTCCAGGCTCCTCGTACCACCGAATTCTCGCCCGCCCCCGCGCATGACCCTCACGATCCAGCAGTCGCAGGCCCCCGGGAAGCTGCACCTCCGGCCCCTTCAAAACCCGCTCCACCGCCGCAAACAGCCTGTCATTCGTGTCAAACGCACGCCTCAGCCATGCAGCACTCAGCCAGCCTTCCAACTCGGCCAAATCGGACATCACCCGCAGGTCCACCGGGTCCCAGCAGGCATGCACAGCCCGCAACGCCCCAAGATCCAGACTCGCAGGCAAACGCCGAAACCAATCCAGCGCAACGGCAAAATCCCTCTCATCCAGCTGATCCAGAGTTGCCCTGTGCTGAAGCACGTTCTGCTCAGACCGCGCCCGCAACCAACCACCGCCCGGCTCAGGATGCGGAGTGTGAAAGGCCAGAGCATTCAGCTCGTGATTCCCCAGCACCGCCAGAGCCGAATCGTTCTCACACATCCCCTGACAAATCCGCAACACATCGCGGATCCGCGGACCACGATCGATAAAGTCACCGCAGAACAGCACCCTGCGAGCTGGATGCCGATAAACCCCATGCTGCTCACGATACCCCAGTAACTCAAGCAGCTGCACCAGCTCGTCCGCACACCCATGAATGTCACCAATCACGTCGTACATCAATTGTCCTTTTCTCGAAATCCGCGTTATAATCACCCCAAATGGGGCTGTCGCTCTCTCCTGCCAGGATTTCCGATGACCGAGTCGCCGGACAACACTCCAAACCCAGCCGCTCGGCCACCCGCGCGTCGCCACTGCGTCCGCAACCCCCTGCCCGCAACTCCCAGAGCCCTGTATCCGGAATTCAATTTCAATCGGCCCGCTCCACCTGAAGAAGATGGTGGTTCCACCGACGTCGTCGAAGCCCTGTCCACCTCAACTGCCGTCGGCTTCTACAGCTCACTCACCTTCCACCTGTTCCTCTGGCTCTCCGCACTCATACTGCTGCCGCTCCTCGGGTTCGACTTCTCCGAATTGCTCACCGAAGAACAACCACCCCTCCAGGCCGCACTCGCAGACCAGAACATCCTCGATGACGCCGCTCAGTTCGAGGTCATCATTGAAGTCCCCAACTCCAGCGTCACGGCTTCCGCCAGCCCCGAACAACTGGCCGCCCGCCTGCAGGTCTCAGACGCCGCATGGCTCAAGTCGTCCGTTGACGACATCTGGAGCAGCACCAATGCCGCGCGCGGCAGCGAGGCCGATGCCAACAGCGGCTCAGGAGTCCTTCTGAAGGTCCCCGATGGCGGACTCGCCGTTACGAAAGGCAGCTTCACCGCCTTCACCATTCCGGCCCGACCTGTGGAAAAACAGGCCTACCTCATCGTCATCGAAGTCAAACTGCCCGATGGTGTCAAAACCTATCGCGCCTCAGATCTCAGTGGAAAAGTCAAAGGCAGCGATGGCTATGAACAAAAACTCCCCGTCGACAGTCGCTTTCCATCCGCCGCCCGCTACCCCTCCAGGGGCAAAATCCTCCAGCTTGAATCCAACACCTCACTCGATGTCGAATCCAATCGAGCTCAAATCATCATCCGCATTCCCGGGGGCGCCCGACTGGTCCGCGACCAAATCTCCATTCGCTCCAAACGACTCCGCGAATCTCAGGAACTCGAACTGACATTCGAGTAGCCTCTCACTGCTCCGAAACAGCGTCAGCCGGAACTTCCGCCGGCGGCTCCTGGTCGGGAACCTCGGGCATCACCGGCCGCGCCTGAGGACTGCTGTGGAACTTCGCAAACTCCGCACTCACCTCTGCCTCCGGCCCCAACACCCACGTTAATCCAGCAGGCGTCGGCAACGGCATCAATCCCAGCATCACTCGCGATTCAGCCCACGCAGAGACCCGACCCGACAACGTACTCATAATCACTCGATCCGTACGATCGTTGAAAATTCGAATTTCGGCCTCCGGAAGACGCTGCTCCCCAAGCACCTCTGATGTCTCACGATTCACAGCCAACACCGTGCCGTTTCTGTCCAGACAATAAATCGCGTTGTCGGTAAACGCCAGCACCTGAGCGATCCCGGGCACCTTCCATGGCTCCAGTCGCGTTGCCGTACGGCCACTGATTGTCTGCGGAGGAAAGGACTGCAGCACCACAGCACCAGACACATCCACGGTTGATCGCAGCGGAGCAACCTGCGCCGAGACATCGATGCCCGCAAAATTCAAATCACTGATCTTCCACGCTGGCATGTCCGGATGTTCAATGTCCAACTTCAGGTATAGCAGGTCCTCAGGCTGAAAACTGGCAAAATTCAGCGTCATCTGCTTGCGGTCGGCACTCAGCGTCGAAGAACTGAGCCCCGTCACCTCACTGCCGTTGCCCAAAGACTCGAATGATGCCACCGCAGGATCGTCAACCGATGCTGTAAAAGTCAGTGGCGTTCGGGACAGATCCAGCGTCAGCGAACGAACCTCCTGACCCGCAGACCGATTCGCAATCTTCAGAGGGTGAAAACTTCTGAAACCTTCTATCGCCACTTCAAGTGCCGCACCATACGCCCGCAGTTCGCCGGCTCGAGGCTGAGAGTGAGACAGCACAACCCCTGTTCCGGAACGCTTCGGCGCCGCATCGCCACTCCGCACGTCCAGTTTCGCAAGCACTCCGTCTTCCATCAGCAGAAACAAATCTCTCCCGGACGTGAACATCGGATGCCGCACTGCACTCTGCAAACCCAGACTCCACAACACATTTCCACTGCTCCGCAAATCCACCGAAAACAAACGACCATCCGCAGTCGTCGCAAACAGTGTCTCCGAATTTTCAAGCTTCGACAGCAGAGTCGCTGTGCTGCTGGAGTTTCGCGTCAGGACCTGAAAACGTGCCTTACCCGCCCGGGCGCCAAACATATCCAGCCCGAACACGTTGCCAACTGACGTGGCAAACGCAATCCGGTCGTCGCCCACCGTCAGCCCATGCCGAATCCCCTCGCCAGCGACAAAACGCCATTGCTCCGCACGCCAGACATCCTTCGGCAGGGTGCCCAAACGCCCATACCGCTCCAGAATGTCTACGTCATAGGCCACCACAGAACCGTCCAGCAGAGGCACAAAGATCCATCGCACCACACGCGTGAGCCCCCCCCGCACAACCTCGCGAC
Source organism: Planctomycetaceae bacterium (assembly GCA_040382995.1). Taxonomy (GTDB): domain Bacteria; phylum Planctomycetota; class Planctomycetia; order Planctomycetales; family Planctomycetaceae; genus SXXK01. The sequence goes on from JBEIEK010000031.1 coordinate 18,946, forward strand.
GCACCAGCGTCGGAACACTCGATGGCATCTCAGGCAGACGCCAGCTGAACAATTGCTTCCCGGAAAACTTCGCAAACACATTCAGCGTCGGACCACAAACAACACAGACCAACTCACGGTCCGTCACAGCCGGCAGACTCACGTCCTCCGCAGAACCCACCTGGGTCGACCAGTACTCGCGGCCGTTTTCTGCGTTGAGCACCGTCACCAGCCCACGCATCGACTGAACTACCACCACGTACTCATCAGACGTTACCCACGCCGCTTTGTCGTTCCGCTGATTGAGCACTGCCTGGGAATCCCAGAGCGTCTTCAGCCTCGGCATTGAAACAATCAGTGGCCCCGTCCCGGCAGAAACTGATTGAGGAACCTCGGCCGGCGACTGGCTCGCCGCATCAGCAGACTCGTCCTGAGCCACGAGGGGACTGCTTAGGGTACAGAAGAAAAACAGCAGCAGAGTAATTGCGGACGGGCGGTTCATCTTAGAAATGTCCCAGGAAGAGATTCCAGCAACGAATGCAGCAATGCCGCTCCCTGACATTCTGCGCGCAATATCAACCGTTTGGAACAAATTTCCTCAGGGATCCATCGTCCACACGGATTCCGCGGCGAAAGAAAACTCCACGGCTGCCTCGTTGGAATATCCTGCCAGACGCTGCCACAGCGGCACGCCCCTCACAGCTCCATCCGCCAACCCATTCCGCAGCATCCTCATACGCCGATTCTTCAGAATCCCAGACCTTCACCCGTCAAACAGCCCGTCTGCACCCTTCCACCCTGCAGCCGGAAGATCCCGGGAAATCGCTCGGACCATGCCACATTCGCCCCGGGACAATACTGACGCGCGTTCCCCTCGACCGCCGCCACCCCTGGAATCCGGGCCGACAGGGCGCACGAATGCAAAAACGACGCACCCGGACAGGTCAGGTCCTGAACGCACAAAAACATGCCAAACTTCTGCGCTGCTGCTGCCATCAGGAGCGAATCAGACTGCCCCTTGCAGGCTTTCAGAGCAATCCCCGAATAACCCTGCTCACGAGCCAGCAGGAGCGATTCGTAGGAGACAAGCGCTTCGTCAATCACAACCGGCCGAATCGCCGCAGCCGCATGCATCTTTGGTGCGTTCGCCGCTGCCAGATTCCGACTTGTCGGCTGCTCGATGTACTGAATCCGCTCAAAAGCCCGAACACACCCCTCCTGCACCCGTCGCAGAAACTCCACGACATACTCGGCACTGCTGCACTTTTCATTGAAATCACACGAATAATACCACGCATCACAACCGCGAACAGACTGAGCCTCTGCAGCGGCCGACTCCACTGCCAATACCCGTGCAACGTCCCAGTCCAGCTGATCACCAGCCAGCTTAATCTTCAAATGCGTTAACTCATCCGCCTGAATCCATTCCCCCAAAGTCACGGGAAGTGTGTCGTCGGGACGTGAAGTCACGTCCTGCGGGGTCAAAGGATCAAGGGCACCAACAAGGTGGTACAGCGGCAATGACGACACCGGCGCACGCAGCGTGTAACGATCCAGATATTCTCCAGCGAACTGCTCATCCAGATACGCGCCCAAATCCCGCGAACAAAACTCAGACGTCAACGCGTCAAACGCATTGCAGCCCAGCGCACGACCAAAACCATCGTGAATCGCAGCATCAAACGGACTTCCCACTACCAGCTGAGCAAGTGGCGGAAGTGGCTCTGCAATCCCCAGGCTCTCAGGCACCTCAACCGCCAGCTTCTGCATGATCAAATGCAGCTGTGCTGACAGTTCCAGCGGATGCCCGGCCTCAAGGCAACGCCCCTGCAGGCGATCAGATAATGCCTTCGCAAATGCCAGCATCGACTGCTCTGTCTGGTCAGGATTGAGCGTCGCAGAGGGCCATGCCCAAACGTTACCACATGGCATGCTGCCGCGGCCCAGTGCCACCCGACCATTGCGAGTCACCAACTGCATCTGCACATTCATCAGCCAGCCACTGCTGACGATGCGCCCACCAAACTTGAGCGGCGCACGGTAGGGCACACGCTCGAATTCAACAGCTGAGCTGCATTCCACGATGTCCGTTGGCAGCAATGTCGACATGGAACGCCGCTCCCTGAGCAAATAAAAGCCAAATCAAGGCGCCGGTGCTGCCGTGCAGACAAACTCCAGCCGCGCACTCACCTTGCCATCCACGGACACTCGCCCCTTGAGGTAGAACGCGTTCGAGACCCGCTCCGTTAACTCCACCTCAATCTCAATCGTCTCGCCCGGACGGAGCATTCGTCGGAACTGCACGTTATTAACCCGAGTGACAACAGGCACCTCATCAGTGCCCGTTGGCACCAGCCGCGAGATCAGCACCGCACCGGCCTGAAAACAGGACTCACACTGCAGCACTCCGGGAAACACCGGAAAACTTGGGTAGTGCCCCTGAAATACCGGCAAATTCTCTGACAGATGCTTCCGCGCTACGATGCGGCTGGACGAAATCTCCGTCACCTCGTCCAGCCACAGAAACGGATCCCGATGCGGAATGCACTGCTCAATCTCAGCCTTGTTCACCACTCATCCCTTTTCAGCCGGAATCCACCAATCACAACCCGCCAGGCGCCACAAACTGCGATCAGACCTCAATCTTGAGCTCTTCAATCTTGCGGTAGAGACTGGAAAGACCCAGGACAAGCCGACGCGCCGCTTCCTTCTTGTCAGGACACTGACGCAACACCCGCGTGATATGCAGCCGCTCGTAATGACGCAGTGCCAACCGCAGGTCGTCCGTGTCCGGGAGTGCCGCTGCACCGCCCAGCAAATCCGGGGGCAGGTCCGCTGGCGTAATCTCTTCGCCCTCGCACATCATCACCGCGCGCTCGATCGCGTTGTCCAGCTGCCGAACATTGCCCTTCCAGTGAGCAGCCATCAGGGTACGAATCGTGTCACTCGTCGCACCCGTCACCCGCTTGCCCATCGCCTCGCGATGACGCACAATGAAGTACTCCACCAGCTCCGGAACATCGTCCAGACGCTCACGCAGAGAAGGGATCCGAATCTTCACGCCGTCCAGACGATAAAACAAATCCTCCTGGAAATTGCCGTCAGAAACCTCCTGACTTAGCTCCTTCGATGTCGCAGCAATGATCCGGGCCTGCACTTTTACGGGCCGCGACCCACCAGCCGGCGTCACCTCTGAATACTCAATCGCCCGCAGAATCTCAGACTGAGTTCCCGGGGGCAGCATCGACACTTCATCGAGGAACACTGTGCCACCACCGGCAGATACCAGAGCGCCGTCCTGACCGTCGCCAGTACCAAACAATTGCGCTTCCAGAAGCTCTATCGGACGTGTTCCGCAATTGATCGCCATGAACTGGTCGTCCCTGTTCGGACCGGCCAGATGAATCTCTCGGGCGAACAGCTCTTTTCCCGTGCCCGTTTCACCAACCAAGAGCACGTTGGAATTCGTTGCTGCCACCTTGCGGATCGTCTTGAGCAGATCCTGGACGATGGTGCTTGAACCCACGACCTGATCGAAACCGGAACTTCGCGCCAGATCCTTCCGCAGCCGCTGGTTCTCGCGGAACAGATCCTGGAACTTGAAGAGCCGCTGCATCCGCTTCACCAGCTCTTCAAAACGCACCGGCTTGACCAGGTAATCAAACGCACCCGCCGTAAACGCCTCCACCGCGTTCTCGACCGTCGCATAAGCTGAAATAATCATCACAAACATCGCCGGATTGATCCGGTGCAGTTGCCGCAGGACCCGTACCCCATCGCCGTCCGGCAACTGGATGTCGCAAATCCCGACATCGAAGTCACGCTCCTGAGCCGTCCGGATCGCCTCCGCGGCCGTCGGAGCAGTCCGGACCTCAAAACCCTCCCCCATCAGAAACTCGGCCAGCGTCTCACGAATGATGGGCTCGTCTTCAACGATCAGTACCGACTTGCGCTGCGAAATGGTCCCGGACACGTGCTTTCACTCCAATGGTCTGACAACGCCCGTTAGTGCAATGTGCGGCCGGGCTCGGACGCGATTATAACGGGAAACCGGTGAGGGACGACTTCCCAAAGCACGAACAGACAGACTTCCATGGCAAATCCCGCCTGCAACCGAACAATCCACCCGACTCAACCCCTCAATTCCCAAATACGGGAATGCAGGAGCAGTCAGCCGTGGTCTCTCGGCTCAGCAGGATGTCGCGACGGGCAAAATCTCAGGGATTCCGGCAGCCTCGCGACTACAACATGCTGGTCAGCAGCAGCCGCAGCTTTCGCAACTCCCGCAGCCGCTCTTCTCCACTCAACGTCTTAGGGAACAAATCCACACTCATCGTACGCCGAAAATTGTGCTGCCGCAGCAGCGTAATCAGACGGTTGTAGTCCACTTCGCCCAACCCCGCAGGAACCTGCAGCTCATTTCGGGACGTGTCACGCAAATGCAAGTGTAATACGTGCGGAAACACCACATCAAAATCCACTGCACCACCCGGACGGCAGATGAAATAGCTGGGGTCCAGAGTAATCCCGACTCCCGGAGCCGCACGGCACAACTCCACAGACGTGTGCGGATCATCAGTCAGACGGCCTGCCTGCGTGAGTATTCCCAGACGCACTCCGGCACGATGACAAATTGCGTGACATTCCCGCAGACGATCCACCTCCGTATTGAAAGGTGTCCCACGTGGGGAGGACTCAATCGTCAGCTGCGCAACACGCAGATGCCTCGCCAGTTTCACCACACCCTCGAATGTCGCCCGATCCGTCTCACCCTCCAGAAATACACTGGTTGCCGCCAGACGAGACGCGTCCTTCATCGCCAAAGACACCGATTCAGGATCGCCGATGACTTTTGATGGCTTCAGCTGATCCAGTCGCTCATCCAGACAGATTTCCACACTGTCAAACCCCAACTCCTGCAACTGAATGCAGGCGTCAGGGAAAGAAAGATCCCACAAACTTCGTGTGGAAGCAGCCAATTGCACAGCATTACTCCATTCGTAAACAGCCGCCCGGACTACCGGTCCGGGTACCGTGCGGACTGTATGCCGCAATCGGCGATTTCGCAAGATCTTCTGAATTTCCGCAATTTTCTGACGCCGGTTGCAGGGATCCTGCAGGTTTCAGCGACTGAACTGCCGATAACTTTTGCAACGCGTCCACGGCGAGCCACGAAGTCCGCATTTCAGGCAGCCGGCGAAATTTCCGGGGGGAGCCAATTCATGCAGCGCACGACCGTCGCAGTTCTATTCTCATCAGCCCTTTGCCTTATTATGTCAGGGTGCGCATCCAGCACTCCAGCGATCCGAGGACAGGGTCCCGGCGAATGGGTCTCCGGCCCCTCCGCTGCCCCCTGCCCACATTGCCAAAGTGCCCATCCCGGCCATGCTCAGGGCAACTGCAATCTCCCCTTCGTGCCGGTTCACCGTAACTTCCACACTTACTCAGTGCCCGATGGACTGATGTACCCTCCGGAAAACCTTCCGCCTGCCACCTATCAGTATCCTTACTACACCCTCCGCGGACCAACTGACTTCTTCCAGAAGTAGTCGCCGCGATCAGGTCTAAGCACACGCCGCTGCCACCCAGGCCACCCGCTCCTCGGGCGGCCTGGGTGGGTTTGCGTTCGCAACCGCTGTCCGCCGCCGCTACACTTCGCATCCCGGCACGGAATGCGTGCCGATGGCGCCGACACGGAGAAGATCAAATGCCTCGCTCTCAGGTGTCCGCCCCGGTCGATCACTCCACCGCGGCACATCCCGCAAGCGTTCTTCCACGATCGATCAGAGTCGCTGTTGTTCTCCTCACTCTGCTCTGCAAAAGTCAGGCTCCGCACATCGCCGCAGCCGACGAACCAGCGCCAGCACCGGGCGAAATACGGATCCTGCCCGTTGAACGAGAAAAACCGCAGGCAGCCACCGTCAGACTGCGCAATGGTCTGAGCCTCAGCGGGATGGTTTCACCAGCCACGACACTCGCTCCTCTGCCCGCCAGCGGCCGAAGTGTTGACCGGATCGAACAAAAGCTGCTCATGCGACTGATCCATCAGGGATCCCGCGAAATCTATGTGCCCACCCGACGCACAGATCCACCAGTTCCGGACGTCAACGCATGGCCAGCCCAATCCTTCGCCATCCCACGCACAAAACAACGCCGAGATGTCCGTCCACCCATCCTGCCCCAGCTGAGCACGTTCGATGAACTGGGAATCGCTCGCGGAAAAACGATTCGCACCAATGGCGAATCACGCGATGTGACCGCCGCCGTCACCGCCATCAACGAACTCTACGCCGTCGTCACCAGCTCCACACACGACTGGGAATACGCCGTCCAGCTTGATGCGATCCCCCGCCAGCACCTCCTGAGCATCCTCGGCCAGGTGGAAGACTATCCCGCGAATCCCACTCGCCGACTCGAACTCGCCCGCATCCTGATGCTCGCCGATCGACTTCCCGAAGCTGGTCTCCTGCTGCAGGCTACGGCCGCTGACTTCCCCCAGTTCGCAGATCGCACCACTCAGCAACTCCAGCAGGTCCGCGAACAACTGGCCGTGAGAATCACAAAAGCACTCGAAGAACGCGGCGCCTCCGGACAACATCAGCTCGCGTCCAACGGCGCTCGACTTCACCCCAAATCTGACCTCACTCCTGACACCATCGTCCGCGTTGAACGCCTCGTCAGCGACTACGACGAAATCAACCGCAGAATCGAACGCCTCCGACAAACACTGCCCGCACTCGCAGCAGAATTCGCCGATCCCGGTCTTCGCAACTCCGCCATGGAGGCCGTTCGCTCCGCACTCGCCGAGCTGGATCCGGACTCAATTGCCAGAATGGCCGCGTTCGAGCTCGTGCAAACACAGCCCGCCGCAGATCGCCCCTCACCAGAGGAACAAATCGCCATCGCACTCTCCGGGTGGCTCATGGGAACCGACCAGACACTTCAGTCCCTCCCGGAAACGCTGCAACTGGCTGAAGCCCGACAACTGCTCCTTGACTTCCTCGCCACCAGCCCCGATTCGGAACCTGAAAAGAACGCCCTCGTGGATCAGCTCTCCAAAATCACCCCACTCACCGTTGAACGCGCCGCTGCACTCGTCAACCTTCTGCCTTCTCCCGCTCCAGTCCAACTCGACACATCCAAACGCAATTCCGGATTGCCCTTCCTCATCGAACCCGATGACGAATCACTCGGTGGAGTCGGTATCGCACCACCGGAATACCACGAGACAAGAGCCTGGCCACTCCTGATCGCCTTCCCACAACCCGGCGGTGACCCCACCACGTGGCTCCAGTGGTGGCAGGCTCAGGCCGAAATGCACGGCTGGATCGTCGTCGTTCCCAGACTCGAATCCCCCGATAATCCGGCTGATTTCACATGGAACGCTTCAGCCGTTCAGCACCGTCGCTTCCTCCAGCTGCTCCGCAAACTGAAGCTCGGACTGCGAGTTGATGACGACCGCGTGTTCGTCGCAGGTCATGGATTCGGCGGGGATGCCGCCATGGATGTTGCCTGCTCACACCCACACCTCTTCGCCGGAATCGCCGCCATCAGCAGTACCGGACGCAAACACATCCAGTGGACAGCCGGGAATGCCATCCAAATTCCCTGGTATGTCGTACTCGGCGACGCACATCCGCTCTGGTTCGAACGCATGCAGATCCTCGCAGCCAAACTGTTCCGCCGCGGAGATGAAATCCCGGTCAACTTTGATGTCATGGTCATCAAGTATCCCAATCGCGGAGCAGAAAGCTTTCACGAGGAAGCCGATGACATCTTCCGCTGGATGAATCTCCATCGCCGCCAGAAGTTTCCCGAGCGAATCCACGCCAGACTCCTCCGCTCCACAGACCTTGACTGGGGCTGGATCCAGCTCGAACAACTCCCCGACCACTTCGCGCAACTCGACCCACCCTCAGAACCCGACGCCGACGGCTTCCGCCCCGCTACTCTCAATGCATCCTTCTCCGAACGAAATCTGCTCCGCGTCACCGCCGCGCCCGGAGACTTCAACATCTCCTTCTCACCCGAATTTCCCAACTTCGACCCCGCTCGACCCATTCGCATCGCAGACGGACGCAAAACCCGACAAATTAAATTCCAGCCGTCACTCACTGACCTCCTCCAGCACCTCCACAAAACCGCCGATCGCTCACGACTCTGCTGGATGCTCATCACACCCGATGACAAGTAACGAGCCAAATGGTGGAACCCTTCCAGTACCACAGCCGCCCACACAAGCAACTCCGCCGCTCAGTCGAATGACTTGCGGAACACAATAATCAAGAGCCGCTGGTACGCAGGATGAATGGCAATCCTGCACAAATTACAGGTCCCAACCGACTCAAACAGCCCGTATGCAAGAGCCAGATTGCCACCGCCTCGCATCAATCTGAAAATCATCGATGGAGATTTGCTCGATCAACCCGTCGACGTGATCGTCAACGCGGGGAATATCAGCATCCATCCGTGGTGGCTGCTGATTTCACAGGGTGTTTCCGGCGCTATCAACAAACGCGCTGGACTGCAGCCATTTCCGGGAGCTCACCGAAGTCGGAGTAATTCCGCTGGAACAAGCCGTGGGAACTTCCGCTGGCGAGTTTGCCCGAACGGCTGATCGGAGACTGGATGTCTATGGATGGAGCACTGCGGGGGACCGCAGCGAGCACCTGCGAAACAACTCCCTCGCCGCTGGCCTCACCCACGCCCCTCGTCGCCCGGACTTTGTGACGAAAGCTGCCATTCTCGATGGACTTCCAGCGACATGGCTGAAGAGCAGATCAAAGTTTATGAGGAACTCTCTCAGCACTTCAGCGGTCAGCGGGACTTCCTGCAACACTCCCGAGGCCGCCGCAGGTACGGTCGCTGGCGACTCACCACGAAACGCAAGCTGAATCCATTCGAGAAATTCAGGGTAATCAACTGGTCGCTGCCCCAGCACTGGCACTTCGCTGCTGCACCACTGAGCGGATGCGATGGCAGCTTCGGAGCCTGCGTCCGGGCTTCCCGTTTGATTCACAGTTGGTACAGACTCGCTCTGAGCCTCGAGACAGTCGTAGAGACGATACAGTGCAGAGGCAAGGTCACTGGCGGAAAGTGGCTTGTCAGAGTCTATCCGCAGAGCACCAAGGTCGACATTCGCCATGCCCAGCGCATGGAACAGTTGGTCCAGGATTAAGATCGATCGATATCTGTCGCTCCAGAAACGCCCCTTGACCTTGTCTTCACGGTTGCAGAACAAGGCTATCCGCTGTTGAAGAAGCCGTAGAAACCATGAGATATCGCTGAGCCGACTGCGAGTCTGAGCAACGCGGGGGGGATCACTGCAAAAGGCGAGTATTTCTTCTTCCGTGGGTTCGCAGGAACGCAGTTCGGGATGCCGCAACGTTGGGCACAGGCTGAGCCAGCGATGAGCTACCTCGGCGTCGTCGAGTTGCTGAACCAGACCTGGATGAGCAGCCAGTACGAGCCGAAGTTCGCGAGGAAGCACAGCATGCGAGTGAACGGAAATACAAAAGAATCGAGCAAACTGGTGGATTAAAGACTCGATGAACTCGACACGATGATTATCCAACGGGGAAGTGGAATCGCCAGGCGATGGGGCCAATGGTGTCCTTGCGGAGCGGCAAATGACGAACACGACGGCACTGTCGGACGGATGAAGATATTCAGAGCGAGGCGATCGAGCCATGACGGGGGGACCTTTGGGGCAGGGCGGTTGTGTTATCTGGAGCCGACGAATCGGTCGGCTCAATGCGTCAGTTTCAGAACCAATCGTTGCTATGTCAAGAACTTTTAGCACTATTTTATTTACCACCCTAAAGACGTTATTTGGTAATCCACTCAATCTGCCTCAATGGCCACTGCAACGCGAAGGGTTTTCAACACAAACACAAAAAACGTCCCCACCACAAAGCCCCCATCCACAGAACAGAAATCTCTGCGGCACCGTCCCGAAGCAAGCCAAAGGGGACTGTCCCCCAACGGATTCACAAACGCAGTCGAATGGGGGCGTCTGAAAATTCAGATCTCAACGACTCTGACGATCAACACACATCTGCCGATTGCATCAGATCCTCCAACGCTCATCAAACACGGACACGCTGCCAAACCACTCGCCCAATTCCAAAGGGGACTGTCCCCAATGGATTCAGAAACGCAGTCGAACGAGGGCGTCTGAAAATTCAGATCTCAACGACTCTGACGATCACCACACATCTGCCGATTGCATCAGATCCTCCAACGCTCTTCAAACACGGCCACGCTGCCAAACCACTCGCCCAATTCCAAAGGGGACTGTCCCCAACGGTTTCAGAAACGCA
>JBEIEK010000032.1:0-28883 GCA_040382995.1 Planctomycetaceae bacterium
AGTGAGAAGTGAGAAGTGAGAAGTGAGAAGTGAGAAGTGAGAAGTGAGAAGTGAGAAGTGAGAAGTGAGAAGTGAGAAGTGAGAAGTGAGAAGTGAGAAGTGAGAAGTGAGAAGTGAGAAGGCGTGCGGGGGGAATGTCAATCCCCCGGTAAGAGTCGCTCGTGTGATTCAGCCGATCACGGGCGATTGAGCGATGCGGGGAAGGGGGCGTTTGGACCCCTCGCCCCCGGCCCCTCTCCCCTGGGAGGGGAGAGGGGAGGAGGGAAGGTGTTTACTTTTTCAATAGTGGGGTTGAAGCATGTTGAATCCTGCGACTTTGCGTGATCAGTTTGTTGCTGAGGGGTATGTTGTGATTCGCGGCTTCCTGTCCGGAGGACAGCTGGCGATGTTGCGTGAGCAGCTGGATCGTTATATCCGGGATGTGGTGCCGGGGCTGGGCGCGGGAGATGCGTTTTACGAAGACCGTTCTCGCCCGGAGACGCTGAAGCAGCTGCACCGCATCGAGCAGGATGCCTTTTTTGCCGGGTATTTGGGGAATTCGTTGTGGAGGCACACAGCGGAGGCCCTGCTGGGAGAGGCGGTGCGGCAGCCGCAGGGGGCAGAATGGTTCAACAAGCCTCCGGCGACCCAGCATGCAACTCCGCCACACCAGGACAATTTCTATTTCTGCCTGTCCCCACCGCAGGTGCTGACGATGTGGCTGGCTCTGGATCCTGTTGATGAAGAGAACGGCTGCCTGCGTTACATTCCTGGTTCGCACCTGTGTGGCATCCGTCCCCATTCCCGCACAGCGACTCTTGGATTTTCGCAGGGCGTTTCAGATTATGGTGAGGATGACCGGCGGCGAGAGGTTCCTGTGCCTGCGGAGCCGGGGGATGTGCTGATCCATCACGGCAACACGATTCATCGTGCCGACGCCAATCGATCACTGGTGCGGCATCGCCGCAGTTTTGGAATGGTTTTCCAGGGGCACAGCAGTGTGCGGGATGAGGCGGCTTTTGAGCGCTATTTGCAGTCATCGCGGCAGCAGCATCAGGAGCTGGGTGTGACGGTCCGGTGAAGATTGGTTCCATTGTCGCGTTTCGCTCTGCGAAACGGACATTCCTGAATTTCTTTTCGCAGAGCGAAAAGCGACTTTTATGACAACGACTCAAACCATCCGGCAGCTTTTTGATCTGACTGGTCGCACAGCCTTTGTCACGGGTGCCTGTGGGCATCTGGGGCGGATGCTGGCAGAGGCATTGGCAGAGGCAGGAGCGCGGGTGGTGGTGAGCAGTCGGGAGCGAGAGCGGGCTGAGGAGTTTGCCGGCAGTCTTGGTGGGACGGCGACGGGGCAGCATTTCGGGGTGGGTTTGGATCAGCGGCAGGAATCTTCGATTACGGCCGCGTTCACTGAGGTGCTGAATCGAGCCGGCCGGCTGGACGTGCTTGTGAATAACGCTCATGAGGCGCTGGGTGCGGACTGGCGGACAGTGACGGGCGAGCAGTTTCAGCAGCAGCTGGAAAATCTGACAGGCTATTTTCTGCTGGCGCGGCTGTTGCGGGATCATGCCGTGTCCTGTGGCCGAAATGCGAGTGTTGTGATGCTGGGATCGATGTACGGTGTGGTCGGATCCTATCCGCAGGCCTATGACGGTATCTGTATTGCCAGCCCGGCCCCCTATCACGCGCTCAAGGGCGGCATTGTGCAGCTCACGCGGCATCTGGCGGTGTATTGGGCAGCGGATGGCGTACGAGTGAACTGTCTGAGTCCTGGCCCGTTTCCCGGTCCTGCGGCACCCCCGGAATTGGTGGAGCGGCTGAAACAGCGTTCACCAATGGGGCGGATGGGGCGTCCGGAGGAGCTGAAGGGGGCCGTGGTGTTTCTGGCGTCGGATGCATCAAGTTACGTCACGGGCCAGAATCTGCTGGTGGACGGTGGCTGGACGGCCTGGTGAGTGTGGTTGAAGTTCAGAGCACTGGTGACGTTCAGAAATCTGCAGGAAAGAATGAGATGGAAGACACAGTGAAAACCGCGGTCGGCTGTCGGGTCCCGAAATCGATGGCGCTGTATCGTCGAGCGGAGCGAGTGATTCCCGGGGCGACGCAGCTGATCAGTCGTCGTCCGACGCGAACGGCATTTGGTATTTCGCCGATTTACGCCGCGCGTGCCGCGGGTGCGCGGTTTGTGGATGTGGACGGATATGAGTATATCGACTGGATTAGCGGGATCGGTGCGATACTGCTGGGGTATGCGGACCCGGTTGTGGATGAGGCGGTGCGTCGCCAGTTATCGCTGGGGACGATGTATTCGGTGAATCATGAACTGGAGGTGGAGCTGGCGGAGCGGTTGTGCGCCTTGATTCCCTGTGCCGAGATGGTGCGGTACGCCAAGAGTGGCGGGGAAGCCTGTGCGATGGCCGTGCGGATTGCTCGGGGGGCAACGGGGCGTGATCGAGTGCTTTTCTGTGGCTACCACGGCTGGCACGACTGGTATCTGGCTGCGAATCTGGCGGATGACGCGGTGCTGAATGCGCATCTGTTTCCGGGGATTGAGCCGATTGGGGTACCGCGGTCGCTGGCAGAAACAGTCCACCCATTCCCATGGGGAGATTTGCAGGGTCTGGCGGAGCTGCTGGAGCGTGGTCCGGGTCAGGTTGCGGCAGTGATTATGGAGCCGCTGCGATCGGATTTGCCGCCAGCCGGGTATCTGGAGGGTGTGAAGCAATTAACGCATGCGCACGGTGCGGTGCTGATTTTTGACGAAGTCTCCGCGGGTTTGCGTTACGGTCTCGGCGGTGCTCAGCAGTATCTGGGAGTAACGCCGGACATGGCGGTCTTTGCGAAGTCAATTTCCAACGGATATCCGATGGCAGTGGTGGCCGGCAGTCGGTCGGTGATGGAGCCTGCAGCGCGGATGTTTATTTCCAGCACGTACTGGAGTGACGTGATTGGTTTGCGAGCGGCGCTGACGACGCTGGATGAAGTGGAGCGTCGCGGGGTCCCTGAGCAGCTCTGGCGGTTCGGTGCGGACCTGAAGCGGCAGCTGAATCTGGTGGCGGCGGAAACTGGTGCTCCCGTGAGTTGCGGCGGGGTTGACGTGCACCCGCATCTGCACTTTCGCACTGAAGATGCCGCACTCCGCGGACAGCTCACCACACTTTACATTCAGGAGATGGCGAAACGTGGCTGCCACGGCTACGCGTCGTTTTATCTGAATGCAGCACAGGGGGCAGCGGAGCTGGAGCAGACGCTGGAGGCCGCTCGGGATGTGTTTGGTTTGATTCGAGAGGCCGCGGAATCGGGGCGTGCGGGCGATTATCTGGAATGTGCCATTCAGCAGGACGCATTCCGAAGGATGGTGCGGTAATGTTTGAAATTGAGGAGCGGGGAGTGGTGTTTGATGCTGCGGTTCAACCCGCCACAGCACGCACGGCTTGTTTCACATCGCTCTGCCGGCTGCGCGCGGGGGACCTGCTGTGCAGCTTCCAGCTGGGTTCCGGCAAGCATGCGGTGGACAGCCGGATTGGGATTTGTCGTTCGCGGGACGGCGGACGCACGTGGATTCAGGAAGAGCATGCGTGGCAGACAACGCTGGATGGTCTCCCCGGATCACTGGCTGCCGGCGAACTGGTCGAAGTCAGTCCGGATCGGCTGTTGCTGTTCGCCACATGGTTTGACCGCAGCGATCCGGGTCGGCCGCTGTTCGATGCCCAGACGCAGGGCATTCTGCATTCCCGGCAACTGCTGGCGGAATCAGCGGACGGCGGGAAGACCTGGAGCGACTGGCGGGAGCTGGAGACTGCTGGCCTGCGTGGCTGTGCAATGACCGGCCCGCCGGTGGTCCTCGGGGACGGCCGGATTGCGTTCGCGTTTGAAAGCTTTCGGGAGTTTGACGATCCGCAGCCAGCACATCATGCGGCCTGGGTGCTGGTGTCGAGCGACGGGGGACGCAGTTTTGGAACACCGATCTGTGTGGCTCGGCACCCGAGCGACACTGTTTATTACTGGGACCAGCGGCTGTGTGCCGGGACACGGCCAGGTGAATTCACGGCGTTGTTCTGGACGCATGATCTGGCACAGCAGTGCGACCGGTCCGTGCATCAGCTGCAGGGGCAAATGGATGCGGCAGGCCGTGTGCAGTCGCTGTCGGGCATCACGGACACAGGCATACGCGGCCAGATTGCGGCTCCGCTGAGACTTGCGGATGGCAGACTGCTGGCTTTTGTGGTGGACCGGGCGGGGCCGTGCACGATGTCGCTGTGGTGTTCGTCGAACGACGGCCGGGACTGGCCGATGACAGAGCGTTTCGAGGTTTATGGGCACGAGGAGCAGGCGCGGCTGAGTCAGGGGCAGTCGGGCATCGACTTCAGCGGGTACTGGGAGGACATGATTCGCTGGAGTTTCGGACACCCGGCGATTTGTGAGCTGGATTCAGAGCATTTGCTGCTGGCGTGGTATGCCGGTGTGCCGGGATGTTTGAGTATTCAGTGGGCACGGGTCCGCGTAGCAGCAGGAGGGCGATGAGATGGCAGCCGGGAATGACTGGGATGTGACAGAGTGGGACAGAGAACTCTTTCAGCGGGAGCTGCAGAGTTTCGTACCTGAGCGGATCTTTGACGCGCATGCTCATGTGTATCGTGTGCAGGACTTTGCGGCTGGTCAGGCACCGGCCTTTGTGGCTGCGGGCCCAGCGGTGGCCGGTGTGGCTGAGGTGGAGCGGCGCCTGCAGGAGCTCATCCCCGATCGCCCGATGCAGGGTCTGTACTTTCCATATCCGCATCGCTCGATGAATACGGCGGCAGCGAATGAGTTTCTGGGACAAGAGCTGCAGCAGCGGCCTGGTTCGCGTGGTCAGCTGCTGATCACTCCGGAGATGTCGCCGGAGGACATTTACAATGCCGTGCAGCGCTGGGGCTTCGTCGGGCTGAAGTGTTATCACGTGTATGCAGCGCGGGAACGCACGTTTGAGGCAACGATTGAAGAGTATCTGCCGGAGTCACAGGTGCGGGTGGCGGATGAGCTGGGGCTGAGTATCACGCTGCACATGGTGCGGGCGACTGCACTGGCGGATGTGGCCAATCAGCAGACGATTCGGCGGTACTGCAGCAGCTATCCGCGGATGCGGCTGATCCTTGCGCACGCGGCCCGCGGCTTTAATCCGCACCATACCGTGCTGGGAATTGAATCGCTGGTGGGCCTGGACAACGTCTGGATTGACACCTCTGCGGTAACGGACTGCGGCGCAGTGGAAGTGATCATCCGCCGACTGGGGCACCAGCGAGTGCTCTACGGGGCCGACTTTCCGGTTTCGCACCTGCGTGGTCGCTGTGTGGGACTTGGGGACAGTTTCTTCTGGATTTCCCCGCAGAATACTCAACTGCAGGTCCCCTATGCCGACCTGCAGCTGGCACTGGTCGGTCACGAATCCCTGCGAATGCTGAAGGTGGCTGCCATGGCCACCGGACTGACGGACAGTCAGGTGGAGGACGTGTTCTTTGGGAATGCGGAGCGAGTGTTTGGGTTGCGGGGTTGAGGAGTGAATCCGCGGGCGAGCGACCGGACGGGGGGGTGATTTTTGCCACAGAGGGCACAGAGATCACAGAGGTAGAGGGTTGCAGCGAGTCGAACTCTCCGAATTCTTTGGAGAGTTGCTTCCGAACCACGTTACACAACGACTTCAGTGCTGGCCACGCGGAGCCGAGCAAAACTCGAGCCGCGACCGTGAGCGAGCCGGTTGCAGCATGTGTCGCAAAGCGAATCCTGGAAACACTTTCTGGCTGAAGGTGCCATGCACTTTGGGACGTTGACGCCTCAGGATGGGATCCCGTGGCGTGCCAATGGGTGTCCGTCAGGTTGAACTCTTCGAATTCTTCGAAGAGTTGCCTGAGGAATCGCGGCCAGCGAATTCGTTGGGCGGGTGGCGGGTCGGCACTGTTACCGGAGGATTGATATCCTCCGCACGGCTTTTGCGGTGGAATGGTTCGGGGGGGCTGTTTTTTAACGCTTTGGGTTGGATTTTTGACCCCTCACCCCCGACCCGTGTTCTCTGACCCCTCACCCCCGACCCCTCTCCCCTGGGAGGGGAGAGGGGGGGTTATTCCATTTGCCATTTGGGCCAGGGGTCGCGGAGTTTTTTCCAGCGGTTGGGGCCGGTGGCGAATTCGCTGTCGGTGAGCAGGCAGGCGTCGAGGGCCTGCTGGAGGGCGGACTGGTTGAGCGGGCAGCCGATCAGGACCAGTTCCTGGCGACGGTCTCCGGTGTCGGGATCCCAGATCTGCTGCAGTTCGCCACGTTCCACGGGGTCTTCAGGAAGTTGCCCGTCGGCCGAATCGGCCCACCAGGTGCCACCCGGTTCAGCACTCACCACGGGGCCGGCCTGTGACCAGAAGCCGGAAATCTGCGGACGGCTGGCGAGCCAGAAGCAGCCTTTGGAACGCAGCAGGGCGCTGGTGAGTGGGCTGGTGGTCCAGAAGTCGTGAAACCGTTGTGGATGAAATGGTCGTCTGGCACGGTAGACGAAGCTGGCGATTCCGTATTCATCGGCTTCAGCGGCTTCCTGGCCCCGGGGCACGGCCATCCACTCGCTGCTGCGTTCGGCCCACTCCATCTGGAACAGTCCGGTATTGAGCAGTTCCTGAGGGTTGACCTGGCCGCGGGTGCATTCGAGGATGCGGGCATCGGGGTTGAGCAGTTGCAGGATGCGGCGGAGTTGTCCGAGCTGGTCGGGGGTGACGAGGTCGACTTTGTTGATGACCAGCAGATTGGCAAATTCGACCTGATCGGCAAGCAG
The DNA here is from genome assembly GCA_040382995.1 of Planctomycetaceae bacterium. Classification (GTDB taxonomy): domain Bacteria; phylum Planctomycetota; class Planctomycetia; order Planctomycetales; family Planctomycetaceae; genus SXXK01. The sequence goes on from JBEIEK010000032.1 coordinate 6,773, forward strand.
CAGCGAAAGGTCGCGGTCGTCGTCCTCGCCCGCTTCCAGTCCACGGTCGCGCAGGGCGTCTTCTGAACGGAAGTCTCTGAGGAAGCCGGCGGCATCAACCACGGTGACCAGTGTGTCCAGCTGAGCGATGTCGGCGAGGCTGGAACCGGAGTCGTCGGTGAAGGAAAAGGTTTCGGCAACGGGGAGGGGTTCGGCGATGCCGGTGGATTCGATGAGCAGATAGTCGAAACGACCTTCACGGGCCAGTTGGGCCACTTCGCGAAGCAGATCCTCGCGGAGCGTGCAGCAGATGCAGCCGTTGGACAGTTCCACCAGTTTTTCGTGGGTGCGACTGAGTTGTGCGGGGCTGCGGGCGACCTGCAGGGCGTCCACATTGAGTTCGCTCATGTCGTTGACAACAACGGCGGCTTTGAGTTGTCCGCGATGCTGCAGGATGTGATTGAGCAGCGTGGTTTTGCCGGCGCCGAGGAATCCGGAGAGCACGGTGACGGGAAGCCTGGGCATAGCGGTGGGTTGCCGGTTTGGGTTTCAGCGTTTGATGAAGAGTTTCTGGGCGGTGATGATGAGCGATTTGTCTTCATCAAACTTTGCGGTGCCCTGGACCACGACCAGATCGAATTCCTTCAGGTTGAAGAGCTGGCGCGCGTCGAGTTTGAGTGTTTTGCCGGAATCATCGGTGAACTGCACTCGGGCCATCTGAACTTCAATATCGCGTTTGCAGAAGGGGCATTCGTGGGGGTTGTGCGTTTCGTCGCCGTCCTGGTTGGTGGCATCGGTGACGACGAAGGCGGCGAGTCCATCGGCGAAGGGCGGGAAGTCACCGGCGTTGATGCGGGCGCGGACTGTCACCTGTGCATCAGGCTGCAGGGTGGACTCGTTGAGTCCTTTGTGCACTTCGGGAATGGGCTGCTCTTTTGCGGGCGGTGCATTCACCAGAAAACGAGTCCGCGCTGCAACAGCCGCGGGATCTTCGGAACTGCAACCGAGAATGCAGCAGGCTGTGAACAGCAGGCAGCTGACAAGGCGGGGCGAATTCATGCGGCGATCTCCGGTGTCTGCTGACAAGGGCGGACGTTGAAAGAAGAGCCGGGGCGGGCGATCAGCACCCGACCCCGGTCTGGAATTCTGTTACGTGCTGCGGCAGGTTATTCGGCCTTCGGTGCTTCGTCAGCGGGCACTGCGTCGGTTGGTTTGCCTTCAGCGGTTTTTTCGTCGGCTGGCTTCTCGTCGGCCGGTTTTTCATCAGCGGGCTTCTCGTCAGCTGGTTTTTCTTCAGTACCCGCGGTGGGCTCGGCGGTGGGTTCAGCACTGGGAGCGGCTTCCCCGGAGACGGCCGCCTTGATGCTCTTCAAGGCTTCATCGATGGAAGCGGAAACTTCGGACCATGACTTGCCTTCAGCCCCGTGCATGGTTTTGTCGAGTTCTCCGTAGCCGTCCATGAGTGTTGTGACGGCGGTTTCGATGGCAGCCACACGGTCATCGGGGAGTTTTTCGTTTTTGGCGAGGGGAGCGAGTTCTTCGAGGACGTGTCCGACGTCGTGGAGAGCATCATGGGCGTCGTCGGGTTTATCGGCAGTGAAAGCTTTGGCGATTTCGGAATGCAGTTCGGTGAGTTCGGTGACGGCTTCGGCGAGCGTTTCCGCGTGGGCGTGTTCGTGCTGATGGTCCTCTTCCGCCTGAGTGGTTTCTGGGGCGGTTTCCTGACAGCCGGTGGTCAGGGTGAAAGAGAAGCATGCAAGCAGGCAGAGCTGCCAGTGGAAGGATCTCATGGAGAAGCTTTCTGAAAACGTGGTATGTCAGCTGCACGAAGCTGACCGGGATACAGCCGGAAGTATATTCCGTTGCCGGGGTACGGCTGTATCCCGGGCGTTGCCGAAAACGTGAATTTCTCGGTTGACCAGCGATTCGCGGGGCTGGAAATCCCCCTGAATTGCCGGCCGTGTTTTCGGATTTCGCTTGACTTTTTCAATGGTGATGCGAAGGGGCACCGATGGCGGCGATACTGCCTGGTTCGCCACCCACCAGCGATTTTGCCTGCACCTTCAGATCGTTCAGCGTGATCACCCAGATTGTGCCGTCACCGGGATTGGTAATGACTGCATGCCGGCCCTCGCTGTCGCAGGCAAGTGCGTGATGTCCTGAATGCCCCTGCACTCGACTGGGGCCGACGGGGATTGACTGCAGGATGCGAGCGTCGCGAAAGTCACGATCGCGGTTGGGATCGAGTTCGATGACGGTGAGCAGTTCCTGGGGGGCGTTCGCAACTTCGCCATCTGCACCACCTTCCGTGCGATCCTGGAAGACGAATGCGAGTCGTCGGCCACCGGCTGCGAGGACAACTTCGGGGGAGGTGAGTGCGAGTCCGTCGGACACGTTGATTGGCAGTTTCACAACCTGTGGCTGGGCTTCAGCGGCATTCAGGAGGCACAGCGCCGAGTTTTCCCCGCGGCCGGTCGTGAACAGCACCCAGTTGCGATGGTTCACGAAGGCTCCCGTTCGCAGCGGCTGCTGGTTTTCCGGGTCGGAGCCGAGGGAGAGATGCTGGACGGTGACGTTTTCCGGTTTGCTGGAGGCATTTTCGTCGGCGGTAACCCAGCAGATGCCGTCGCGGGGAGCGAAGAAGACTTTGCCGGAGTTGGCGGTGGCTCCGTGGATCACGCCGGTGGGCAGCCGCAGAGAATACGCCAGAGACTCAGCGGCCGGGCGCTGCAGATTCACCACGTCGACTCGACCTGCATTTTCCCCTTCGGCATCAATCCATGTGGCATAGCAGACTTTGTTGGCGATGGCGGCAAGAGTAATATGGCGGCCACCGCCGGTGAAGAAGGCAGCGGCAGGTTGTGTGTTTGGCTGGCGAAAATCTGCGGGGTTGAGCATTGAAAACCCGTTGACGCTGTCGTTGGCCATGAAGAACCGGCCGTCGTAGACGTACATATGAGCCGGGTTTCCGCCTTCGGCCGAGAGGCTGGTGGTTCGCACGGAAGGCAGTTGGGGGTAGGTCCAGTCTGAGTGATTGCCGTGGGGAACCGCGCGGACGCCGCTGTCGATCGCCACCCAGCCGCTGGCACCGAGTTCTCCGGCTTCATTCTTTCGACCACGGACACTGGCAACGATCCAGCCGTCATGGTGATCCATCTGCGAGAAGTCCTGCTGGCCGGCTGTGAGCTTTGGAAAGCCGGGGAGGGGAGCTGCCGTGACGGTCCACTTCCCGGATCGGAAAACTTCACCCCAGCAGAGTGATCCTGAGGCGCGGTCCTGCCAGATGAGCCGAGTGACTCGTTCGCCGTAGGAGGGCACAGCGACTCGGCGTTGCTGAGCGAACGTCCGGTCTGATTCGCCAGGGAAGAAGCCGGTGGCGAGGGCAAAGCTGATCGTGAAAACAGTGATGAACCGACGCGCGGCGGTGCCGGCGTCCGGGTGCTGAAACATTGACGGTCTCCAGTTCTGTATAGTGGACCACAGTGATGGTGAAAAATTGGATCGCGTGCCCGTCAAACCTGCGGGCCATTCTCTTCGGACGGGGATTGTCGTGCAATCACAGTCCGCTTCACAGGGAAAACAGCTCTTCATTCAACGCCCCCGACCGCTGCCGCAGTCCATGGAACGCCCTCGCCAAAATCCTGAAAAAACCGCCCGCCCTGCCTGCGGACAAGCTGCCATCTGGATCCCTGCACTGCGGGCTGAGTCCAGATGAACATCCGATCCGAGCTGTTGCTGCGGAAGACAAATGGTTCGCCGGCGAAGTCGGCACTGTCGGCGTAGTTCGGGTGTTGCTGGAAAAACATCTGCAGCTCTTTCCAGTCATCAGCGGACGGGACCGCAGTGCGCGTCCACGTGGTGCCGGAAAACGGGAAGGACTCCGGAGCCGCTGCGGCAGGGGCCACGAGCGGCGCGACATCATCGCTGTCCGACCACCCGCAGCCCGCGGAGGCTGCAGCAATCAGGAACAGCGCTGCTGTACGGTATGACTTCATGAGCCTGTTCCCTTTCAGAAATCGCCGGTGACCTGGCCGTCAGCGCGCGCGAAGATGTTGCGGAAAACTCTGTTGTCCACGTTCTCGCTCACAAATCGCACGCTGCCATCGCAGAGCGCCAGTTGAGCACCTCCAGCGTGCTGGCTGCGGGGACCGGAAATTACGTCACCGTGATGAATGGCGTCGGGTGTCGGGGAATTTGGAGTGAGAAATCCGTGGACCAGTGTTTGATAGCCGGTCGCGGAAATCCATGCAGAAGCGCGCCGTCCGTCCCATGCCGTCGCGGCAGCGGCCAGCATCTGCTCACCCGTGACACCACACGCCGGCCCCAGACTCACACGCTTCATCTGTCGCTGTCGATTCACCAGCGTCGCGGCGCTGGTGACGCGGTTTCCGAAGAGTCCTTCAGCCATCAGCACCGTGTTGCTGGTTCCATCCGTGATGTCGCGAAAGCGTGTGTTCGAGCCGCGCCAGAAAAGTCCATCGCTCTGAACCGAGCAATAAGTGTTGCCGGTCCCGGTGCCACCATTCAGCAGGTAGTTACCGCCAGCCCAGCGATAGCCAAACGCATCCGTAAAGAACGGATCTCCGGATTCACTGGGACACAGAAGGACGGGCAGAGTTCTGCCGGCCACCGCAGACAAGGCGGGATTCACCTGCGGATTCCATGGCAGCCCCACCAGCAGCGGCTGGCGGAAATCGATCAGATTGTGGAGTGCGGACTGTTCGTGATAGGGCAGCAGCTGCGCCTGGGCGGAATAGCCATAGAGCGAACCGGAAGCCTGAAGCGGAAAGGAATTGTGGGCGTCATGGTAGTTATGGGTGGCCAGAGCCAGTTGTTTCAAATTGTTTTTGCACTGCGTTCTGCGGGCTGCCTCCCGAGCCTGCTGGACAGCGGGCAGCAGGAGGGCAACGAGAATCGCAATAATTGCAATCACGACAAGCAGTTCGATCAGGGTGAATCCGCGGAGGGATCGAGAGCGCAAAGGGGACATCTGGAGTGATCCTTGAGAAGTTGATTGTTTGAAACTCGGGGCGTGATGACGCGGGCTGAAACCGCATCCAGCTCCCCTCTCCCCTGCCAGGGGAGAGGGGCAGGGGGTGAGGGGTAAAACGCCCCTGCCACGCGCAGCGCACGCAGCACACGAGGATGCTTGAGCCGGAGCGACTCGGAAGTGTTCGCGTGGAGCTGGGGAGTGCAGTTTGACCCCTCACCCCTCACCCCCGACCCCTCTCCCCTCGAAGGGGAGAGGGGGGGATGGGGCTGATTTTCGTACGCGCTGTATTCCCGGATGGCAGCGCGGCCGTTCAGCAGGCAGATCGGCTGTCCAGCGGTGGCCCGCGAGGCTGGGGCTGTCTGCAGACAGCGCGTGGCATTGGCAGTGCTGGCTGCGGCGTACTAAGTACTGTCTGTGATGCGACAGTCAGCAGGCAGCAGAGCGGAGCAGGAATGCGGGGGGCAAAGATGGCGTGGCAGAGGGCGCAGCTGGAGCAATGATGCGGCACATGGGGGGCGGTTTCGTGCTGCGGATCTGTCTGGCTGTGCTGAGACCGATGATGCCCGCTGCAGCACCCGCAGTCCGGGTTTTGGGAAGACACCGCAGCAAAGCAATCCAGATATTCATGCAGCGCCGGTGCAAATGCAGGCGTTAAAAGCATTTGCAAGGTAAGCAAATGCATACTGATTGCATGTAGGAAGGAGCGCATTGAAGCCGCGGTGAAGAATCAGCCGTGGAAAAGAGAGGCTGCATCATATCGGCGAATTTGTGGTGTCAAGTGCATTGAAGCCAAAAAAGGTTTTATCTATGCATGCTGATATTTCGGCGGTCGCCGAATGGCGTTCACCTTCTCGCTGGCCGGGCGAAAAGCAGCCCCCAATCCCCCCTCTCCCCTCAGAGGGGAGAGGGGACGGGGGTGAGGGGTGCGGGGTCAACGATCACTCCGAGGCCCCCTGCAAACACTCGGGAGATACCGTGAATTCACATCTTCGTGGATTGCGCGTGGCGGGGGCGGTTTACCCCTCACCCCCCAGCCCCTCTCCCCAGTCTGGGGAGAGGGGAGTCGGGCGTGGCTTTCGCCGGAAAGTCAATGCCCCTGGGGTCTGCTTCCCTCACGATCACGGCTCGATATTCAAATCGAGTTGCAGGGCCAGTAATGTTGGCCCTTCGGGCATCGACTTCAGTGAGGACTGTGCCTGGAGTGGCTGCAGCATGGGCTGGAGGTCTTCATCGAAGGCGAGTGCGGCGGGCAGGAGCAGTTCTTTGGGTTGAGCGGCAGCGAGGATGCGGCGGGTGGTGACGACGAGGTTTCCGAAATAGTCGAGGCGATCATTCAGCGTGGCCACCATGGCTGCTCCGTGATTGAGAGCCATGCGGAGTGGCAGTTGATCGGTCGTGGGTGCCTGAAGCAGCCTGAGTGCAGCGTGCAGGGCCGCTGCGGTGTTGGGGAAGACGGCGAGTGCACCTTCGCCAACGATTTTCACCAGAGTCCCACCGCATTCGCGGACCGTATCCTCGATTTTCTGCAGTTGTGAGCGGATGGTGGCGAAGGCGGTTCCATCGCCGACGGCCTGGTAGAGTGCTTCGGCATCGACAAGCTCGACGAGCAGCAGGGTGGTGCTGGCAAGGGCCACCATGCGACCGGGTGCGAGGACATCTGCGGGGAAGAGTTCGCGGAACAGGGGCAGAGCGGCAGCTGCGGCGGCCGTGAGTGCTCTGCGGCGATCCGCCGTGCGTTCAACTCGAATCTGCAGATTTTGTGGGGTGTTGTTGAAGAGGGCGAGCACCTGCGAATTGTGTCTGAGGACCGGGATGCTGCCTGGCAGCGGGGCCTGCTGCAGGCTGATTTCCGCGCGGGGTGCGGAGGCACCTGCGGAGACCACGATTTCTGCAGTGAATGGAAGCTGGGGGCCGCGAAGTCGATAGCCACCTTCTCCGAGTGCCAGTTCGAGATCGAAGCGTTCACCGGGTGCGAGTCGAATCTGGGCGACAACGTGGCTGGAGAAGGCAGGTCCGCCGATGCACCAGGTGCGAGTTTCTGTTTGTCTGAGGTCGGGGTGGGCGCGGAAGATGAGTTCGACGGAGGAGCCGAAATCGAGTGAGTACTGCAGGTCACAGGCGGAGCAGTAATTATGGTCCTTCAGCGCAGCAAGGGTTTCCTGGACATCGGCTGGGATGCGGCAGGAGGGGCAGAGCAGGTCCCAGAGGTGCAGCAGGAGTCCGTGTCGGGCGGCGAGCAGGCAGGCGTGTACAACATCGGCTGGTGGCAGTCCGAAACGTTCGGCGAACACGAGTGGTCGGATGCGGGCCGCTTCGAGGTCGGGGGCGGTCTGCAGGAACGGACCGAGGACTTCGACGACCGAGGGATTGGCGCCGGCATCGAGGAGTTGTTCGAGGCGTTGTCGGAGTTTGCGGCGGGTGGTGGCTGCCAGTTTTACTGGAACGCCAAACGGATCTTCGGCCGGACCTGCTCCCTGCTGCAGAAACTGATCGAGTTGCTGGTACAGTTTGCGAAAGCCTCGAGGAGCTCTGCCGGAGAGTTCGACGCGGCAGAGAAGTTTTCCGGCCAGATTGATGGGAACGGCTCGGAAGATCTGAGTGAGTCGCGTGCCTCCGGTGGGAGCTGGCTGGAGTTCCACAACGTTCATGAACCACAGGAAGGGACCACCGATAAACTCGCGCAGCACGCTGAACCGTCTGCCTTCAATCCACTCGTATGGGTGTTCCTGCCAAATGAGTTTCTGGCCGGCGACTTTGGTTTCGGCGAAGCGTTCCAGACCGCGGACGGGATGTCTGCGATGGGTGTAGGTGACGGGTGCCAGTCCGAGTGCATGATTGACGCGATCGGTATGTGCCACGTGTGGCCAGAGTTGTGCGGGTGTGGAGTCGAGTTCGCAGGTGAAGCGGAATTCAAAGACGCTGCGTCCGCCGGTTTCCGGGGCAGCGGGATGGGCGAGGATGGAGGCGGGTTGGCCGTTGACGAGCCGTTCGAGGTCGGCTGCGAGTTCGTCGGCGTTTGAGTACCGCACATCGGGATTTTTGGCGAGGCATTTCTCGACGACGTTGATGCAGGCATCACTGAGTGTGGGGCAGAGTTGCCGGAGCTGGGGCAGCGGATGATTGCAGTGGGCATTGAGCACGGCGACCTGGTTTTCGCCCATGAAGGGAGGTCGTCCGGCGAGCAGGTGGAACAGGGTGGCGCCGAGCGAGTAGATGTCGGAGCGGGCATCAGCGGTCTGGCCTCGGCACTGTTCGGGGGACATATATAATGGTGTCCCGAGGATCGTGCCATCCTGAGTGAGTGCCATGGATTCGGACTGCTGGTGGGCTCGGGCCAGTCCGAAGTCGGAGAGCTTTGCCAGAGGTCCGGCGGGGACCGAGTGCCGGTGGCTGGAATCCGTTGCTCCCCGCAGGTACTCAGCTCCGGCCATTGTCAGCAGAATATTGTCGGGCTTGATGTCTCGATGGCAAATAGCTTCGCGATGGGCGGAAGCCAGTCCCAGCGTGGCGTCGAGGACAATCCGGGCAGCCACCTGTTCGGGAACATGAAGGTTTTCCTGCATGCTGTCAGCCAGGGTTCCTCCGGGAACGAACTCCAGTGCCAGAAAGTGAAAGCCCTGATCGCAGTTGCTGTCAAGGAGTGCGGCAACCCAGGGACTGCGGCTGCGGGCGAGCAGTCGGGCTTCCTTTGCGAAGCGCCGCAGCATGACGGCGTTCTGTGCCATGCGCTCGTTAAGGACTTTGACGGCTGCGGATGAACCATCGGCAGTATCTTCGGCGAGATAAACGGTTCCCGCAGCGCCTTCGCCGAGCTGTCGAATCAGTCGGAATCGCCCGAGCCGCTCGGGGAGTTTCCGAGGTGCGCCGGCATTGCCTGCTGGCATGTGTTGTGAAGGGAGAAGCAGCGTGCCTTCGAGCGGCATTCCGGGGTTGGAGAGCAGAGTTGCGGCGGTGAGTCGAGCCTGGTTGACAACTGGTGTGCCGGCACGCTCTGAATCACCTGCAGTTGCGAATTGCTGAAGGCGACTGGCAATCACAGCGGCGGAGGCCGGAGGTTCGCCGTCACCGGGAAGTTGGGTGAGCAGCAGTGGGCGCAGTGCTGCGGCGATTGGGGCGCGAGCTGGATGGCTGGCATACAGTTGCAGCAGAGTCGTGCACAGGGAGGCCACATCGTCTTCCGGGTCCGCATTTCCATCGGTTGTGCCGAGTCGCGTGAACAGATCCAGTTGCCAGTTTCCCTCGCGGTTGCAGACGATATCGTCGCCGTTGAAGGGCCCCGGTACGAGCCCGAGGCGATGCACTTCGGCCAGCCCGGCAAAGAGCAGCGAGGCTGAGGCGGCGGCTTTGGAGATTGTGAGTGGATCCGTGGGGGAAGATGTGGCAGCCGCAGCAGCGATGGTGAAGGCAAACCATGGTGGGCTGGCTTCCGGCCGCTGGTCGATTGGCAGTCGCAGTCCGGGATGTTGCACGTTTTGCAGAATTCTGAGACCGCGGAGGATGCGGGTTTGGGCCGGTTCAATGGCGTGCAGAGAACGCACTTCACTGCAGACTCCTGTGACAGTCTGCGCTGAGAAGGCCGACCAGAAGGGATGTTCTGAAAGCGGGCCGTCAACCAGCCAGAGGGAATCGCCCTGAAATTCCACTGCAGCTCTCCTGGTGTTCTCGACAGCAAAACAGCGGACCGGTGTGCCGCAGCAGACCGGTCCGCACTGAAAACGACACTGATTGATGAGCGGCGACTAACACGGTCAACCGACGGGAAACAGATCCAGTTCGTCCAGCCACGTCGCGTCATTGTAATTGACGAACACAAGATCCGCACCAGTACCGCTGCAGAGGATATCCTGAGCTGTGTCAGCGAGCACTTCGATGCTGTTGCGAAGGCGTCGACCGGCGGCAGTGCCGGACTGCACCGCGGCGGCTCGCGCAGTAGCGGTACCAGGTCCGCTCCAGGTTGACAGCAGGTCGATGAGGGCTTCCGGATTGCGATCCCAGATCGTGGCCCCTGTCAGCAGCAGATCGTCACCGTCGCCGCCCTTAATGTAATCGCCACCGCTGCCTCCGCTGGCAAAGTCGTTATCCGTGCCTCCTTCCAGCCGGTCATTTCCGGCTTCACCGACCAGTATGTCGTGACCGGAGTGTCCTTCGATCCAGTCGTTGCCGTCACCTCCGAAGAGCAGGTCATGACCAGCATAGCCGAGCAGCAGATCGTTGCCGGATCCGCCATCCAGTCGGTCATTGAAGGCGGAGCCGGTGAGCTGATCATTACCGGCGTCGCCGAAGATCCATACTGGAACGCGGCTGGAGCCAGCGGAAACAAAATCGTCACCATCGCCGGCTGAAATCACAACCCGCCCACCCGTTGGAACGCTGAAGGCCCCGTGGAAAGCACCATTGATGCCCACTCCTGTCTGCCCGGAAGCAGCATCGCTCCAGAGCATGATGGAATCGGCACCGGGTGTTCCCTGAACGTACAGCACACCATTCACCATGCGGGCACCGGCTTCGAGGCGATCGTTGAGTGAAATGCGGACGGTGGCGTCGTTGGCGACAGGGGGGCGATTGGACTGGCCCGTTCCTGCAGCTGCGATGACTTCTCGGGCGATCACGGTGCCGAAGTAAGCGGCGGAATCGTAGTTTTCGGCGGTGATCAGTCGGCCATCAAGCACCACGTCATCGGCTGCCGTGGCCGGGTTGCCATACTGGCCGCTGCGGGTGTTTGCGGTCCCCCCATTGGCGACAATCTGTTCGTATTGTCCAAGCGCGAAGGAGTCGTACCAGCGGTTGTTGTAGAGGACTGCGGGTGAACCGATGTGTGGCACCGAAACTGTGCGACCGGCAACAAGGCTGCTGCCATTGACTCGCGACCATGCAGCCACGGTGACGGCGTGGCAGATGAAGCCAAGGTGTTTGTCAGCAGCGTGGAATTCATTGATGAGCTGATTGACGACGGTTTTGACAGCGGCGTTGCCATCGTAGTGATCGAAGGCATAGTCACCGGGGAAGGCGCTGCTTTGGTACATCGAGGATCCCCAGCCACCGATGAAGACCATAGCGGAGTAGTTGGCGGACTGCACGCTGCTGAGCGCGAGGTCCGGATTGACCTGTCCGCTGGTGCCGGGAGCCTGGCCGGTCCCGGGGTGCGGGAAGGTGGGCTGGGTGGTGGAGGCGGCGACGTGAACAGTCAGGCCGGCATTTTCCAGGGACTGGCGAGTTTCGCTGTATTCGCGGTAATAAAAATCCTGGCGATCTGCGACGACGAGGAGCACTGGCAGAGTCTGTGCGCTGAGCACAGTTCGCAGTTCGAGCGTCTGCAGTTCGGCAGAGGGGGGTGTGGTGCGATTTTTGCGGCGGCTGGAGGCGGCTTTCCGGAAGACAGGCAGGCGGAACATCGTTTAGACTCCCTGATCGAGCGTTTTTGCGAGCAAACGGGACCGTTTCGGGCTCCCACTGACAACGGCTCGCCAAACGCACCGCCTCTGCGACAGGAATTTCAGAAATACTTCAACATGCCCCCGAACAGACTCTCCGGAGAAGTCACTGGCTGGATTCAGCGAGTGCGTGCAGGTGACAGTTCTGCTGTGCAGCATCTGTGGAATAACTATTTCCAGCGGATGGTGCAGGCGGCGCGTCTGCGATTGCAGGGGGCTTCAAGGGGGGCGGCTGACGAAGAGGACGTAGCCCTGAGCGCGTTCAACAGTTTTTGTCTGGGTGCACAGGCAGGTCGTTTTCCACAGCTTCTGGACTCGCAGAGTCTCTGGCCGCTGCTGCTGGTGATCACAGCGAACAAGTCGGTGGACCTGATTCGGCAGAACAATCGTCAGCGCCGTGGTGGCGGCCTTGAAAGGCTGTCCGGAGAGGCTCTCGCGGAAGCGCTCAGCGGCCTGATGTCACGTGAGCCAGGCCCGGAGTTTACGGCAGAGCTTACGGATCAGCTGGGTCAGCTGCTGAAGGGCCTCGATGCCAGCGGTGATCCACTTCTGCGTCAGATTGCACTGTTCAAACTGGAAGGATTCGGGAACGACGAGATTGCCGCTCGTGTGGGCTGTGTGCGACGGAGTGTGGAGCGAAAGCTGCAGGTGATTGCGCGACTGTGGGAGCAGTCAGAGGGGGACGGGGAGTGAACGATTCATCGCAGGAATTCAGCAGTCTGCCTGCGGCGCTCATGCTGCAGATTGATCGATTGTGCAGTCGTCTTGAAGCGTCGTGGCAGACGGGTTCCGGGCTGAACTCTGAGGATCTGTTGTCTGACCTGCGGAACGTCACGGCTGAACAGCAGCAGGCGGCGCTCGCCCAGCTGCTCCCGCTGGAGCTGGAATACCGACGCCGTTGCGGGCAGCCGGCTGGCTTTCCGGAGTTGGCTGCGAGGTTTCCATCGAGTGACCCCGCGTGGCTCCAGCAGGTGCTGGGCTGGGCTGAACCTGAGACTATTTTGGGGACTGCCGACAGCGACAGTGGCGGTTTTGCGATTGCGATGGGTGGCCATGCGTCACGCGCTGCTGCATCCGCGATTCCCGAGCGGCTTGGCGACTATCGCCTGCTGGAGATTCTCGGGCAGGGGGGCATGGGCACGGTCTACCGAGCCGTGCATGAGCGGATGGGACGTGCGGTGGCTGTGAAGGTACTGCGGGCGGAGATTCGCGGAAATGCGGCTCTGCTGCAGCGGTTTGAGCGGGAGGTTCGCACGGCGGCAAGGCTGATTCATCCGAACATCGTGACGGCACTCGACGCCCGCATGCATGACGGGCTTCCGTTCCTCGTGACCGAGCTGGTGGATGGCGAGGATCTCGATACGCAGGTGCGAAGAGACGGCCCGCTCACGGTCGATGCGGCGCTCGATGTCATTGCTCAGACAGCTACCGGACTCGCCTATGCACATGAACAGGGCGTGGTGCACCGGGACATTAAGCCCGCGAATCTGCTCCGCGACCGTCGCGGTGTGGTACGGATTCTGGATATGGGGCTGGCACGACTGGACGAAATGCAGAACCGTGGCGGTGTCGAGGGGACGGATCCGCAGTCCAATACAGGATTGACCGACAGCGGGCTGATCATGGGCACGGCCGCCTACATGGCGCCTGAACAGGCTCGCGACACTCGCAAAGCGGACGCGCGATCGGACCTGTACAGTCTTGGCTGCACCCTGCATTTCCTGCTGACCGGGCGTCCCCCTTACAGTGCTGCGTCGGCAATCGACATGATCGTGGCTCACCTGCAGGGACCAGTGCCGCGGCTGCAGGAGAGCGTTTCCGGGCGGATGATTCCTGAGCTGGTGCAGGAACTTTTTGAGCAGCTTGTGGCCAGGCACCCGGAGCACAGGCTGCAAACGGCCGTCGCAACTGCTGATCGAATTGCGAAGCTCCGGGAATCGCTCAGGCAAGGCAAAGATCAACCTGTGAAGTCGCCGATCGCCAGCAGCTCGTTGCCACAGGCTGATGTGCAGCCGGGGGCGAAGCCGACCATGGTCTGGGTGACGCTGAGCCTGATGGCCCTGTGCATGGGGCTGTACTGGTTTTCGTCGCGAAAGTCGGTTGGGCCTGCTTCAGTGCCCGCAGCGGGCAGCCTGCCCGCCCCCGGTCCGGCTCCGGCGCTGGCTGGTCAACCTCCTGAAATCACCTTTGACGGGATCAACGGCTATCTGAATTTTCCATCCGTGGTTCCTGAGCCGGGGGCTGCATACACTCTGGAAGCCATCATCCGGCCACAACGGTTTCAGACATCCAACGTGCTCTCATGGCTGGGACCGGACTGGATGGCACTTTACATCAGCGATACCGGGCAACCGGGGACGGCGAGGCTGTTCGGCGGGCAGTCCACGGTCCTGCTTGCTCCGGTCACTCTAGAAGCTGATCGCTGGACGCATCTTGCTGCGGTGTTTGAGTCCGGCAGGGGAAGACTGTTTGTGGATGGCCGTGAAGAGGAATTGGCACCGATCAGTTTTAAGATGGCTGAAACGGCGGGAGGACTGTTTGCAGGGGGTGTGGATTCTTCTCGTTTGCCGGAGGGCGAGAACCAGCGTTTTTTCAGTGGCAGTTTGCGGGGGTTTCGGATTTCCCGCGGAGTGCGCTATGCGGGTTCGTTTACCGCTCCGGCAGTGCTTGCGGAAGATGTGCAGACGATTGCCGTGATGCGTCCAAACGCGGATGAAACGGAGTTGGTCTTCAGAAACGGACTTGGCGAGGAACTGAAGGTTGTTCCGTCAGCAGCGGGGCTTGAGTGAACACAGACATGCGTACGCCGGACTTCCAGTCCGTTGAAGGCATCAGTTTCCGTCCGCGGTCTCCAGGGCTTTGCGCAGTTGTCCACCGGCTTTACTGAGGGCGTCGCGCGAGGCATCCGGTGACAACCTGCAGCGGGCGGCAACAATAGCCGTTTTGACTTCGCCGCTGCAGGCGTTCAGCACCTGTGTGGCGTCCTGGCGAGCGAGTCCCGTGATTTCCGCGACGATGCGCACGGCGCGGTCGCGGAGTTTTTCGTTGGAGGCACGCAGGTCGACCATCAGATTGCCATAGGTTTTTCCGAGACCAATCATCGTGCCGGTGGTGATCATGTTGAGCACCATTTTGGTGGCGGTTCCGGCTTTGAGTCGAGTGGATCCCGTGAGGATTTCAGGGCCTGTGACGGGCGCGATCATGATTTCGACGGCGTTCTCCAGGGGTGATGCGGGACTGCAGGCCAGTCCCAGCGTGAGGCAGCCGGTTTGGCGGGCCAGTTCAAGTGCTCCAAGCACATAGGGCGTGCGGCCACTGGCGGCGATGCCCATCACGGCATCCCGACTGGTGATCTGCAGAGCTGCCAGATCAGTTGCGCCGGCTTCGCGGTTGTCTTCGGCACCTTCGACGGCGGTGGTGAGTGCCTGTGGTCCGCCAGCGATCAGTCCAATGATCATGCCGCGGGGAACACTGAACGTCGGCGGACATTCGCTGGCATCGAGCACTCCCAGTCGTCCCGAGGTACCAGCGCCGACGTAGATCAGCCTTCCGCCGTGCCGCAGTCTTTCCGTGACGGCTTCGATGGCTGCGGCGATCTGCGTGGATTGCGTGGCGACGGCTGTGGCCACCAGCCTGTCTTCCGTATTCATCAGTTCCACAATCTGTTGTGGGCTGAGGCTGTCGACGCTGGCGGATGCGGTATTGCGGCCTTCGGTGGCGGGCAGGTAATCAAGCACGGGTCTGGTCCGAGGGTGAATTGCGGAGTTGTTTTGCGGCTGCTGCGGTGATTGTCGCTTTGCGGTGAATAAAAGGCGAGCGGTCCGGGGGAATCGGTGCTGCTCCTGGCCAGCTGCTGTTTTGTGGGTGCACTTGAATTCGGCAGCGTTTTCGGGGAGGGTGTGGAGCTTGCAGTGGTCAGAACGGGTTGCATGCGAGGATGTTCAGATGTCGAACTGGCGTATCGAGTTTTGTGGTGCATGGCGAAAGGGTTTGCTGGTAATGCTTGCCGGATTGCTGCATTCCGGATGGACACAGGTGTTTGGGCAGGTGCCGGAAGTTGCAGGGAATGGTTTGGCTGCTGTTGCGGCGGGTTCCCAGGCTGCTGCTGACGAATACCAGCGTTACGGCATCTATGCTCAGACGGCCCCGCGTCCCCAGGCGGCCACCCCTGTGACGACTCGATTGCCGCTTGAACTGCAGCGTGGCGACCGCATCGTTGTCATCGGGAATACTCTGGCAGAGCGATCTCAGGGTTTTGGCCAGTTCGAGGCGATGCTGCAGCAGGCGTATCCGCAGCTGGAGCTGGTGGTGCGGTATCTGGCGTGGTCGGGTGACCAGATCGGATTGCAGCCTCGACCGGACAATTTTGCGGATACGGAGCAGCATCTGCTGCATGAGCGTGCGGACGTGGTGGTAGCGATGTTTGGTTTTAACGAGTCTTTTGCGGGCGAGGCGGGATTGGGTGCATTTGAAGATCGGCTGCGTGAATGGCTGAAGTCCCTGCGGACGAAGTCATTCAACGGCAAAACGGCGGCTCGAGTGGTGCTGGTGGGGCCTCCTGCCGCCGAGAACGTACGGGGTGTGGCAGCTGCGGATCTGAACAACGCGAACCTGCGACTGTACGGAGCAGCAATGTTCAAAGTGTCTGCAGAGCAGGAGGTGGGCTATGTGGACGTGTATGGTGACACTGCAGCAGCACTGGAGAGTCCGGGTTCGGACCTGACGATCAACGGCGTGCACTTTGGTCAGGAGGGGGATCTGCTGTTTTCGCGGGTGCTGTTTCAAGCTCTGTTCGGTCGTCAGCCACCGCAGCCACGGCCGGATGTGGTGGCTGCCATCGTCGACCGGAATCAGCAGTACTTCCGGCGATTTCGACCCCTGAACACATTTTACTACACGGGTGGCCGCAACCGCGACTACGGCTATCTGGACTTTCTGCCAGCAATGCGGAATTTTGATTTGATGACGGAAGTCCGTGACCGGCGAATTCATGATCTGGTGGCTGGTCGGCCGGTTCCTGATCGACCTGATGATTCGCATCTTCCGCAACTGCCACCGGTCAATCAGTCGCGGGGGGCCAATGAATGGTTATCGGCCGCGGACGAGCAGCGGGCGTTTCAGGTGGATTCGCGTTTCGAGGTCAATCTGTTTGCGGGTGAGGAGCAGTTTCCGGAGATTGCCAATCCGATCCAGATGCGCTGGGATTCACGGGGGCGATTATGGGTCAGCTGTTCGACGACTTATCCGCACGTGTATCCCGGCCGTGAACCGGACGACCGGCTGGTGATTCTTGAGGATGTGGATGGGGACGGGCGAGCGGACCGGTCGCAGGTGTTTGCAGAGGGGCTGCACCTGCCGCTGTCTTTTGAGTTTGGGGAGGGAGGCGTGTTTGTCTCCGAGCAGCCGCATTTGACGTTTCTGAAGGATGTGGATGGGGATGATCGGGCGGATGAGCGGCGAGTGGTGCTGTCGGGGTTTGGAACTGAGGACTCGCATCACGCTCTGCACGACTTCACGTGGACGCCGGACGGTGATTTGATTTTGCGGGAATCGATTTTTCACCATTCACAGGTGGAAACGCCATATGGTCCGGTCCGCCAGCAGAACAGTGGCTGGTTTCGCTGGGAGCCGTCCACACATCGGCTGGTCAGTTTTGGAAGTTACCCCAGTACCAATCCGTGGGGCGTGACGTTTGATGACTGGGGACAGCACACGGCCAGCCACCCGGTCTACGCCGCGGCGTTTCATGCTCTGGATCCGCCTTACCCGCAGCAGCACCCGGTGCCGAAGGGGCTGCAGGCGTATTCGGGAGTGTGCGGTCAGCAGTTCGTGGACACGCCTGCGTTTCCAGACGAGTTGCAGGGGCATTTGATTCGGGTGCGATACAAACCGACAAACCGCATTGAACTGCTGGCGTGGAAGGAGGGGCCGTTTGGCTTTGAGGAGGAGTATGTTGGGGATTTGCTGTTTTCGACCAATCTCAGTTTTATCCCGGTGGATCTGCAGTTTGGTCCGCGGGGTGATTTGTATGTGTGTGACTGGTACAACCCGGTCAAGGGACATGCTCAGTATTCGTTGCGGGACGAGCGTCGGGACCGTCATTCGGGGCGGATCTGGCGAATCACAGCGAAGGGGCGAGCTCTGTCGTCGGCTGACCCCATCGCCACGGCCTCAATTCCTCAGCTGCTGGACCTGTTGAAACGGCGGGAGGCGGCGGTGCGTTATCGGGCGAAGCGGGAACTGCGTTCGCGGGATGCGAAGGAAGTGCTGAAGGCACTTGAGGGATGGGTGGCTGATTTATCGTCTGCAGACGAACGCTTCCGGCATCATCAGCTGGAAGCGTTGTGGGTCTGCCGCTGGCTGGGGCTTGCGCCACTCGCTACCTCCGTGGCCCCTGTGAATCCCGCTGTTGTGACGGCGGCGGTGTCCGATGGGGCACCGCGTGAATTGCCACTGCGTCTGTTAAAGGAGCTGCTTGGCTGCGAGAATCATCGAGCTCGGGCGGCTGCAGTCCAGCAGCTGCGGTACTGGCACCCGTATCTCGCAGATGCCCCTGTGCTGCTGCGAAAGGCTGCGAGTGACGCAAATGGCATTGTGCGGATGGAGGCGGTGATTGCCGCCAGCTATCTGGGGAGCAGGGCTGCCTTTGAAGCGGCGCGGGAGGCGTTGCTGCAGCCGCGGGGCGGCCATTTGAGCTATGCGATGGTGACCGCGTTTGGGTCCGCGTCCCTCCGACAATACTGGGAACGCGAACCCGGCTCGGAAATTGCTCGCATGCTGAAGGCCGCGGCAAGGGAAACGGAATTGCGGGAACCGAAAGCAACGCGGGCCGAGGCTGCCTTTGATCGCCGCGAGGGGGTTAAGTCGGTGACCATCAGCTGCCTGCCGGAACGAATGCTGTTTTCCACTCGGGAATTCTTCGTGCGGCCGGGGCAGCCGGTCAAACTTGTGCTGCTGAATGCGGACGCCACCGACCATAATCTGGTAATCACCCGACCCGGAGCGCTGGAGGAAGTTGGTCTTGCAGCCAACGCCATGGCAAAGGATCCGCGCAATGCGGCATCTGACTTTGTGCCGCTGGAAAAGGGGGAATTGATTCTTGCGGCGACACCCATGGTCGGCCCATCGCGAGCGGCTCAGGTGGCCGTGTTGCGATTGGAAGCACCGCAGGAACCTGGCCTCTATCCCTACGTCTGCACCTTTCCAGGGCACTGGATTGTCATGAACGGAATGATGGTCGTGGCAGCCAGCGATGCCGAGGCGACAGCGATGCTGGAAGCAGGCCGACCGGCAATCGTCCGCGAATGGAGCATGGCTGATTTCTCTGCTGAGGATCTGTCGTCGCTGACGGCGAACACGAGAAATCTGGAACTGGGCATGGCGGCTTTTGTGAAGGCCCGCTGCAGCCAGTGTCACGTTGTTGGCGGAGCTGGAGTGAACCTTGGGCCGGATCTGGTCGATTCACGGAAGACGCTGAAAGGAGCAGAATTGCTGCAACAGATTCTGGAACCGTCACTGAAGATTCACGAGAAATTTCAGGCCTGGCAGTTTGTTACGGATGATGGACGAGTGGTAACCGGGGTGGTGGTGAAGGAAACAAACGATGAATTGCAGATCGCTGCGGATCTGCTGAGGCCGGGAAGCCTGACTTCGCTTAAAAAGTCGACAATTGAAGAGCAGGTGCGGCTGACAGTCTCAGCGATGCCACCGGGACTTCTGAATGGACTGACGAAAACCGAAATTCTGCAGTTGCTGGTGTGGCTGGAACACGGAGAACTGGTGCTTCCAGAGTCGTTGCGGAAGCAGCATGGACTGGGGAAGTAAGTGGCGACAGACGGGGGTGAGGCTGGGATGGCGAAACAGTGGCAGGGACGTCTGATGTCATGTTTGGAGATTCCCCCGAGCCATTGCAAAACAAAAAGGCGTGCAGTGGCTGTCAATCCCCCGGTCACGGTGCGTGCCCGCCCGGCCAGTGTCGCACCAGGAGCGGACCGGGGCCGCACCGGCCGATTGACATCGACCGCACGCCTTTCATGACCGAAACGAGGCGTGTGAATGGTGCGCTGAAGGTGCATGGTGCGCTAAAGGTACATGGCACTTTGACATCCGCAGGAACTAGCCGAGCCGCGACCGTCAGGGAGCGGAAAACATACCCATTCAGCCACGAATGGTGCCCCCAAAGGTGCATGGCACTTTGACGGAAATGGTAAAACCGAAACTGTTGTGTGGATTGGTGTTACAGCCGAGCGTGTCCCCGACTCCCTCACGATCGTGGCTCGGTTATTGACGCCACAGGGCGTGATTGTGAAGTGAGCGGGCCACGGGATATGAACACGCAGGCAGAGCTGAAAATGTCCCAAATCGCCCGAATGGATAACGTTTCGTTATCCATGGCTCCTACGGTTCATTGGCGGTGGCCACGACCGGTGCAAGGATCGACGACGCCCAGGTGCGGTTGTGCTGGATGCTGTGAGTTGCCGAGACGGCATCCGGCGGCAGGTCGTTGGTTTGTGGTCCGCCGGTTTGGGGGTTGGGTTCGTAGAGTGGTGCCCCTGGTCCGGAAACGGTCACACGAATTCGATGTCCCCGGTTGAAGATCTGACTGATCCAGCCCACGTCAAAGGCAGCCTGGACAACCTCGCCGGGCTGCATCAGCACTTCGTGGTCAAATCCATCGCGATAGCGAAGTCGCAGCGGGTAGTCGACGATGAGGATTGAGCGGCCGTCGGGGTAGACATCGCTGACGCGGACGAGGATATCGGCATCGCGGGCGGTGGAGGACAGGAACAGGTTAGCGCGAATGCGGCCGGTCCATTCCACGGGTTGTTCCAGAACTTCTGTGGTGAAGGTGCGAACTTCCGGCTGCTGCTCGAATGCGCGTGCGTCTGCAGCACCGGGGAATGCGGTTCCGGGGATCTGCATGGGATTTCGGGGGTCACACAGAAAATCCGTTTTGGCATCTGCCGCGGTGGGGCGGTTGCTGGTGAGGCGACCGTCAGCTTCCAGATACAGGGGGGTCATGCGATGGGCTGGAGGGAAGTCGTCGGCGGATCTCCAGACATTCCCGGGTGCATCGGGTTCGCCGACGGCGCCCATCACGAACCAGCGTGCAGCGGGCTCCTGCTGCACGCCGGTATCAATCCCTTTCAGCCAGTAGTCGAACCAGCGGAGCATGTGGTCCACTTCGGGCCAGGCTGCGTGTTCGGGGTAAATGAGCTGGCCGGTTTTGAAGCCTTTATTGAGCCGTCCGTGGAGCCACGGTCCGATGATCAGCTGCTGTTTTCCGCGGGAATCAGGGCCACCCTGATGCTGTCGTCCCTGGAAGCTGGCAATGGATCCCTGGTTCATGAAGTCATACCAGCTGCCGATGGTGAAGCAGGGAACATTCATGGAAGCGAAGTGCAGAGAGCAGTCTTCGGCCTTCCAGTATTCGTCATAATGGGGGTGCCGGGCCCATTCTTCAAGCAGTCGGTCGTTATCGGCGGGATCGCGGCAGACCTGGGCCAGCGAACGAAAGCGATTGGGTCTGGTGGTGCCGCCGATGCGGTAGCCTTCATGGAACAGGCTGAGACCGGTGTCGACCATGTACTGGGCGGCAAGGTGTGGTGGCTGAGTGACAGCGAGAAAGTTCTGGACGTAGCCACCCTGAGAACTTCCGAAGGTTCCGACCTTACCGGTGCTCCAGGGCTGTGTCCCCAGCCATTCGCAGACATCGTAGCCATCGCGTTGTTCACCCCAGCCGAGCGCGCGATAGCCAACCCATGTGCCCTGGGACTTCCATGTGCCGCGGTAATTGACCATGGCGACGACATAGCCACCCTGAGCCAGTCGTGCGGCAGCGCGGCGTGTGGATTCTCCGCGAATGTCGGCGTAGCGCTGTTCGAAGAGCACCGGCCAGGGACCGCTGCCGGGAGGAAAGTACATGTTGGCGGACAGCTGCGTGCCGTCGCGCATGGGAATAAGCTGATGCTGTTCGCGGATGGGCGACAGATCAAGTGGCGGCAGGTCCTGGGCGGAGAGGGTGACTGACAGGGAGGTGACGACCGCGAGGACAGTGGCGAGCAGGGGAGCTGGGGATTTCATGATTGGCTGCGACAGAAGGAGGATCGGTGGGTAAGACGGAGGGCGCGGATCAGTCACCGTCGATAATGTCCCAGAATTCATCTGCGTTGGCGTCGGTCCGGGACTGTTTCCCGGGTATTGGCGAGGGGCTTGGTTTGGGGTTTTTCAGCGTTCGTTGAGCTGTTCTGGGGTCGGGTGTTCGGGAGGGGCGGCGTCGGGTTTCGGGCTGCGAGGATGGTCCGCAGGAAGGGCAGAGACCGCCACGTCCGAGCGGTTTTCCGCAGGTGTTGCAGAGCAGCACGGGCTGTTCTAGACGCGCAATTGCGACGCTGAAAGCGGTTGCAGGCGGCCAAGGCCAGATTGAACGAGTTGGCGCTTCGTCCGGCCCGGATCGACGGTCGCTCCGGCGCGCTAGTTTTCAGCGCCGAGGGTGGCAGTACGCAGCTGACGAAGAAGCGATACGCTGGCCTCTCCTGTCACGGGAAGGTCGTTGGCGCGCTCGAACTGCCGGATCGCGTCGGCGGTCCGCGTGCTCAATTTCCCATCTGTTGTCCCGGGCGAGTAGCCAAGCCGCTGGAGCAGGCGCTCAGCCTCTGAGATCTGTGCCGGGGAAGCGATGTCCCACGACCGTTGGCCGAAATCCCCA
>JBEIEK010000033.1:0-28754 GCA_040382995.1 Planctomycetaceae bacterium
CCACAGATTGTGATCTCGGACGAATGCTGAACCAGGATTTTCAGAACCTGAATTGCCGTCCGGGCCTGTCGCCGGTGAACGCCGGCCACCACGGCCCCGCGGAGCTTCGGCTTCACGGCGGATGCTGGCCAGCACCGAATCGCTCAGGATCCATTCATTCACTCCGCTGGCAGCCGTCGCGCACCCCAATTCTCGTCCGTCAGCGGCTTTCAACAGCCATGTGTGCCCGACAAAGGTGTGCTGCCTGTGCGCATGCCCCGGGGGCACGGCAGCGTAGTCGCGGCGACCACCGTCAGGGGCGATCCACACGAGCGTTACGGAGTTGGTCCACTGGTTCGTGAAGACGATGTTTGTGTCTTCCGTGGAGGCTCCGGAGGGGCGAGGTGGGAGGAACAGCTGGAACCCAGCGCTGGTTGCCGGCCGCAGTTGCTTGAGAGTGTTGTCAACGGAATTCCACGTGAATTCTCCGTCAGGCCCCTGCATTTTCCATGCAGGCGAATCACCCTCAGGAAATTGCAGTTCCTGTACGGGAATCTTGTCCGCGGGAATCGGGCGCTGCAGCAGCGTTTCAAACGCAGCCGCAACGCGGGCGTGATCGAATGCCGGTTCACGCGTGCCGTTCGAGGCGTTCACCAGCACAAATTCCCGCGTGTCGCCGGGAAGATCGTTGCGGTACCAGAACTGAGTGCCGCTGGTGTCCCAGTGTGGCACAACGCGGTCCCGGTAGAGACGAATTTGAGCATTTACCGGGGACAGAGTGGAGAGTGCGAGCAGAATGAATGCGGGGATGCTTCCGAATCGCATGGGAGTTCCGTTGAACGACGGCCTGAGTATTAAACCGGGAGCATTCCTGTGCGCTGGTCGAGTCCCAGCATCAGGTTCATATTCTGTATGGCGACCCCGCTGGCACCCTTGATCAGATTGTCCAGTGCTGCGAAGACCACCAGCTGTCCGCGATTGAATCGCACACTGATGTCACAAAAGTTGGTCCCGGACGTGTCCTTCGTGGATGGAATGTGATCGACAATCCGAATGAATGGCTGATGATGATAGAATTCGCGATACAGCTCCAGCAGTTCCGGTTGAGTGGCCGGCGATGTAAGCCTGGGATAGATGGAGCAGAAGATGCCGCGGTCCATGGGCATCAGATGGGGATTGAAGGCGACCTGAACCTGCACTCCTCCCACATCCGACAGCACCTGCTCAATCTCCGGCGTGTGCCGATGATTCCCAATGCTGTATGCGGTCACGTTTTCATTGCATTCGCTGAACAGATTGGACAGTTTTGGTGTCCGCCCTGCCCCGCTGATGCCGCTCTTCGCGTCGATAATGATTCCGTGCGGTTCTATCCGCCCCGCGGCAATGAGCGGCGCAAGAGCCAGAATTGACGTGCTGGTATAGCAGCCTGGGTTTGCAACCAGCGATGCCGCCGGAATGCGGTCAGCATGTATTTCAGGCAGTCCATAGACAGCCGCGGACAGCCGCTGGGGATCCGTGTGTGGGTGTTCGTACCATGTCTGATAAACCGCCGGGTCCCGCAGCCGATAGTCGGCACTCAGGTCCACCACGCGACACCCACCCGCCAGCAGCTTTGGAACGGCTTCCATACTGGCCGTATGCGGCAGACAGCAGAACGCGATATCGCACTGCCGACCCACCTGCTCCGGACTGAGATTCTCGCAGCGGAGATCGAACAGTCCGGTCATGGAGGGGTGAATTTTGGAAATCGGCGGACGGTCGTCCTGTCGAGTCGTGGCAGCGACCAGTTTCGCCGTGGGATGACGAGCCAGAATTCGGAGCAGTTCCAGAGCCGTATAGCCGGTGGCGCCGAGTATCGCGATGCGTGCCATGGGGCGAGCAGTCCAGCAGGCGAAGAGGGAATGAGGTCGGTGATGCCGGAGTATAAGGAAGACCGCACTCGCCACAACCTGGAGCCCCCTGGGAAACAGAGTTTTTTGGCGATGGAGAGCAAGGTCCCACTGCACCATGCCTCAGTTCACAATGCCACCACCCGCAAAACCACATCTGAATTCTGCTGGCGCTGTCTGGCATGCTGCGACTCCGCACAAGCCTCGCCCAACCAATTCACACCTGTTACAATCGCCAGCAGCATGACCTGAGTTGCTTCTGCAGGGGGGCCAACAGGACTTTCGCGGCCAATGCCCCCGCGCAGTTCCTCGTCCTGTTCAACTCCCTGCCACCCTACTCTCCTTCCGAGCCCCGCGATGCCACGCATACCGCTGATCCTCACGCTGCTTGCTGTTTGCTGCTTCTGCACCCCGCCACGCGAAGCCCGCGCCGATGACGCCGCCCTTCAGCAGGCACTCGGCAACGCCGGCGTCAATCGACTGCAGCTTGAAGACGCCCTCGAAAAGGCCCCCGCCGATGAAAAAGCCGGTATGCGGTTTCTCATTGAAAATATGCCCGCGCGGGACCTGAAAACTCTCTCTGCCGAATTTCTCCTCGAAAACAGTCGACTCGCCTGGCAGGCACTCAAAGAACGCCCGTGGGCGAAGGACATCCCCAAAGAAGTCATCCATGACGCGCTGTTGCCCTATGCCAGCGTGAGTGAGACCCGCGACCGCTGGCGCGCCCGATTCCACCAGCAGTTCTCGCCACTCATCAGGGACTGCAAAACACCCTCGGAAGCCGCCGCAATCCTCAATCAGCAGGTCTTCCCGCTCGTCAACGTGAAATACTCCACACAGCGGCGTCGTGCCGACCAAAGTCCTCTCGAAAGCATCGAAACCGGACTCGCTTCCTGCACCGGTCTGTCCATCCTGCTCATCGACGCCTGCCGAGCCGTTGGCGTTCCCGCTCGACTTGTCGGCACACCGCTCTGGTCCGACAACAGCGGCAACCATACGTGGGTCGAGATCTGGGATCAGGGCTGGCACTTCACCGGAGCCTGCGAACCTACCGGCAACCAACTCGATCAGGGCTGGTTCACCGACCGCGCCTCGAAAGCACGCACCGATCACCGCCTGCACGCGATCTACGCAGTGACCTTCAAAAAGAACGGACACACCTTCCCGATGGTCTGGGCCCGAGATGCTCAGGATGTCAACGCCGTCAATGTCAGCGATCGCTACATCGCCCTGCGTACCCCAATTCCCGCAGGGCACGGAGCCCTGAGGATTCGTGTGCGCAACAGTCTGGGACGCAGAGTGGCCGTGGATGTCACTGTTCAGGACGGCAGCGGTGGCGTGCTGTACAGCGGCCCCACCAAAGATGACCGCTTCGACTCCAACGACCACCTTACTGTCCCGGTACTGCTCGGTTCACCAGTCACCATCCGCCTCGGGGCCCGTGCCATCACGACTCAGATTCCAACCGGCAAAACAGAGGCCCTCGTGGACCTGCAAAACGACATGCAGTGAAGGTGGTTCCGCAATGCCAAAGTTTTCAGTTATCATCCCGGCTGCCGGCAGCAGCAGTCGCATGACCGGATTCCAGAAGAAAAAACCGTTCCTCGATCTCAGGGGACGGCCCGTCTGGGTACGGACCGCCGAACACTTCATGGGACGCAGCGATGTCTGCCAGGTCATCCTGGTCGTCGCCCCCGATGACCTCACATGGTTCCGCGAAACCTACAGGCCCAACCTTGCGTTTATGGATGTGCAGCTGACAGCCGGAGGTTCCTGTCGGGCAGAAAGCGTCCGCAATGGCCTGCAGGTCCTCAGCGCTGATGCCGAATACATCGCCGTCCATGATGCTGCCCGCCCACTGCTCACACCCGCATGGATTGACTCCGTCTTCGCCGCTGCCGTACGGTATCAGGCCGCCATTCCCGGGCTCCGAATCACCAGTACAATCAAACGCGTGAATGCCTCCGGAATCATCAGCGAGACAGTCGACCGAACCGGACTTGTTCAGGCCCAGACTCCGCAGGTCTTCGAACGCAGCGTCCTTGAACGCTCCTTCGCCCTCTGCCGACGGCTGGCCGATGTCACCGACGAAGCCTCACTCGTGGAAGCTGCGGGACACCCCGTGCACGTCGTGGATGGCTGGCCCATGAACATCAAACTCACCACTGCCGAAGACCTGCGACTCGCCGAACTCTACCTCAATGCGCTCCCCCGCCCTTCCCTTCCCGGCGCACTGCATCCGTTCGGCGACGACCTGTTTCGCTAAGCTGCCATCAATGACGGTTCTCGACTGCCATCACTTTGCTGCTCAGCGCTGCCGATCCTGCAGCCTGCTGGATCTTTCCGCTGAACAGGCACACCAGCGTCAGCTGCAGGTCCTCCGCGACGCCCTTCCCGCTCTCTGCGAATTCGATTCCCCCGTCTGGTGCAACACTCCCGGCGGCACCCGCATCCGCGGAAGACTCGCCGTCGCCGGTTCAGCCGATTCACCCGTCTTCGGCTTTTTCAATGACGATCACAAGGTCGTTCCTGCTGCCGATTGCCCGCTGCACCATTCTCTGATCACAGACTCCCTCGAATGGCTTCAGCACTTCGTCAGGGCCGCGAGGCTTGAGCCCTATTCCCCGGAAACTGACCGCGGGGAACTCAAATTCATCGTGCTGACCGCCAGTCCCTCCGCCGGACAACTCATGGTGCAGTGGGTGCTTCGCTCACGCGAATCCGTGGACCGGGTTCGCAGCGTCTGGCGGAGATTGTCTGTTGTCGAGCGTGGATGCGTGGCTGTGATGTCCGCGGGCGTTCAGCCAAAGCGCTCTTCGCAGATTACCTGTGAAGTTGATTTCTCAATTTCAGATGAGCAGATGTTGGAAATCGCGTGGACGGAGCCCGCCGTTTCCCTGTTTGTGGCTCCCGGCAGCTTCGTGCAGAGCAATTATCAGATCGCAGGAGCATTATACGCCGCAGCGGCCGCACGGCTGCAGGAGCTCCGTCCCCGCCGCGTCCTCGACCTTTACTGCGGCTCTGGCGCCTTCGCCCTGCTGGCTGCTCAAACCCACGCAGAAGTGCTCGGCGTCGATGTTTCACCCTCCTCCATCGAATGTGCCCGCGCCGCGGCGGCTCGCCATAACCTCCCCGCAGAATTCCGAGTCTGCCCGGCGGGGACCCTGCAAAGTTCTGAATTCCCGCAACGTTTCGACGTCGTGATCTGCAATCCCCCGCGCGGTGGACTTGACACCGCGACTGTGAACCTGCTGAGGGAACTTGAGCCCGCCTCCATTCTCTACTCCAGCTGCAATCCCACCACGCTGGCCCGCGATCTGCAACTGTTGTCAGACCGCTATGCCGCTGCATGGATGAGGCCGTTTGAGATGTTTCCGGCAACCACCCACTGGGAGGTTCTCTGCCAGGCGAGTGTGTTGTCATGATGTCGGAAAATGCAACAATTCGCCCGATTCAGGCGTCTCGGCAGTTTTCAGGAGAGTTCAGGCATGGCAGGACACGCGTACATCGAGCGATTTGTGAATCTGCTGGATCCCGGCAGGAACCTCATCTTCAACATGACCGTCGGCGAAGCCGTTGAGCGACTGGGCAGCGGAGATGCTCGGCAGGTCCGTGAAATCGACGGTCAGTTCGCCCTCGTGCATCGCCGTGGCCACATCATCCGCATGGCCCGATCGATTGGGCGACCCATGCGATACTTTCTGGCCAAGCAGATCGACGGCCCCTGCCTGGTTGTGGCCGAACGAATTGATGAAATTGCTGAATGGCTGCGTCAGGAAGGGCTCGCGGAACAGTTCCATCCCTCCTACACGCGAATGGTGCCCGCACACCACATCCAGGAATTGGCGCTGATCGGCTGTCCCGACCCCAGCCCTGCAAGCACCCGATTTTTTACTCCCGAACGGAATCGCTACTCCACCAGCCTCGATGAACTGGGGCGACTGTACATCGGCGCGATGCAGCAGGAAGTCTTCCACTGGCTGAACCTGATCCCGCCCACGGCTCCAGTGGGAGTCCTTTTCAGTGGGGGCATCGACAGCGGTGCAGTGTTCCTTGCCGTCTATGACGCGCTGCTGAAACGCGGTGAATCTCCAGCGCGACTGAAGGCCTTCACGCTTTCGCTGGATAACGCTGGTCAGGACGCAGTCCAGGCAAAGGACTTCCTCGATTCCCTCGACCTCGGTCTGTTCCTTGAGGTCATCGATGTACCGCGTTCAGCGGTGGACTACCGCGAAGCCGTCCGAGTGATCGAGGATTACAAGCCCCTGGATGTGCAGGCTGCAGCCATGGGGCTGGCACTCTGCCGCGAAATCCGCAGCCGTTATCCCGACTGGGAATACCTCGTGGACGGAGACGGTGGCGACGAGAACCTGAAGGATTATCCCATCGAAGAGAACAGTGAACTCACCATTCGCAGCGTGCTCAACAACGCGCTGCTCTACCATGAAGGCTGGGGAATTCAGGCTGTGAAGCACTCGCTGACCTACAGCGGTGGTCAAAGTCGTGGGCATGTCCGCAGTTGGGCCCCAGCGGCCGCCTGTGGCTTTCGCGGCTTCAGTCCCTTTGCCCTTCCCAACGTCATCGAGATCTCGGAGGGTATCCCTTTTATTCAGCTCACCGACTGGGACCATGGCCGCCTGTACGCGCTCAAAGGGGAAATCGTGCGGCGGGGTGTGGAACAGATCACGGGGCTGACGATGCCCATCTTCGAAAAACGCCGCCTGCAGCACGGCGCTGCCGCGGCCGGAACATCCGGCCAAATCTTCCCCGCCAGCGAGAAAGCCTACAGAAAAGCTTTCGCAGACATCTATGCTGGATGGTAGCGGTCGGCTCACCGGCCAATCAGTAAATTTCTCCTTCCAAGGTCCAATTCCGTGCCCCTACAGACCATCGAACAGGCAATTCGGGCGATTCAATCCGGTGGGATGGTGATCGTCGTGGATGATGAAGACCGCGAAAACGAAGGGGACTTTGTCTGTGCCGCCGAATCGATCACGCCCGAGCAGGTGGACTTTATGCTGCGGGTTGGTCGTGGCACGCTGTGCGTGCCAGTGACTGCAGAAGATGCTGCTCGGCTTCGGCTGCGTCCTGTGGTCGAAGAATCCAGTAACACGGCTCCCAACAAAACCGCCTTTCTCCGCGCGGTTGATCACATCACCGCCGGAACCGGCGTCAGCGCCGAAAACCGCGCTCGCACCATTCGGGCGCTCGCCAGCACCTCCAGTGTCGCCGAGGACTTCCTGCAGCCGGGCCACGTGAATCCGCTGCTGGCCATGGACGGCGGAGTGCTCCGACGGGCCGGACATACGGAGGCCACCATCGATCTGCTGCGTCTGGCTGGCCGACGTCCGGCCGGGGCGCTGATTGAGATCTGCAGCCAGCACAGCCACGGTATGGCCGACCTCGCCGAGCTTGAACAGCTTTCGCGGCAATTCGGCATCCCTATGATCTCCATCGAAGACTTGATTCGTTATCGCCGCATCCGTGAGCAACTTGTGACTCGAGTCGTTTCGGTGCCTCTGCCTACCGCCGAATTTGGAACACCCACAATCTATGGCTACCAGGTAGCACACGAGACACAGGAGCCGCTCGCTATGGTCTGGGGCGACCTGACCTCTGTTGATGCTCCTCTGGTCCGCATGCACTCCAGTTGCTTCACAGGGGACGTGCTGGATTCACTGCGGTGTGATTGTGGTGACCAGTTAAGGCTGGCGATGTCCATGATCGAGGCGGAAGGTACGGGTGCAGTGGTGTATCTGCCGCAGGAAGGACGCGGGATTGGACTGCTGGCCAAGCTGCGGGCCTATCGTTTGCAGGATGAGGGCCTGGATACCGTGGAAGCCAATCATCGCCTTGGCTTCAAGGCCGACATGCGGGACTACATGGTAGGCCTGCAGATTCTGAAGGATCTGGGGCTGAGCCGCGTGCGACTGCTGACGAATAATCCGAAGAAAACGGATGCGTTCGTTTACACGGGGGTGGGGCTGACAGTGACGGAACAGGTTCCGATTGTCGCACCGCCCCACGCCTGTCGATCAGGTTACATGGCTGCCAAACGCGATAAGATGGGACATGTGCTGCCCGACGAAGTTGTCAGTCCGACCACGGACTGAGTGATGAACCCAGAATCGCGACCGACTTAGTCCTGAGCCGAGTCCACTGCGGTTTTTGTTGTGCAGCAACTTTCGGCTGAGCGATCTTTGTTCACGTCGCAGCACGTGCGAGGCTGATCACCGTTTGCCGCATCAAGCGCCTTTAGGGTCGTGAACGAAAAGCCGCTGTCATTTGCAAAGCGGGCCGCGAATCGCTGACGCTCGGTTTCTCCCGCGATTCGGAGTGCCGTCTCGTGCAGATCTGACACCTTGAGTCCTGCAGGTGATGCGGCCCAGCGATTGAAGCGGTCGTTGCCTGTGACGATCATTGCCGCGTGCTGGCTGCGGTCGGCGTCGACTTCCGGGTCGAGATCGTACATCCCGACAGCTCGGCGGACCGCATCGATGTCCTGCTGGTCGCCGGTGCAGAGGTGGATTCGAGCCAGTTCAGGGGTGTCGACGACGCCGAGTTGATCAGCAAATTTCTGCAGTGCCTCGATGTCGTCATGGTCCGGATCGAGGGTGATGCAGACGAAATGCAGGTTATCCGGACCGAATTCTTTGCTGAGCGAACGGCGCAGGGCAAGAACCTTGGACATGGTCCCCGGGCAAGTCCCGGTGCACCGCGTGTAAAACATGGCGAGGCAGACAATGCGATCACGGACAAGATCTGAGCGGAAGTGGAGCGATTCATTGCGGTGGCTGGTGAGCACAACATCGGGAAACTGATCGGAGACTCGGGGGCCGGTGGCCGCCTGCAGCGGGCGATCATTCATTTCTCGCGTTCGCTGAACCAGATGCCTGAAAGCCACTTCGGTCCCGAACTGGCCTGTTGGATTTTTCGCTGCTGCTTCGGGTGTGAGCTGCGATGTTTTCGCTGGCTGGGAAATTGTTGAGGTGCAACCTGGAAGTCCCATCCAGACGCCCGATCCAACAATGGTCATGAGCAGTGCGACTTCCATACGGAACATGAAATGAGATTTGGCAGGGCTGCGAGTCGTGGTGAGGGTTTGCATGGTTGCTTCACTGAAGTGGGTGCGGCATGGGAGTCGGAGGAATTGTGTTGCATGCTGGTGACCAGCAGGATGCTGCATCCCGCTGGACACCAGTTTCGGGGATCGACGAACTCAGGGGTAGCTGGCCTGTATAAGAGTTGGTGATTGCGTGGGTGTTGTGCGGGGATCGAAGTGGAACATCATCCGCATGTCTTCATGGTCATTGTTGTGGCAATGGAAGACGAAAGGTCCCTTGAAGGTGCGGAATCGCATGAGCAGTTCGGCGACACCGCCGCCGTCGAGAATCGTTGTGTCGTTCTTCCAGCTGAATTCGAGTGGAGGCGGTCCCCCGTTGAAGCTGATCAGCTGGTGAGACTCGAGGTGGATATGAATTGGGTGCCACCAGCCGCCACTGTTATTGCGAAGGATCCACTTTTCGACTGACCCCAGAGTTGGCGTGGCGTTGGCGACGGTAGGATCGAAAAACTGGTTGTTGATCTGCCATGCGCCATTTCGGCGGTGAAAGTCGAACGTGCGTGTGACCACCGCCTCAGACGGATTGATGGGCTCGTGCGGACGCAGCGTGGTGCCCACATCCACTGTGGTGGGATCGGCAACCGGATCACCCTCCACAATGAACTTCAAAAACTTCATGGGGGCCTGATGAACACGTCGATCAAAACGCCCGTTTGGGCCACGACCACTGTCCTGTGCGAGAATGTTTTCCAGAAACACCTCGTTCGGGGCGTCAGTGAAGTCGATGATCACGTCTGCACGCTGGGCCATGCTGAGCATGAGTGTTTGCTGCTGGATTGCGCGGGGGTAGAGCCACGTGTCCTTGCCGATCCGCAGAAATGACTGGCCCGAACTGAGTTGCATCTCCATGAACCGGGCGTTGCTGCCGTTGAGCAGGCGGAAACGGTATTTGCGACGCTGGACCTTAAGAAAGGGTTGGGCCTTGCCGTTTACCATCCAGATGTTGCCGAGCGTGCCGTTGAAGTCGAGTGGATTAAACGCCATGGTTCCGTCGGCGTTCAGTTTTCGATCCTGCAGGCAGAGCGGGATATCGTAAGGGTCACCTGGCAGTACATTTGTGTCGATCAGGTTTTGTTCGATTTCGTCGGTGAGTATGCAGAAGGCGCACATTCCGTTCCAGACATTGTGCGACGTGATATCCATCGCATGGTCATGGAACCACATTGTCGACGGGCTTTCGGAAAAGTCCGGCTGACCGTTCAGCATTGGTATCGACATGGGATAGTAGTAGTCACGCGCTCGTCCCGGGAGAACGTAGAACTGAGGCGAGCCGTCGGAATGTGCCGGTGTGTGTGCACCGTGCATGTGGATGGACGTTTCGACGGGGAGGTCGTTCCAGAAGCGGACAACCAGCGGTTGTCCCACACGGGAGTGAATTGTTTTGCCCGGAAACAGGCCGTCGTAGCCAAAGATGGGTGTTTTTACGCCGGGAATGATCTCGTGCAGACTCTGCTGCATGCGAAACTCGTAGTACTGCTCTGGCCCTGTCTGGAACCATGGGAGGGCGTGCTCTTCTGCTGAGTGGCGGTCGTAGTACTCTGGTGCGATACCGTGAAAGCAGTCGCCCGGCGTGTAGGGCGATGAGCCCACGCCGACAGGTTCGGCAACCTGCGGAACAGGGAGCGGAACCGTGAATGGCGTGTAACGAAAGGGGCCCACGACCGTATCGCCAACTGGAGCGGGGGGCTTTGGCACCGGAGTCGGGTTCACCGGTCGCGGACTGATGGGACCAGCGCCAGGCTTTGGAATCGAGGGCGTTTTGGGGCCGGCCTTGGGGAGGGATGGACCACCGGTACGAGTCTTGGGGTCCTGGGCGAGGGCCGCGGATACCGTTGCGGCGAAGGCGGCGGATGCGGACTGCCGCAGGATGTTTCGTCGGGATTCTGGATTCGAGCGGGGCATGCTGTCTGTCCTGATGCTCGGCAAGAGCGGGGTTGGAAGTCTTAAATCTCATGCCCCATTCATTCGCACTGTTTGTGCCGGTTGCGTCATTCGAACAAACTTTTTGCCATGCATCGAAGTTTTCGATTTGCGAGGGCCGATTAGGTAAATAGAAGCGGTTGTAGGGGAGAAGAAAGGGAGTTTCGGGTCCGTTTTCTATCTTTCACCGGAAGGATGGCAGATGAAATTCATCGAGAACACGCACCGAAAGTCTCTGCGTCGAGTTTCTGCGTCAAGTTGTGTTGACAGAAGGATTCAGACGTTGAACAAACGCCACACTCTGCCGCCCGGCGCTGGTTCCAAGGAACACGGTCGCTGGTGTTCGATGCGTCTCTGCCACAGTCGCGGGGGACTTGAGCGTCGATACCTCCCCCGCAAGACGTGGTCTGAGGTATTCGGACAACACGGCTCATTCCGGTGGAAGCAGGATATCTGATCCTGTCACCTTTCCACCAACGAAGTCTCGAAAATCACAGCGTTCATTCAGGGCTGCGTGCGACCATCAATCGCAAGGCGGGCGGAGAATCTCTGTCGATTGGAGGTACCAGCGATTCTGAGGACGGTCTCGTGCAGGTCCTCCACCGGGAGTCCAGCAGGCATTCCGCTCCAGCGATTCAGAAGATCATTCCCAAACACAATCTTGGCGGCGTGCTGGCTGATGTCAGCGTCCACGGCAGGGTCAGGGTCGTACATTCCAAGAGCCCGCCGGACGACTTCGACGTTCTCCGGCAGCCCTGTGCAGAAGTAGATCGGGGCCAGATCACTGTGTCCCTCAACGCCAAGAGTACTCGCATAACGTTGCAGCACTTCCGGCTGATCGTTGACAGGGTCCAGAGTCAGGCAGACGAAGTGCAAGTTGTCCCTGCCGAACTCTTCAGTGAGGCTGCGTCGAAGCCTGAGCATCTTTGTAATGGTACCCGGGCATGTTCCTCTGCACTGCGTGTAGAACATAGCGAAGCAAATCACCTTGTTCGATACCAGCTGGGTGCGAAAGAAGTGCTGTTGCCCCGTATGATCAATCAGGGGCACATCCGGGAACAAGTCCGACTGCCGAGGTCCGGCGACAGCGGGAATCTGTGTGCCATCGAGCTCCGCAGCGACAGACTCCGGTAACTCCGTAATTCTGGCATGGCTAACGGCCCCCTCCACGTTTGCCGTGCCGCTCGCTTCCGGGCGCGGTGAAAAAAAGGGCAGCGGAGCGCTTGAGAATGAAGAAACGGCCAGCCCGGCGAATACCGCAACAATTGCACAGCCGGCCTCAAGAACACGCGAAGTCAAAGACATATTTCGCTTCCGATACCAGGGATCTGCGGTGTCAAGGATGAAAAAACAAGGAGCCCCGCCATCTGCGGGAGCCGGCAGCCAGAATTGCTGCCGGCTCGTACCCTGGTCCGTGCGTTCAGGGATAGCTTACCTGAATTGGCTTCGGAGACGTTGTTGGTGTCGTGCGAGGGTCGAACGTGAACATCATCCGCATGTCCTCGTGCTCAACATTGTGGCAGTGAAGTACAAACGGTCCCCTGAACGTGCGGAATGACATCAGAACTTCCACCTCGCTGTTACCATCAAGGATCAGCAGGTCGCTCTTATAGCGATCTTCAGGGCGCGGTGAACTGCCGCTCTGACTGATGATCTGGTGGGATTCGAGGTGGAAGTGCACTGGGTGCCACCAGCCGCCGCTGCCGTTGCGGCAAATCCAGCGTTCGACAGTCCCGAGTGTGGGCGTGGCGTTGGCGAGATTTGGGTCAAAGAAGCGATTGTTGATCTGCCAGCCACCATTGCGGCGGTGAAATTCAAACACACGCGTCATCACGGCGTCACTGCGCTGAAGTTGGTGATGGGGCCGCAGGGGGGTTCCGAGGCTGACCGTTGCGCTGTTCGGCTGCCGCTCGCCCTCGACGATGAACTTCATGAACGGCACCGGCACGTCCAGTCTGCCAGGTGCGTCGAGCGACCCCTCGGGCTTACGCCCGTTCGTCTGGGCAAGAATGTTTTCGAGGAAGACTTCGGACGGGGCGTCCGTGAAGTCAATAATCACATCTGCCCGGGATCCGGAGGTCACCATCATCGTTGACTGTTCCAGCGGTTGCGGGTAGAGCCAGGAGTCCTTGCCGATTCGCAGGAACGGTTGGCCGGTGCTGAGTTTCAGTTCGAGAAACCTGGCGTTGCAACCGTTAAGAATGCGGAAGCGATATTTGCGACGCTGGACCCGGAGGAATGGCTGGGCAACACCGTTGACAACCCAGATGTTGCCGAGCGTGCCGTCAAAGTCGAGGTGGTCGTAGAAGAGTGTTCCGTCAGGGTTGAGTCGCCTGTCCTGAAGACAAAGTGGCATGTCGAATGCCTCGGCCGGAAGCACGTTCCGGGCAATCAGGTCGTCTTCCAGATCGTCCGTACAGAGGGCGAAACCGCAGAGACCCTTCCAGACGGAACCGGCTGTGATGTCCATGGCATGGTCATGATACCACAGTGTGGACGGGCTCTCTGTGAAGTCCGGCACGCCGTTCCGCATGGGAACCGTGTTGGGGTAGAAGTAATCGCGAGCTTTGCCTGGAAGCACGTAAAATGTGGGATACCCGTCAGAATGGGCAGGATTGTGCCCCCCGTGCAGGTGCACGGAGGTTTCGATAGCCAGATCGTTCCACATTCTGACAACAGCGGGCTCACCGATGCGGAACCGCAGGAGAGGGCCGGGGTAAACGCCGTTGTAGCCGTAGATCGGCGTGCGAACTCCGGGGATGATCTCGTGGACTGCCGGTGTCATCCTCATCTGGTAAAACTTAGTCGGCCGATTGCTGAAGAAGTTAAGGTCCGGTCGCTCAGCCACTCGGCGGTCGAAGTACTCCGGGGCAATACCGTGAAACACCGCCCCCGGAGTATACGGGGGTTGCCCGATGCTTAGTGGCTGCAGGAGTTCCGGCATTGGGAGCGGCACGGAAAATGGAGTGAACTTGAATGGTACTGGCGGAAGTTCATCATTTGGGACAATTGGTCCTGGATTCGGTGGAGTGACCGGGCGCGGCGGTGGATTCGGCGTGGGCCGAGGCGATCTTGGGGGCGGAGGTGTTTTGGCACGGGGCGGTTGCCGTGGCGGGCCTGAAATCGGCCTGCCCTGCTGGGCGGCATAGGCTGCTCCGCCCGCGACAATCGCCGTTGCGAATGCCTGCACGGCATGGCGCCGCGTTGGATCTGGATTCGGTTTTCGCGATGCTGATTCCACGATGATGTTCCTCACTGTCAAAGGAAGATTTCCGGCAACGCAGGTTCGAAATGCATCAACTGTGCCGCGAATTGGCATCATCGGTTGTGTTCGATTAATTCGATGGTTTCAAAAGAGTTTCTGAATGGTTGTGGATTAACAGCAAGCGTTGTTTTCCCAGGTTCCGTGAGATGTTGCCAAAACGAGTCAACTGCGATGAAAACGGGCTGCAGAATGGTTTAACACCCCTGAAAAAAGATGGCGGGCGAGGATTTACGCTTTGATGTTCAAATTAGTTGCAGCGCTAAGGAATCTTTACATTTCACGGAGGAGCTTCTGCGGGCCTGGCTGCGAGCCAGCCATGTTCTGGTTGGATTATTCTGGCGTGAGCCTCAGAAATCGCTGCTGGATCAGGGATCGTCAGCGCCGAGGCTCCGCTCCGCCCTCTTTGCAACCTAACATATATATAGTCAGGAGCACGCTGAACCCGCTGATTGGCAGACAAATGAGACGTTCAAAGTATGCACGCTACGACCGTGCCGGGGTATCATTGCTGGAAACGGTATTGGCAGTTTCCATTCTTGCCGCGGCTCTGGCAGCGCTCGGGCATCAGACCTTTACCGGTCTGCGTGCCTCGGTGCGTGCCGAGCTGGAAACGCGGGCCGCCCTGCTCTGCCAGTCCCGCATGGAAACACTCATCCACACTCAGGACATGACGCTGCCGATTTCCGGTGAACCGATTCCGGACGCCCCCGACTGGCGCTGGTCAGCCCAATTGCAGCCTGTTCCGGACGTTGATGGGCTCCAGTGGCTGATCGTGTCGGTCGTGCAGCCAGGCCCGCAGGCAGCGCTCAGCCAGTACTCGCTGGTCAGGCTGATTTCCGCGGAAGGCGACGGGAGGGGGGACAGGCCGTGAAGACAGGTGCACAAGAAGTTCTTCGGGGAGAAAGCGACAGGGCCGGCCGCCGTCGTTTCGGTCTGACGCTTATCGAGACCCTGATCACTCTGGCCCTGACCAGTTTCATTCTGGCCGGGATCTCTGGCGCAGTTCGTCAGTTCTGGAGGTATCGCAGCGCCGCCCAGGCAAATTCCCTGCTCGCTGAGACGCGTCGCGGAATTGGTGAGGATCTGGCAGTGGATCTGCGGTCCGCCAGAAAGCCACTTGAACGCCGCGAGCCGCCGGAGGTCATCAACCGCACTGCCCTGCCATTGACAGAGGGCGATGGGGCCGAGATTCGGGAAAGGGTTCTGGATCTGTCAGAATCACGCCTGAATCTGGAACGTGCGGTGGGCAGTCACCCGGTCAGTCTTGTTGGGGATCGGGACTGGCTGGCCTTGTTGTTGAGGGGTGGCAGCTTCCGATTTCCGGATGTTGCAGAGTCCGAGTCTGGCCTGAGTCACATCGTTTGGTGGAATGGCCGACCGATCCGACCGGTACTAAGCCTGAATGGATCCCGGCAGGTGCCAGTGGAGCTGGGGGGCGAGTCGATTCAACGCGGACTATACCGGGCCAGCGTACCTTTCCATCCATTTACGAACCCCGGAGCATTCGAGGGAGTGCGGGTTCATCAGGTTTCAAGGAGTGTTGAGAGGCTGTCATTTCGCTACCTCGACGGGGGCGGCTGGACCAGTCGCTGGAACAGTGAGGAGCGGCAGCGATTACCGGTTGCGGTGGAATGTGAGTTCGCAGTTGCTGGTGACGCGGATGCAGAGACACTCGTGATTCGACTTCCAGCGGGGGGCCGGTGAGATGCGTCGGTGGGTCGCAACTGGTTGTGACAGGGGGGCGACGCTGCGGGGATTCACTCTCCTGCTGGTGCTTGTAGCTGTGACCCTGCTGTCCTTTGCCGTGTATGCATTTTCCAGCCTGATGGCAACATCCGTATCCGCGGGGCGGACCGGACTGCAGCATCTGCAGCGTCGTCAACTGGCGGAATCGGCTATCGAACTGGCGTCATGGCAGGTTCAGTCGGGGAGTGTCAGGCCCCTGTGGGAACCGTTGTTGCTGAAGCTGCCCGATGGAACAGAGGCTGTCCTTGCGGTACTGCCCCAGTTTCCCGGTGATCAATCACGTCCGTTGTTTGGTCTGCAGAATGAATCTGCAAAGCTCAACCTGAATACTCTGCCGACTCAGCCTTCACGGCGGCAGCAGGCCCTGCGAAGGCTCAGGGCAATCCCGGGGATCAACGATGCCCTCGCCAGCGCCATTCTGGACTGGCTCGACCCGGACGATGAACCGACTGAGAGCGGGGTCGAAGCGTCGTGGTATCTGGCACAGTCACCACCGCGACTGCCGGCAAATGGGCCTTTTCGTGAGTTGCATGAACTTCTGCTGGTCCGTGGCATGACCCCCGAGCTGCTCTACGGCGAGGATCGGAATGCAAATGGCCTGCTCGACCCCGAAGAAAATGACGGCAACCGTACAGAGCCATCGGACAATTCCGACGGCATCCTGCAAGCGGGGCTGTCAGACTATTTGACGACTGTCAGCGCGGAGTCGATGGTATCGCGGGATGGGGCACCACGGATCTGGCTGAACAATCCGGATCTTCCGCGACTTTATGACCAGATACAGGCCCAGTTTGGTTCAGAGGCAGCCCTCTATCTGACGGCCGGACGATTGGCAGGGATCACATGGCTGGATGACGTGCGTCCGGACGAGGGCGCGGATCAGGAGATACGCCGGCTGGAGCGTCTGGAGCAGGCGCGGGAACGGCTCAACGCGCAACTCGGACTCAACCCGAACAATGGCCTTGATGATGGTCCGGCGGCCTCCACGCGGGAAGGCCTCAGGCTTGATCGCAAACCTGTGTTTCAGTTTCGCTCATTGCTGGATGTGTTCGGAGGACAGGTGCGAGTGACTATTTCCGGCAAGGATCAGCTGCTCGAATCTCCCTGGCCAGCCGACGCGGCGACAATTGAACGCATGCTGCCGGAGTTTGAGCAGACATTTACGGTGACTCGAGAGCAGTCGCTCGAGGGCCGCATCAATATCAATCTGGCATCTGAGCCGGTGTTGGCGAGTCTCCCAGGGCTCAGCAGTGCCCAGGCGCGGGCGATCCGTCAGATGCAGCCGGGCAGCGAGGGGCCGGAGCCAACCGGATTTGCAACTGTCGCATGGCTGCTGTCCCGAGGGGTCTTGTCGTCAGGCGAACTGCGAGCTGTCGCACCGCTGATTACGACCGGAGGCAGTGTCTTCAGCGGACTTGCAGTGGCACAATTGCGTGGCTACCCGGCTGCCGCTGCGCTGCAGTTTCAATGTGACTGCACAGGGCGTCGGCCGAGGATCCTCTGGATTCGGGACTTGCCGGTGGTGGCCGCGGAAGACATCGGACTGAACGAACGCACTGTCAGCGAGGGCAGCGCACGACGTTTCAATGCCGCAATCGGTCACTGACGACCCTCGTGATGAAAAGGTCACCGGCAGGGTTGCGGTCGACGTGAATCGGTCGGTATCTCCCCAGCCCGCATTGCCCTGCTACTCTGCGCCAGCTTCTTCCGCCTCCAGCGGACATACGCGGACAAGTTCATCAAGCGAGGTTTGTCCTGCGAGCACGCGCTGCCAGCCATTCTGCCGGAGCGTCTGCATACCCTGCTTTACAGCTTCATCGCGAATGGCGGAGGCATCTGCGCGTTCCATGCACAGAGTTCGGGTCCGATGCCCGGTCAGCAGCAGTTCGAAGATCGCAATTCGTCCCGAATAGCCGGTGTTGCGGCATTCGCGGCAGCCGGTCGCCTTCCAGAGCATTTGTCCG
This sequence comes from Planctomycetaceae bacterium, assembly GCA_040382995.1. Lineage (GTDB taxonomy): Bacteria > Planctomycetota > Planctomycetia > Planctomycetales > Planctomycetaceae > SXXK01. Next base: position 17,887 of record JBEIEK010000033.1, read on the forward strand.
GTAGGCAACTGGCAATCACCCGGGATATCTGAGAAGGTCGGTGTCCATGGTGTCCGGCAGTGGCTGCAAAGCCTGCGTACAAGTCGTTGAGCCAGAACACCCTGAAGAGTGCTGGCAACAAGATAGGGTTCGATTCCCATGTCGATGAGCCGGGTAAATGTGCTGGCAGCATCGTTGGTATGCACAGTGCTGAAAACGAGGTGTCCGGTCATGGAGGCCTGGATGGCACTCACGGCAGTTTCGGCGTCGCGGATTTCACCGATCAGCACTACGTCCGGGTCGTGTCGCAGAACACTGCGAAGTCCGGCGGCAAACGAGAGTCCAATTTGTGACTGCACCTGTATCTGGCTGATCTGCCGAAGGTTGTACTCGACCGGGTCTTCAATGGTGATGATCTTCAGGTCCGGGCGACGGATATCGCAGAGTGAACTGTAAAGCGTTGTCGTCTTGCCGCTGCCCGTGGGACCGGTGACCAGGATCAGGCCGTGGGGCCGACGGATCAGCTGTGCCCAGTTCTGACGCAGTTCCTGCGGAAAGCGAACTGCATCCAGACTGAGTGTTGAGCGGGACTTATCGAGAAGTCGCATGACCACGCCTTCCCCATGCAGCATGGGAATGACGGAAACGCGGACATCCACTTCCCTGCCCCGGACGGTAATCCGGATGCGACCGTCCTGGGGCAGCCGCTTTTCGGCAATATTCATTTTGGCCATGATCTTCAGACGGCTGACAATCGCCGCCCGAAAACGCTGTATCTCTGGTGGCATGGGCTGAATCTGCAGCAGCCCGTCCACGCGAAACCTGACCACCAGGTCGTCTTCTTCGGGTTCTATATGGATGTCACTGGCGAGCTGCTCGACAGCCTCAAGAATCAATTCATTCACCAGCTTGACAACCGAGGACGCCTGAGATGCATCGCCAATCTCGTCGCCGGCGGCCGCCTGCAGCGTGTCGATTTCTTCCTTCGACATCGCCATCAGCTCATGGACTGTTCCACCCCCTACCCCCAGCGCGTTTTTCAGATGTCGCAGAATCTGGTCTTCCGGTGACAGGACCGGATCGAGGTAGAGGCCGGTGGCGACAGTGAGGTCCTGGAGAGCTTCGATGTTGAGCGGATTGGCCACGGCCACGCGGACACGACGGCCAGCCCGAGTCAGAGGCAGTATCTTTTCGCGAAAAAGGTCCTGTCGGGGAAAAAACTGCAGCAGAGGCAGGTCGACGGTGAGATTTTCGAGGTCCTGAAAGTCCATCCCATAGCGCGCCGCCCGGGATTTAAGGTCGGAAGAAGTTTCGGATGGACCGTGAATCACAGGTGAAGGCTCCGGGAGAGCAGTGCGAATGTGTCTGGGAACGCAACACTGGACCGATCAAGCTTGTGGTGCAGGTGACATTCCCGATTCTGTGTTTTCGCCGGCTCCCTGCACTACGTAACCACGCCAGCCTGAATGAGACTTCGTCAGATCCCGAAAAAGTCAACATAAATTGGTGTGGAGAGAGTCCTTTCGGGGGTGAAAGTGGCGGCGAGCGGCGTGGCTGCGAAGCCTGCTGCTGCATTGCCGGAATTCACCGTCTGATGCCAAAATGCATCAACGTTATGGATTGCTCAGCGACCAGTGCCAGCCGTCTTCGCGGCGGTGGATGCCCTGGCTGCGGTATTAGCTACAGCCGCCCGTCTGCGAGCCGATTCATCGTTAGCGTGGCCGGCAGGCTTGAGGAATGCCGGAGCCTTCGGTCGGCTCCAGAATCGCCCAAAGAAGCTGCCGCCCTCAGACTTCGGCTTGTCCGACTTTACTGCTGGCTGCTGCTGATCCACGGTCCGCTTCACATTACCCCGAATCGGCTGTGCATCGACCGCCGGCAACTCAGGCGTCGTCTCATGCGACACAGAATGTCCTGAACGGATCGCCGTGGGTTGACCGGTCATCGAAACATTCCGAGTGGGTGGATTTCTGCGAGTTGCCGCTGCGGTCGGGGCAACCGGCACTGACGTACGCGGACGTGCTGCAGGAACTTCTGTTGCTTCCGGTGACGTATCCGACTCGGAGAAGTCTCCTTCCGAGGGGGAAAGCGTCGCGTCAGAAAAATTATCCGCGGGCAGAGTCAGTCCATCCTGCAGATTCCACGCTTCGGCCGGCAATCTGACCTTGTTGATCTCCTCCGCCTTCATGCGTTCCGCGTGATCATCGTTCTCGATCACAATTGGAGTCAGGAATACCAGTAGTTCCTTGCGTTTGAGGCGATTGAAGTCATAGCGGAACAGCCTTCCGATCAGCGGCAGATCGCCAAGCCACGGAAGCTTCCGCACGAAGACCGTCTGATCGTTGGTGATCATTCCCCCCAGAACGATCGTGTGCCCCGATTGAATGCTCACCGTGGTTTGTGCAGTGGTCAGATCCTTGATGGGGGCTTCAATCACATTTCCGTTGGTCGCATCGGTGAAGATTGGCACTCCGGAGCCGGGAGTCAGATTGAATGCGCTTTTTTCCGCCTGCACGTCAAGTTGCACTCGGGCGTCCGGACTGATGCGGGGGGTTACCTTCAGAATGATTCCCGCCTTGTCCTGACGTATACTTGGATTTGCACTTCCCACGGGTGTCAGCGTGACCCCATCAACGATCGGAACCTGCTGGCCGATCTGAATCAGAGCTTCCTTGTTTTCAAGCGAACGCACGACGGGGCGGCTCAGCACTTCGATGTTGAAGTTGGCATCGAGTGCGCGGAGCAGCACGTTGACCGATTCTGAGCCTGCGGAGAGTACCAGTCCGCCGAAACCAAGGTCGCCATTCACGCGGCTGACACCTAAATTTGACAGCGCCTGCGTCCCGATGCGTGAAGGCCTTGCCGCCGTATTGTTGCCCAATGGCTGATTGTTGAAGTTAAAGCCCGGCGCGGCCGTCTGTGAGATAATTGCCTGATTCGTGGTCTGTGTGCCGTTCGGTGCCGTGTTCGTCTGATTAATCGTCACCAGTTTGTCCACAACACTGCGATCAAAAAGTACTGAGTCCTGAAATCCAAGTTCAAGGCCGAATTCGTTGACGTCTCCCAATTCAACTTCCACCAGCAGCGCCTGCACCATGACTTCACGCGGGGAACGGTCAAGTTCTGAAATCAGCCGCTGAATTGTCGCCAGTTCTTCACTGGTGCCGCGTACCAGCAGACTGTTGGTGGTTTTTTCTGCCACAACTTTCTGTCCGCCCGGTGTCCCCCCGGAAACTGGAATACTGCCGTCAGCAGAAGTTCCAGCGCCTCCCGCGTTCAGAAAATCCGCGATCGCCTTCGCCACGTCCTCGGCCTTGGCGTGCTTCAGCTGATAAACATGTGATTGCTGATCCGCAGCGGCCAGACCGGATCCCATCAGCAAGTCCCGCATTCGGCGGAGATAGCTTCCCGTGTCCGTCAACACCACTCGGTTTGCACTCGAAAGCACTCGAACCTGCCCCAGTGCGCTTTGCAGCCCCGTGAGTTCCTCCACGATTTGATCAGGATCCGAACCTTTGAGTGGGATCGCCACAGTGGCCAGTTCGTTGCGGCCAAGAGCATCAATCTGTGGGATCGAAACAAACGGAATCAGGTTTCCCGGAATGGTCGCCGTCGCGTTCACCAGCGTAATTCGCTGCTGGTCACGAATTAGAATGCGACCGGTGGCCAACAGGGCATCATTGAAGATGTCCATCGTTTCCGTCGAACTCAGCGGCTGTTCGTTGTAATAGGAAAAACTTCCTTCAGTGGCCGCTTCAATCTGAAGTGAGAAATTGAATTCCCGCGAAAATGCCCGCAGAACGGACAACCATGGAGCGTCCTGAAAGTTGAACGACCAACGGTGCGAGTTCACCGGCAGAATCGCCTGGGCTGGCGAAATTGCCTGAGGTGGTGGAGCAACTTCCTGAACGGGCGACTGCTGCTGACGCGGATAAGCCGTATAGTCCGCAGAAGGTATCACCAGTGGCACTTCCGGATACTCTGACGAAGCCTGCGATACCTGCTGAATTTCGCCCCGAGTGGGACCTGGCCGACGGATCAAACTGTGTCCGGCCTGCTGCACCGGCAGCGGTCGCGGTGCCCTCGGGCCGTCCTGCGCAGGCAGGATCTGGCCGCAGAGCAGCGAGATAATAAGTGGGATCCGGAATATCTGTGATGTGTGATGCACGGGGGTATCCGGGTGGATCTGAATCATCGCAACGGGTCGGGGGCAGGTTCTCATGGGCAGAAACCGACGAGTTTCGCCGTTGCCCGTAAGGGCTCAGGGAAAATGCTGTGAGAGGCTTCCCGTAAACTGCCTGCAAGACCCCACCAGTTTCGCTAATCGTCACAATCGGACAACGGATTCAGTCGAATCCGATCTCGGGGACGAGATTCATTGAAGATCAAAGCCATCACTGCACTCGCCGAAAGGCCAGTTGATGCTGTTCCGCACCATCCCAGGCTGAAAACCGTGTGCCAGTTCTGACACCCTTTACGCGGTCCACGTCAAGCACCTTGACAGGACACTTCAGACTGTGTTTTCCGGTCGCACCGATGGCGCCACCGGTCGCTGAGGCGATCCGTCAACGTGGCGCGTCACAATCGTCATCAGCCGCAGGGCTTACGTCGCCAAAAATCAACACAAAGTTGCTGATTCGCAGCGAGTTTGCCTCCACCTCGTGGCGGTACAAACTTTGCCTAACCGTCCTCCGACGTGGTCTGACTACTGATTCTGAACTTCCGACCACGTGTTCAAATTCAACTTGAAGTTGCTCTAACAGTTTTCAGGGGGGGGCGTATGTTCTTTCAGTTTCTCAGTTTAAACAGTCGTGTCAGAGCACTTCGGGGGGCGATGGCGGCCGCTGCCATCCTCGGACTGGCCAGCGGTGACGCACAACTCGCGGCTCAGGATCCGGCGGATACGCCGCTGAGTCTGAAGCGAAACCTTGCCATCGACGGTGATTTTAACGAAACGGCTTTCACGCCTGGATCTTCGCTGCTGGCTGCCCCCAAAAAGTTTGGTCCATGGACAGTCGACCTCGGCAACGTGGGACTGCACGTGGGCGAGTTTGATACGCCGGATGGCCTGGGAAATGTCATCGACCTGAACGGCACAAGGTCCGGTTCGCTGTATCAGTCGATCAGCACAGTTCCCGGCAAAAAGTACACGGTTCGGTTTTTGGTGTCCGGAAACTGGAACACCAACCCGGACAGACCCAGAGCGATGTCGCTGCGCTTCGGAAACGAAAAAGTCTCCTGGACCCTGAGTCGACCTGCTGGCTGGTCAAAGACAAATATGCAGTGGCAGGCTCGTTCAGCCGAGTTCACGGCAACCGCAACCACTACCGGGGTGCGATTCAGTTCGGATTCCCCGGGCATGCCCGATGGGGCTGTGATTTGCCGGGTCGACGTACGGGCATCAACTGGCGTTCCGGGGCCGCTGGATTCCATTCCTGTCCCACTGCCGCCAAACCTCGCCGAATACGTGCAGGACCGCGAAAAGGCGATCGCTCTTGGTAAAGCACTGTTTTGGGATATGCAGGTTGGCAGTGATGGAAAAACAGCATGTGCCTCCTGCCACTGGCACGCCGGAGCAGATATTCGCACCCAGAATACCCTCAACCCAGGTGCTCCGGGAAGCGCTTTCGGCCCTCAATCCGCCGAGAGTCATCAGCTGAGGGCTAAAGCCATCAGCAATTTCCGCGGGCCCAACCAAGTGGTCAAGTCTGAGGACTATCCCTTCCACCGACTCCAGAACCCACTGCAGCCCGGAAACTATCATGGAGACCCGACTCCGGACAACCCGGTCGTCTCGGACACTCAGGAAGTCACAGGCTCTCAGGGGGTCACCGCCAGGAATTTCCTTGGAATTGTCGAGGGCAGCCCGGTTGATGCTGGAGTTGTTCGGATCGACCCAATTTTTCAGGTACATGGCGCCAACCTGCGCCAAGTGACCGGTCGCAATGCACCCACAACCATCAATGCAGTGTTCTTCGATCGCTCATTCTGGGATGGAAGGGCCAATCGTTATTTCAATGGTGTCAACGAGTTCGGGGATTTGGACCCCAACGCAAAAGTGCTGCGAGCCACCGCCAGCGGTGATCTGGAGTCCGTGCGAATCCTGCTGGATAATGCTGCGCTGGCGTCTCAGGCCGTCGGACCAGTGAACAGCTCCGTGGAAATGAGCTGGTTGGCACGGTCCTTTCCAGAGGTGGGGCGCAAGATGTTCGCCCTCAGGCCCCTCGCTCTGCAGAAAATCGCATCCGACGACAGTGTTCTTGGCTCCTACAGACATGCATCCGGTCAGGGGCTCGATACCATGAAGGCCAGTTACGCGGCCCTCATTCGAGCCGCCTTTCGGCCGGAATGGTGGTCGTCGAAAAAGATCACCGCTGACGGCTATACACAGATGGAAGCCAACTTCTCCCTTTACTGGGGCCTCGCTCTGATGATGTATCAGTCGACGCTGGTCTCTGACCAGGCTCCAATCGACCACTTTGCCCGCGGAAACGAACAAGCCCTGAGCCCGCAGGCGAAGGAAGGCATGAAGATCTTCCTCGGTTCGGGAAAATGCATCAATTGCCACGGGGGGCCGGAGTTTGCCGGTGCCACAGTCAGCAAGCTCCGTGGCGTCCTTGGGAACGGTGGTCTGATTGAATTCATGCCGATGGAGAAAGGCATAGCCTACTACGACGGTGGATTCTACAACATCGGCGTCCGCCCCACTCATGAAGACCTCGGGCTTGGAACAAAACATCCAGTCTTCGGACCACTCTCCTACAGCCGTCAGGAACAGAACGGCCGCAATCCAGACCCCGTGAAGTCCATCAACCCTGAAGCCCGTGTCACTGTTGACGGGGCCTTCAAAACTCCAACGCTCCGAAATATCGAACTGACCGGCCCCTACATGCACAACGGTGGCATGAAGTCGCTGGAGGAAGTCGTTCAGTTCTACACCCGCGGCGCGGACTTTTTTCACGCCAATCTCAATGACCTCGATCCGGATGTCAACGGAATCTCTGAACTCCAGGGGAACCCCGACGGCGTCGCCGCTGTTGTCGAATTCATGCTGCACCTCACAGACCCTAGGGTAAAGTACCAGGCAGCCCCCTTCGACCATCCTGAAATTTACCTTCCAAATGGCCACAACATTCCCGTGGGATCTGCGGCAACAGATAAACTGCTCCGACTGCCGGAAACCGGAGCGACGGGCGGGGCTCCGCTGAAATCCTTCGAACACGCCCTCAGGTATGGGCTGATTCTTGATGGAGCACCAGCAGGCCATGCTGATCCAGTAATCGACGAAACGGCTTCAGAAGAGCCGGCCGTCGCTGAGCCGTCGCTCGAGGAACCGGCCCTTGAAGAGTCGTTTGTTGAATAACCTGACGCGGCAAGACCGCTGAATCCGGGCCCAGTAATCATCCACCTCCAGCATAAACAGGTCGTCGCCTCACAGCGACGACCTGTTTTCGTTTCCTGTGGCCTCACGTTGCGGCTTAACTGTGCGGCTCGCTGTAAGCCGCCGAACACACCGAGATGTACAATGTGTAAAGCAAATGAAACACGACATTCTGCTGTCGCATCGTTGACTCGCAGGATTCGGAAACGCGACTCTCGCTGGTGAGCGTCCAAAAAGGGGGAAAAAGACTGCGTTTTTGAGGTTATTTCGTGAAACGGAGAGAGCTCAGGGCCCATCTGTCGAGCAGTAATTGTTGGCGTTTCGCGACTGGCATGCACTTTGCGTTTTTAGTGTAAACCCATTGCTATGCTGCACGCCCACCCTGTTTACGCAGATGGGACAACTGATTCTGATCGGATGTCGAAATCAGGCTGCTGGCACCGTCGCCCACGGATCTGCCGGGCACAGGTCTTTGCTGCTTCATCCCGGGTCGCTTCTTTTGCAGCGGTCTGCGGTGACTGGCACCAGGTATCCTGAACCGGCCTGCACTCCGTAGGCCTGCCTGAAACGTTTGAATTCTCCCCTCTCTCTCGTTCCCGCACTGTGATCAGTGCCCCTCAGGAGGCTCTATGCTTCGCACCTTGTTTGGCCTCAGCCGCCCCCTCGGGCGGCTCGCCGAAGTCTGTACGGCAACCGCGCTCGGCTTGCTCGTCTCGGCTTCGTCCTCGGTGGCTCAGGACGTTCCTGCCACTGTTCCACTTGTTCTCAGAAACCTTGCCCAGGACGGTGATTTCACCAGCGGCGGTGCGGCCACGTCCTCACGGCTGGTCGCTGCCCCCGGTAAGTTCGGTGCATGGACTGTCGACCTCGGAAATGTGGGTTTGCACGTCGGCGAATTCGCAACTCCGGGTGGCATTGGCAACGTCGTCGATCTCAACGGAACCCGCTCTGGTTCAATCTTTCAATCCATCGACACGATCAGCAGCGGTCGATACACCGTTTCTGTGCTCATGTCAGGCAACTGGACCACCAATCCAGACGCTCCACGCAGTGTCAGTCTGCGGTTCGGTACCCAAAAGGTCTCCTGGACGCTCACTCGCCCCGCAGGCTGGTCAAAATCCAACCCGCAGTGGCAGGTGTTCTCTGCAGATTTCCTCGGTACGGGTCTTAAAACGGGCCTGCGATTGTCCTCAGACAACGCTGGTATCGTCGATGGTGCACTGATCACCGCGGTTGAAATCCGTGGCCCGGTGCAGATCCCGGGGCCGCTCAGTTCGGTCCCGGTCCCCACTCCCCAGAACCTTGTGGATTTCGTACAGGATCGTGAAAAAGCGATCGCTCTCGGCAAAACTCTTTTTTGGGACATGCAGGTTGGTGGTGATGGTCGAACCGCGTGCGCATCGTGCCACTGGCACGCCGGTACGGACGTGCGAACTGCCAACATGCTCAACCCCGGTGCACCCGGTGGCGCCTTTGGTCCGCAGCGAACGGAAAGCAGCGATCTCAATGCTGCTGCAGCCGCACGGTTCCGCGGACCTGCCAAAGGTCTGAAGGAAACCGACTTCCCATTTCATCGCCTCGAAAATCCACTGGTCCCGAAGAACGAAACGACTAATAAGGTGGTGTTCGACACCCTCGAGGTTGTGGGCTCCGAAGGCGTTGTTTCTCAGCTTTTCAAGGGCATTACCGAAGGCAGCGATGTTGACAAGGGCGAAAAACGCTCCAACCCGCTGTTTGAAATCACAGGCTCCAGCGTGCGCCAGACAACGGGCCGCAATTCGCCGACACCAATCAATGCTGTTTTCCTCGACCGCACATTCTGGGACGGTCGCGCAAGCAGATACTTTAACGGAGTGAATGAGTTCGGCGATCTTGATCCAGACGCCCGAGTTCTTCGTGCAAACCCGAATGGCAGCCTCCAGCCTGTCCGCATTCTGCTCGATAACGCCACCCTTGCCTCCCAGGCCGTGGGGCCGGTTGACAGCCATGTCGAAATGAGCTGGCTTGGACGTTCGTTCCCGGATGTAGGGCGTAAAATGCTTTCCCTTCGGCCGCTGGCACTCCAGCGAGTCGACGCCAACGACAGCGTTCTTGCTGCCTACAGAGATCACTCCGGGAAAGGACTCGACGCGGCCACCGCAGGCTACGCCAGCCTGATCCGTGCGGCCTTCCGACCGGAATGGTGGTCCGGTACTCAGATCACTGCTGATGGTCACACCCAGATGGAAGCCAATTTCTCGCTCTTCTGGGGCCTGTCAGTGATGCTGTACGAAGCAACGCTGATCTCAGACCAGACGCCCTTCGATGCATTTTCCCGTGGGAACGAAGCCGCTCTCAGCCCTCAGGCACGCGTTGGGCTGTCGATCTTTATGAATGAAGGTCGCTGCATCGACTGCCACGCCGGCTCCGAGTTCGCAGGTGCCACCGTTAGCCACGTTCGCCCAGCGAATCCCGGCCGCGAAGGCTCATCAATCGAGTTCATGCCCTCTCCCAAGGGACCCTCTTTCTATGACAAGGGGTTCTACAACATCGGAGTTCGCCAGACTTTTGAGGATCTCGGTCTTGGAGCCTCGCATCCTAATTTCGGCCCACTCTCCTACACCCGCCAGGAGCAGAGTGGGCGGAACAGAGACAGCCGATTTACAGTCACCCCACAGGCTCGTGTTACGGTAGATGGTGCTTTCAAATCACCTTCTCTGCGGAACATTGAGCTGACCGGTCCTTACATGCACAATGGTGGCATGAAGTCGCTCGAGGAAGTGGTCGAATTTTATGCTCGCGGTGCGGACTTCTTCCACGAGAACATTCAGGACCTCTCTCCTGGGGTGCAGGGGATTCCTGTTCTGCAAAATAATCCCGAAGGCATCGCCGCTGTCGTCGAGTTTATGAAGCACCTGACCGACGAACGCGTTCGCGTTCAGGCGGCTCCCTTCGATCATCCTGAACTGCTCCTGCCAGACGGTCCGGGGGCTGTCACGCCTCTCGCCGCACTCGATCGCTTCGTCGTCCTCCCGGCAACCGGGCGGAGCGGTGGCACCCCCTTCACAGACTTCCAGACAGTTCTTCGAGACGGACTTGCACTCGCTGCTCCCGCACCCGAGGCGCAAGTCGCCGAGGAGCCCGTCGCCGAGGAGCCTGCAATTGGTGGTGAATTGCCGGAGGAACCTGCTGTTGAAGAGCCCGTCATGGCGGAACCCGTCATCGAGGAACCAGTCGCAGAAGAGCCTGCTTCTGATCCAGTGGTGGGAGTGGAGCCGGTTGCGGAGGAGATTGGTGACGCTGAAGGTGCTGGTTCTGACAACCCAAATCAGGAGCCCATCAGCCTGCCGACTCCGGATGCCGATGACGTTCCGGAGAATAAGAAGCACCTGATCGACCGCAAAGTGAAGCCACCTCGCGAAGAAGCACCTGAAGAGGGTGCCGAAGAGGAAGCTCACGAAGAAGAGGCAGCTGAAGAGCCTGTGGAGGAAGAGGAAGCTGCCGAGGAAGTAGTCGAGGAAGAAGAAGC
>JBEIEK010000034.1:0-28375 GCA_040382995.1 Planctomycetaceae bacterium
CCAACTGGATTCTCTGCCGCTCGAAGATGTCGACTTCGACCCCCCAATGAACCTGCCCGGGTACCGTCCCCAGGTGCGTCCCGTCGCTCCTGAACAGGTCCGCCAGATCATTGCGGCCGTTCGCCGCGCCAAGCGTCCGGTGCTGTATGTCGGGGTGGCTGTATCCAAAGCAACGCCTCCGAAGAACTCACCCGCTTCGCGCTTCGCACCGGGATTCCGGTGGCGATGACCGTGATGGGACTGGGTGTGTTTCCCGGCACCCATCCGCAGTCCCTGCACATGCTGGGGATGCACGGAACCGTCTACTCCAACTTCGCCGTCGATCAGTCCGACCTGCTGCTGGCGTTCGGCGTGCGGTTTGACGACCGCGTCACCGGGAAACTGGCCGAGTTCGCCAAGCACGGAAAGATCGTGCACATCGACATCGACGCGTCCGAAATTCACAAGAATAAGGAAGCCCACATCCCGGTGCACGGCGATGTCCGCGAAGCACTCGCCGCGCTCAACGCCGCACTCACAGACGAAGACATCCCGGACCTCAGCGAATGGCACCAGCAAATCGCTCAGTGGAAAGCCGCCTATCCGCTCAGCTATTCCTGCCCGGGTGACAGCATTCTCCAGCAATACGCCATCGAAGAACTCTGGCGTCAGACCCAGAACAGGGACACCTACGTCGCTGTGGGTGTCGGTCAGCACCAGATGTGGGCCGCTCAGTTTTACAAATTCGACAAACCTCGCCGCTGGCTCAGCAGCTCTGGCCTTGGCACCATGGGCTTCGGACTCCCGGCAGCCATGGGTGTCCAGACCGCCCATCCTGATTCGCTCGTCATCGACATCGACGGCGATGGTTCCTTCCAGATGAACATTCAGGAACTCGCTACACTCCACTGCGAAAAGCTTCCCGTCAAAATCCTGCTGCTCAACAACCAGCATCTCGGGATGGTCGTGCAGTGGGAAGACCGCTTTATGTCAGGTCGTCGTGCCCATACGTACCTCGGCCCGGTTGACCACCCTGAGGCGCTTGGGCAGGGTGATGGCACCATGCCTCAGGATACGTTCCCGAACTTTGTCCGGATCGCAGAGGGCTACGGGATTCGTGCCCGCCAGGTTCGCAGCCGTGCCGAATTCCCCAAGGCACTCGCTGAAATGCTGGCCCACAACGGCCCCTACCTGCTCGACGTGATCTGCCCGTACCAGGAACACGTGCTCCCAATGATCCCCAGCGGGAAAACGGTTCGCGACATCATCACCGAATGACAGATCCCTACGACGCACCGCGACTCTGGGATCTCGCCTTCCACGACGAAACTCGCCCTGAAGCCGATTTCCTCACTGCCGTCTCCCGTCAACACCTCAACACAGCCACTCCCCGCAAGCTGTAAATCGGATGCGGGGTTTGCCGGCAGGTTATTTAACTGTTTCGCCGAGGCTGGGAAGTTTCCGCCATCGATCTGAATCTGCAATGCGTTCGCTGCGTGCAACAACGCCTGAAACGCCTGAAGCTGACAGCCGACATTCAGCAACAGGACATGCGGGACTTCAGTTTCCCCGGTCCGTTTCAGCTCGTGCACTGCCTTGTCAACACCTTCCGGCATCTGCTCACGGAAGCCGATGCTCGACAGCACCTGCAGTGCGTCGCCGCCCACCTGCAGCCGGGCGGTGTCTACGTGCTGGGCTTTCATCTGCTTCCTCCCGACGCCGAGGAATTCGACTGCGAACGCTGGACCGTTCACCGCGGTCGCCTGAGACTGACCACCACCATTCGAGTCCTTGAATTCTCTCGTCGCAAGCGTCAGGAACTGCTGCGGTTTTCTCTCAAGGCCACGCAATCCGGTCGCATCCGTCGCTTTCAGGCTGAACATCGACTGCGGATCTACCGCGCGGACCAATTCCGCAGGCTGCTGAAAAGCGTCCCGGAACTGGAGTTGGTCGGTGTGTTCGATTTCTGCTACGACCCCACGGATCCGTTACCGCTGAACGACGAGTTGGGGGATGCTGTTTTTGTGCTGAAGAAGCGTGACTGAAGCGGCCGAGCGGGGGCGATTTGTCTGGCGAAAGCGAGTGAGTATCGAGTCGCGACCGTGAGGGAGTCGGACGCCATCGCCGGCCGCAAGGCATCGGGCCCCTTCTGCAGTGACGCGCATGGCTGGCTTCCATGTTCTGCCGATCTGGCATGTGAGGCGGAATCTTAGTCAGACCCCCGTGACGGCCCGTCGGGGTGTCCGTTTCGGCGGAGCGAAACGCGACTATGGGCAGGACTGGCCGCGCTGGCACGCACCGTTACCGGGGGATTGACATCCACTGCACGCCTTGTCATGGTGGGGCGGATCCCGAGTTCGACATCAGTTGTTCTGAACACCGTTTCGCCATACGGGCTTCGCCATCCCGGCACCTGCTCTTGCCAGGAGGTCAACGCACTTGGGGGAGAAGATGAGGGGAGGTGCGGTAGCACTCCCTGACGGTCGCGGCTCCGGGGCTGGCGGCTTGGGCCGTTGCGCGACCTGGGCGCGGGGTGGGATCAGACTTTGGGTCGGGAGGCTTCGCGTTTGCGTTGCATTTCGCGCTGTTGGCGGCGGCGTTCTTCTTCCTCGGGGGCGAACTGTGGGGCGCGTGCGTTGTTTCCGCCACCGCCCATTTGAGGAACTTCCATTTGTCCTTCGCGCCACTGCCAGCCGAGCGGATCGCTGAGTTCCATTTTGGCGAGGAAGGCCCAGGGCGTGTCGGGATGTTCATCGATCACGCGGTTGAGGTAGACGAGTGCTTTATCGTGCATTTTGCGGATGTTGGCACCGCCTTCGATTTTGTCGGAGGGGTCCAGGTTCCATTGATTGCTGCCGGCTTTCTCGAAGCGGCGGGGGTTGGACTTCATTTCGGCGAGCACTGCGTTGTAGCCGAAAGCGCGGACTCGCATGGCGAGTACTCGGCCCATGGCGAGGTCATACTGGGCACGCCAGCGGTCGGTATCGAGTTTGTCGCGGTGTTTTTCGCCGGCTTCGAGTGCTTCGTGGACGCGGGCGAGGAAGTAGTCGAGGACGGCGAGTGGTTTTTGGGCTTCGGTGATTTGTTCGCGGAGGATGTTGTCGTTGTTGGCCTGGAAATTGAGTTGCGGGACGGGGACTCGTTCGTTGACGGCGAGTTGTGCGGCGGCGATGAGCGACTGTTTGGCGAGGTTGGTCTGGACCTGTTTGCGGTATTCGTTGCCGGGGCGGTAGTCCGGAGCGTACTGTCGCATGACCTGAGCGGGCCATTTTTTCTGGGTGGTGTCATCGGCGACGAAGAAGATGCCGCCGGTTTCGGCACAGAGTCTGGAGAGGGTGTAGGGGCCGTAACCGGAGGACATGCGGTCGAGTTGCTGGGCCTGAGCGGTCCAGAAGGGGAGTGTGAGGCCTTCTGCGAGTGGAGTTTCGGGTCCCTGATCGGCGTCGGGGATGTCTTCGTCGAATTCAGTGCCGTCTTCGGCTTTCCACTTGACGCGGACGTAGCCTTTCTGGCGGCCGAAGGGGGACGAGTTGCCGATGCAGTAGACGCGGATGCCTTCGCGGGTGAGTTTGCGAACGGTTTCTTCGAGAACGGAGTAGCTGTCGCCACCGAAGTCGTCACCGCGTTCATCGGTGACGATGATGAACATCATGTTGGCCCGCATTTTTTTGCGAACGGGTGCGTACTGTTTGATGGCGGTGTTGATGGCGGCGAAGACGTTTTCGACGCCGGTGACGTCGCTGGTGATGGACTTGACGGCTTTGTTGAGTTCGTTGATGTCGGCGGAGGGTTCCGGGACGAGGACGTGGACATCCTTGCCGTAGCCGACGATGCCGGTGCGGAGGGCTTCTTTGGTGTCGATGTCATCCATCAGCCCCAGTTGGCGGTAGATATTTTCGAAGCGGGCGATGATTTCTTCGCGGCGGGATTCGAGGGAGATGGATTCGTCGAAGAGCCAGACGGGGATTGTGCGGCGCTGGCGGAGCGAGGCGGCAATTTCGAGAGTCATGCGGTCGACGGCCCCGGCGGTGCCACCCGGGTGTTCGGTGGTGCCGGTGAGGTCGATGTTTTCCAGCGTCTGGGCTTCGCTGGGCATGGTGACGGCTTCGTAGAGCTCAATCTTCGGGTTGACGATGTCCTGTTCGATGCGGTCGATCTGTTCGACGTGGTTATCGAGCCCTTTGGTTTGGGCGATGGCGGCGGAGGCCCCCTGAATATTCAGGTTGCTCATGCTGCCCATTTCTTCGGTGGGAGTGGAGTCGAGCACGTATTCCTCGACGCGGATTTCTTCCTGTTCGGCGACAGAGGAGAGATTGAATTCGGGGATGATGATTTCGGGGAGGGTGATGGTGAGGAGCACGAGAAAGATGCCCACATGCACCAGTACGCTGACGCCCCAGGCCGGCACGGCATCGAAGAGGGACCAGAGTGGGGAGTCCTGGAGGGATTCGTCGGCGAGGGTGTCACTGGCGGGGCTGGTGGCAGCACTGCCGTTCATGGTCCCAGGAATTGTACTCATGTGAACACTCCTGCGAGAATCCCGCTGAAATCATTTGGCTGCGACGAACCTGCCGGGCCGGAGATATCAGAAATCCCGATGGATCTTACTGTCGGGGATCCAATTGAGCAATCTAACGGTTTCACGTCGATTCCGGACAAAACGTTCGTGATTTTGTCGGCTTTTTTCGATGGTTTTTGGTTTTTTAGGGACAAGAGCATGCGGCGAGGGCGGATTTGGGCTGAGGAAAGTGTGGGTTAGTCCTTGAACAGCCCCGGATTCGACGGAGTTTCCGGCGGAGTTTTTGGTCGCTTATTGAAGATTTTTCGGGGTGGTTTTCTTTCGTCCAGGCGTTTTCCAGCGGCCGTGGATGGGGCACTGAGGAGTGGATTTTCCGCACCAACAAGCGGATCACCCTCGTTGACCTGCTCCAGTCGCGCTGTTCCCTGGGTGGAGTATTCCTGAGAGAGTTCGCAGCCGACGAAGTGCCGCGCTAGTTTTTTGGCGGTGATGAGCGTGGAGGCGCTGCCGGCGAAGGGGTCGAGGACAACGTCACCGGGAGCAGAACAGGCGCGGATGATGCGGGCCAGGAGCTGTTCGGGCATCTGGCAGCCGTGGTAGCCGGCGCGTTCCTTGAAAGTCCCGGCAACTCGGGGAAAGTACCATGTACTTTCGTCCTCGGTAAATGATTCCGGGATGTCCTGGGGCCTGAGGATCCAGGTGTCGTCGGGGAGTCGTCCTGAGCTTTCGGCGCGTTTGTCGCCGTAAACGAGCTGTCGGGCGGAGGGGACGCGAATGTCGGTATGGTTGAACGTGAAACTATGCGGGTCTTTGACGAAGTGAAACAGGTGAGCGTGGGAGCGAGTGAACTTGTACTTGCAGTGCACTCCGAATGTGTAGTACCAGATCACCCAGCTGCGGGTGTGAAAGCCGATTTTTTTGGCGGCCACTTTCAATTCGGCTGCGTATTCGTCGCCGATGGCCAGCCAGAAGGTGCCGGTGGAAATGAGCACGCGATGGAGTTGCTGCATCCAGCGCGTGCACCAGTCGATGTACTGGTCTTCCTCAAGGCGGTCCTTGTATTCGTCGTAGTCGTACCCGATGTTGAATGGCGGGTCGGCGAAGGCGAGGTGGACGGACTGGTCGGGGAAACGTGCGAGCGCTTCGAGGCAGTCGCCGTGGTGGATGCGATTGAGCAGTTCCGGAGTGAGTGGAACTGCGGGCGTACGGGGATTGGCGTTGATCTGGGGAGCGGCCATGTTTGTCGGTTGTCGGTTGTCGGTTGTCGGTTGTTGGTTGTTGGTTGTTGAATCAGGCGGGGTCGATGATCAGCAGCAGGTCTCCGGTTTCGACGCGGCAGCCGGGTTGAACGGAGACTTCGCGGATGGTGCCATCGAGTTCGGCATTGACGGCGGTTTCCATTTTCATGGCTTCGAGGCTGATGAGTTTTTGGCCTTTGCGAACGCGTTCTCCGGCGCGGACGGCGACGTTGACAACCATTCCGGGCATGGTGGCACCGATTTGTCCGGCGATGGCGGGATCGGCTTTGAGTCTGGAGGCGGTGGAGGCTTCGATGGAGGTATCGATAACGGTGATTTCGCGTGGTTGTCCGTTGAGTTCGAAGAACACGGTGCGGGTGCCATCAGCGTGGGGGTCGCTGACGGTGAGCAGGCGGATGATGAGCGTTTTACCGGGTTCGATATCGACGGCGATTTCTTCACCGGTTTCGAGCCCGAAGAAGAAGTTGGGTGTCGGCAGAATGCTCACATCGGCATACGCATCCTGGTGTGCCGCAAACTCCTCGAAGACGCGGCTGTAGAGCAGCCAGGAGATGACTTCGCGTCCGCTGGGAACTTTTCCAAGCAGTGTGGCGACTTTGGCACGTGCGGCATCGAGGTCTGCGGGGGGCAGTGTTTCACCGGGTCTTCCGGTGAATTCGGGTTTGTCGAGGAGGATGCGTTTTTTGACGGCTTCCGGGAAGCCACCAGGAGGCTGTCCCATGCCACCGCTGATGAGATCGATGACGCTTCCGGGGAAAGAGATATCGCGGTTGTCATTGAGCACATCTTCGCAGGTGAGATTGTTGGCGAGCATGAACAGGGCCATATCGCCCACGGATTTGCTGGTGGGAGTGACCTTAACAATATCGCCGAAGAGCTGGTTGACGTCAGCGTAGAGCTGGCAGACTTCGGGCCAGCGATCGGCCAGTCCGAGTGCTCGGGCCTGTTCGAAGAGGTTTGTGTATTGTCCGCCGGGCATTTCGTGGCGGTAGAGGTCGGCGGTGGCGGCGAGCGCGACGCTTTCGAAGGGGGTGTAGAATTCGCGAACGGCGCGCCAGTATTCGGCGATCTGATCGAGTCGATCAGAGTTGAGCTGGGAGTCGCGGGGGCCGAAGCGGAGCATTTCGACGAGGGTGTTGAGGTTGACCTGGGAGGTACCGCCGGAGAGGGGCGCCATGGCGGCGTCTGCGATATCGAGCTGGTGGTTGGAGCCTTCGAAGATGGCGGCCGCCTGGATCCCGGCGGTGTCGTGGGTGTGGAAGTGGATGGGGATGCTGATTTCCTGTTTGAGTGCGCGGATGAGCTGTGCGGCGGCGGACGATTTGCAGAGTCCTGCCATGTCCTTGATGGCGAGGATGTGGGCACCCATGCGTTCGAGTTCTTTGGCGAGATTCACGTAGTAGCTGAGGCTGTACTTCGTGCGTGAGGGGTTGGTGATATCGCCGGTGTAGCAGATGGCCGCTTCACAGATCCCACCGGCTTCAATGACGCTTTCCATGGCCACCTGCATATTGGGAAGCCAGTTGAGGCAGTCAAAGATGCGAAAGACATCGATGCCGGCATCGGCGGCTTCTTTGACGAAGGTGCGGACGACGTTATCGGGATAGTTGGTGTAGCCAACGGCGTTTGAGGACCGCAGGAGCATCTGGAAGAGGATATTGGGGACGCGTTCGCGGAGTTGAACTAGTCTCTGCCAGGGGCATTCGCGGAGGAATCGCATGGAGGTATCGAAGGTGGCTCCGCCCCACATTTCGATGCTGAACAGTTCGGGGCAGAAGTGGGCGTAGGCATCGGCGATCTGGAGCAGATCGAAGGTGCGCATGCGGGTGGCCAGGAGTGACTGGTGGGCATCGCGGAATGTGGTGTCGGTGAGCAGGAGAGGTTTTTGGTCGAGGATCCAGCGGGAGAAGGCGGGGGCACCGATTTTTTTGAAGAGGGTACGAGTGCCTGGTGGTGGTTCAGCTCCGCGGGGCACAGTGGGCACGGGGGCCGGGGTGCGTCGCTGGGATTTGGGACGGCCGCGGACGAGGCTGTTGCCGTTGACGATGGTTTCGGCGAGGTAGGTGAGCAGTCTGGTGGCGCGGTTTCTGCGTTCCTCGAAGTGGAACAGTTCCGGGGTTTCGTCGATGAAGCGCGTGGTGCAGTCACCGGCGACGAAGGTCGGGTGCGCCATGACGCGGGAGAGGAATGGGATGTTGGTTTTAACGCCACGGATGCGGAATTCGCGAAGAGTGCGTTCCATGCGGCTGATGGCATCGACGAAGCGTCGGCCGCGGGTGGTGACTTTGGTGAGCAGCGAATCGTAGAAGGGGTTGACGACGGCGCCGCTGAAGGCGCTGCCGGCATCCAGTCGAATGCCCATGCCGCCGGCGGAGCGGTAGTGGGTGACGCGACCGTAGTCGGGCATGAAGTTTTTGGCGGGGTCTTCCGTGGTGACTCGGCACTGCACTGCGAACCCGCTGAGTCGCACATTGGACTGGCTTCCCAGTCCGATGTCTTCGTGGGACAGCGGCATTCCCTGGGCGACGAGGATCTGACATTTGACGATGTCAATATTCGTGATTTCCTCGGTGACGGTATGTTCCACCTGAATTCGCGGGTTGACTTCGATGAAGTAGAATTTTTCGGCTTCGACATCGACGAGGAATTCGACGGTGCCGGCGCAGGAGTAGTTCACGGCGCGGCCGATGCGGAGAGCGGCTTCGAGGATACCGTCGCGGAGGACCGGGCTGAGGTTGGGGGCGGGGGCGAGTTCGACGACTTTCTGGTGCCGGCGCTGGACGGAGCAGTCACGTTCGTAGAGGTGCACGAGGTTTCCGTGTTCGTCTCCGAGCAGCTGCACTTCGATGTGCTTGGCGCGGCTGATGAATTTTTCGATGAAGACTTCGGGGCTGCCGAAGGCGGTCCGGGCTTCGTTGCGGGCGGATTCGAACGCCTGATCGAATTCGGCTGCGGTTTTGACGGCGCGCATGCCGCGACCTCCACCGCCTTTGGCGGCTTTGATCATGACCGGGAAGCCGATTTCTTCGGCGAGCCGTCTGGCTTCATCGACGCATTCGATTGACTGGTGGGTGCCGCCGAGGACCGGGACGCCGGCAGCGATGGCGATGTTGCGGGCGGCCGTTTTGTCGCCGAGCGATTCAAGGCAGTGGACGGAGGGACCAACGAAGCGAATTCCGGCAGCAGCACAGGCTGCGGCGAACTCAGGGCGTTCTGACAGGAAGCCGTACCCGGGATGAATGGCGTCCGCGCCGATGTCTTTGGCAAGACCGACGATGGAATTGATGTCGAGGTAGGAGCGGATGGGTTCGCCGGGGCGGCCGACGCGCCAGGCTTCATCAGCTTTGAATCTGTGCAGGGCGTAGCGATCTTCGTGGGAGTAGATGGCGGCGGTGCGGATGCCCAGTTCGGAGGCGCTGCGGAAGACGCGGATGGCGATTTCAGATCGATTGGCGACAAGCAGTTTCTGGAAGGCGAGCATTGAGGTCTTCCTGAGCGATGGGGGCGATCAGCCCTGCGAATGGGTTGCGGTGGGGTAGAGGGGAGCATATCGCGGGAGTGGCCTGTAATCCAGCCGTCAGCAACCTCTGAGACCAGCCTCGGGAATGTGGCTGGGTGACTTTTTATCGAATTCCAGTTTTCCGGGCTCGTTTTGTTTGTTTCCTGGGTGCGGTGTCGCCTAGTCTTCAGCGATGTAAAAACGGGTACGCACGGATTTCCTCAGCAAAGCAGCTGATGTATGGCATTGGTGACTCTCAGCGTTCTGGAAGGGCTCGAACGGGGGCGGGTTTTTCGCAATCTGTCGACCCCCGTTACGATCGGTCGCGAGGAAGTCAATACGGTGCAGCTGAATGATGAACGGATCAGTCGTCTGCATGCCAAGCTGCAGGAGGATCAGGGGGCGATCCTGTTTACGGACCTGAACAGCACCAACGGCAGCCGGATCAACGGTCATCCGGTGCAGATTCGCGTGCTGCGGCCGGGCGACCAGCTGCAGCTGGGTCGTTGCACGCTGCTGTTTGGCAGTCTGGAAGAGATCCGTGAACGGGCGAGGAATCTGGGGATTCCGATGCTGCCGCGACAGCGATCGGCGGCGGGTGAAGCTTCAGAAATTCCGGGAGCCATGGCGGGTGCTGCCGGAGATGTTGACCAGGGAATGCTGCCGCTGTTTTGTGGCGAGCGTCCACCGCTGCCGGATGGCCTAAGTCCGCTGCAGCGTGCCCGCATGTCTGATCTGCTCATGTATGTCCACGAGATCCTGCAGCTGATCATCAACGACGCGCGGGAGACGGATGAAGATCGCAGGAGCGTGGTGTTTGCCTGGCAGCGGTTTCAGAACCTGCTGCTGCTGCAGCAGGATCTGGCTGTCTGGCTGGGTCAGGCGTCGGGGGCTGAAGCCGGTGAAGCTTACTGGCCGTGATGGGACTGGTTGTTCTTAACGGTCGGTTTCAGCCCTGGCAGCGATATCGCGGCGGCACCAGGCCCCGTTCCAGCTGATGTGATCCACAGCCTCATAGGCGCGGGCTCTGGCGGCGGCAATGGTATCTCCGCAGGCGGTCACTCCAAGGACTCGGCCGCCGGTGTTGACGACATCAGAGTCTTTGACAGCGGTGCCGGCGTGGAAGACTTTGGCGTCGGGGACGCGACCGGCGTTTTCAAGTCCGCTGATGGGATGACCGGTGCGGTAGTCGCCTGGGTAGCCCGCAGAGGCCATGACGACGCAGACGGCGGGCCGAGGGTCCCATTCGAGCGATTCCAGTTCGTGAAGGCGACCGTGAGCGGCGAGGTGGAGCACGTGGGCGAGGTCTGATTTGAGCCGCATCAGGACGGGCTGTGTTTCGGGGTCCCCGAGGCGGACGTTGAATTCGAGCACTTTGGGGCCGGCGGGTGTGAGCATCAGGCCGGCGTAGAGGACTCCGTTGAATGGATGCCCTTCGACCTTCATGGTGTGGACAGTGGGCACCAGAATGCGGCGGACGATTTCGTCCATGATTTCCGGAGTCACCACGGGAGCGGGCGAGTAGGCGCCCATGCCACCTGTGTTGGGGCCGCGATCGCCGTCGTGGGCGCGTTTGTGGTCCTGAGCAGAGTCGAGCGGAACGATGGTATCGCCGTCGATGATGGCGAGGATACTGGCTTCGTGCCCCACGAGGCATTCTTCGATGACCACCTGATTTCCGGCCGCCGCGAAGATGCGGTCGACGAGCATTGAGCGGGCGGCGGCTTTGGCTTCGGCGCGGGTGGCACAAACATAGACACCTTTACCGGCGGCGAGGCCGTCGGCTTTGACGACGAGCGGCTGTTCGGGGCCTTCCTCGATGTAGCGTTCGGCATCGGCATAGCGGGTGAAGACCGCGAAATCCGCAGTGGGAATGCTGGCGCGGCGAAGGAGTTTCTTGGTGAACACCTTGCTGCCTTCAAGTCGCGCGGCGGCGGCGGAGGGGCCAAACACTGCGAAGCCGTTCCGGCGGAATTCATCGGCGAGTCCGGCCACGAGCGGTGCTTCGGGGCCGACGACGGTGAGATCGATGCCGCGTTCGCGGGCAAACCGCAGCAGCCGTGGGACGTCATCTGCGGGGATCGGCACGTTTTCGGCATCAAGACCAGTGCCTGCGTTTCCGGGAGCACACCAAACCTGTTCCACCAGCGGTGACTGTTTGAGTTTCCACACGATGGCGTGTTCGCGACCACCTGATCCCACGACAAGAATCTTCATGAATCCAGATCCACTCCGGTTGTGTCAATGCAAAAGGACTCGCGGCAGATTACCGCGAGTCCTTTTGGAGTTCGATTCTGCTGCCGGAGATTCTGACGACGTGCTTAAAACGGGAAAAAAACCATAGTTGAAAGCCGTTCGGGGTCACCCGGTGGGCGTGTCGGTCAGGCGACGGGAGCGAGTTCGGGCTTGAGAATGAACGGGAAGACACGCACTGGTGTTCCCGCAACGTGCTGCTTTTTGTAAGCCAGCTGGGCGGCGCGGTCCGCGGCGAACTGCAGCCGGATGAATTCCAGACCGCAGAAGGAGTCGAGATCTGCTTCGGCGGCCACATCGGCGAAGAGTTCGCCTGCAGAGGCTGCGTGGCGTCTGACGCCATGAATGCTGCGCTCACGGACTTTGACGCCGGCGGCAGCCAGTTTGATCAGCCCTTTCAGAAACCGGCCCACGGTGGTGTCTGCCCCGGAAACTCTCCAGAGGCGTTCCCATTCCTCATGGGCTTCCCAGTAGAAACCCAGATTGAAATAGTCCAGACCCAGCAGATAATTGCGGTTGAGGTGCCAGCTTTCATGGCAGAGAGCACGCGGTCCGCCACCTGACGCATGCTTTTTGCCGTAACAATGACCGCGGGGGTCACGGACCGGATGGGGCATTCCGGACCCAGGGTAGTACGTGTAAGGGGGAAGAGGACAGGACGGGTAAAGACGCTCGGCTTCGGCTTCTGCCGTGATCATACGAGACTGACTCCGTAGGCTAAGGACCCGCTTTATTGATGATTTTGTGTTCAGGACCATGAACGCACTCCGACGTGTGCACGGATCCTGGAACCCCGAATTTACACGCTTTTGGCGGAAACTTCGAGAACTTAATTGGACATTTCGGCAGATTTCGGGCTGTGTTCAGGTGGTGCACACAGGAACTTCCCAGGCAGCAGTTCTTTCCTGTTCTGCCCAGGCTGCAGGCCAACCCCGTCAGGCCTTGCAGCCAAACCGATTGCCTGCATTATCGGAACTCCCCGACGCGAGTCAATGGCCGCGAGCCACCCACCCCAGAGAAACTCGACAGTTTCACTCCATGTCAAGTGAACAAATGTCCCCTTTCCGGTCGGGCTGTTAACCGGGACGTGGAAGCTCGAAACTGTCTCGAGTCCTGCAGTACTGCTGGCCGCCAAGACGTCCAATCAGGTCGAGCCTGGCGGGGTCGGGGAATCCACGATCATCAAGAATCTCTGAGTCCAGGTGCAGATGCACGATTTCACCCACCACCAAATTCGCTCCGCCAGGCCCTGTGCCAAGGGGCAGATGGTGCAGCAACCGACATTCAAGACTGGCGGGTGACAGCCTCACGCGGGGGGGATGGACGACGGCGGACGGGGCTGTCTCCAGTCCGGCATGGAGAAACTCGGACTGCTCCGGTTCCAGTTCAGCGGCCGACTGGTTCATCTGGCCGGCCAGTGCGAACGGGACAAGATTCACCACGAACTCGCCCTGGGCGAGGAGGTTTGCGAGTGTGTCCTTGGGGCGTCCGTCGCGACGGTTGGCAGGGCAGAAGGCGAGCGTGGGTGGGACAGAGCCGACGCCGGTGAAGAAGCTGAAGGGAGCGAGGTTTGGGATTCCGCCGGGGGAGAGGGTGGAAACCCAGGCGATGGGGCGTGGCATGATAAGCCGAATGAGGTGCTGGTAGATGGTCGCCGGTGTCAGGCTGCGGGGATCCAGCGCGGCCATAGCGGGGGTGTCCGGTGAGGCGGGGATCAGGGATTTTCGGGGAGCCGAATGAAGCGTGGGCGGCGGAGTTCGATCACGGGCCTGTCGGCCGCATTTCCCATGGCCGCCAGAAATCCGGCGGGGCCTGGCAGGGGTTTGGGGAGTGCCGTGGTGACGACGATGGCGCCATCGATGCGGACTCGAATTTCGCGTTCGTGAAGGCGGATTTCCAGATCGTGCAGGGAGCCGGGGGTGTTCCAGCGTGGAATGGGGCCGGACGGAAGGGTGGCGGGGGGAATGGACGCGGCTTGTGTGTCACGCCCAAGCTGCCGGATGTGCCCGAACTCGGTGGATTCGAGGATCAGCTGGTAGCCGTCGATCCTGGTACCGTTCGGCGTACCGAGGACAAAGCGGCAGCTTGTGGGATTTGAGGCGATCTGGGTTCGGAAGACCCAGTGTGGGCCACTGAGGGCGGGATCAAGAAATCCAAACCCGTAAACGCTTTGGGGACCTTCGAGCTCGGCGAGTTCGGGTTTGAATGTCCAGGAAGACTGCAGGGCCGCGGGGATCGGACTGTTTTCAGGTTCGGCGGTGAAGGTGAAGAGGCCCTGGCCTGGTGGCCCGCGGAAGACCGGCTGAAATTTCCAGGAGTTGAGTGCCTGGGCGATGTCCTGTTTGAGCAGGTCGGCTGAATCGGTGGGGCCTTCGCTGAGCTTCCTTGCGGCCGTTTGGGCTTTGGTGAGATCGTCGCTGTATTCATCCGGCAAGACGGAGGAGCGTCCGGCTTTTTTGGTGAATTCGAGTGGAATGCGAAGGAATTCGACCACATCGGTCCAGCGTTCTGCTGCGGCGGCGATTTCGGCGAGTGTGAGGCAGGCTTCTGAGAGTCGGTCTCCCTGGAGGGAGTTGAGAGAACCGGGTCTGAGTTGGGTGCAGAGCCGGACGATTTCGGGGGGAGTATCTGTTCCGTAGCGTTGGTGGCGGAGGCTGGCGGCATCGAAGATCGAGTCTGCGGCTTTGGTACCGCCTTCGGAGCTGAGGATAATATTGAGGAGTGCGAGGTCCGCGGCCTGGGGCTGCTGGCGGACGGCTTTATCGAGGAATTCTCGGAGAGTTGCGGTACGTCGGGAGGACGAGTTGAGGTCTCGGCTGCGAAGTTCGAGAATCTCCTTTTCGGCTGCAGCGACTGCGGCGGGGTCCGGGGAATTGGCTGGGGCAGAGTTATTGCGGCCGCCGACGGTGATGTTCACAACAATGGGCTGGAAGTTATCCGGCAGTCGCATGCCTTCGATGAGCAGTTGCGGTCTGAGCGTGATTTTGACGGAGCCTGCGGCATCGGCCGGCACATTCCAGACGAGCACTTCGCCGCCATTTTCGAGGCTGACACCGGGTGGCAGTCCGTTGGTGTCAAGCTGCAGGTTGAAGACCTGGCCGAGTCCCTGCGGTGGGGGATCGGGGTAGAGCGGAATTCGCAGCGTTTGACCGGGGGTGGCGCTTTGGGCGGCGACGAGGGGCCTGGGGAGGTTGTAAATATCGGGGACGACGACGACTTTGAGAGAGGTGGAGGCGACAGTGGTTTTGGTCTGGGGATCGTGCAGTTCGATGGTCAGCTGGTGGGTACCGACATGAGTATCGCCGGGTGTCCAGCGAAATTCGCCGCCGCGACCGTCGATTTGCATGCCTTCGAGAATCTTTCCGGCGAGTCGAAAATTGATGGAGCTGTCGGCCTGCGGCATGGGAACCGCTTCGATGCGCTGGGCGATGGACTGCCCGGGGCGAGCGCGAATGGTCTTGGGGGGCACAAGCTGGAATTCGGGGCTGCTGGCTTTGATGGAGGCGACGATCTGGGAGTGGGCGACGACCGCTTCAGAACCATCGACCGTGTGGATCAGCATGAACGGGATGGGCACTGCCCCATTAGACTGACTGTCGGGGATCTTCCAGCGGATATGCCCGGTGCGGGCATCGATGGTGACGCCTGGGGGAGCTCCGGCGACCAGTTTCCAGGAAAGGGCGCCGGACGCGGGGGTTTTGGGTGCCGGCCCATCGAACTCGGGGTCGTAGTCGAGTTGGTCTCCGGGGGCGAGTTGCAATGGGGGGGAGGTGGCGAGGGTCGCGGACGGAGGTTCGGTGCTTTCTTTGGTGGTCTGCGGGGGTTGTTTGCCAGCGTTGTTTTTTTCGGCCACTGCCGGAGGCGTGGAAGTTTGCTGCCGGAAAGCGATGTAAGCACCGGTGGCAAGGACGAATCCGGCGGCGATGAGCACGGAAAGGATTGCGGTGCGGCGGCTGCGGTGATGTGAGAGGGATTCGCTGGATCGGCGTTCTCCGGAGACGGAGCGACGTTCCTGAATGACGGGAAAAGTTGACGAGAGCGTGACACCTCCGGAGGGGGTGTTGGTCATCATCAGGTCGACGGACGCGCCGGTCTCCATTTCCCGGAGGAACTGTTGGTAGCCGGGGTCCTGGGGATCAGAGAGATCGACGCGGCTGGCGGCATCGAGGAGAATGGCTTCTTCGTCGGCTCCCTGTTCGCGAGCGCATTGTCGGAGGGCTTCGATGGTGAGTGGTGCGCAGTGGGGTTGGAGTGCAGCGGCCAGTTCGGCGGGTGTCTGGTAGCGGGCATCGGGATCGCGGAGCGTGATACGGCGTGCGATGGCATCGACGGCGTCCGGGATTTCGGGACGCAGGAGCTTTGGGGAGGGCGCATCTTTTGAGCAGCGGGCCATGAGCACCTGCAGGGGGTTGTCCCCTGGGAATGGCATGCGGCCGGTGAGCATGCGATAGAAGGTGCAGCCGAGGCCGTAGATATCTGAACGAATATCGACCTGAGCCGTATTCCAGCCCTGTTCGGGGGACATGTAGTCCGGCGTGCCCATGACCTGTCCGGCCCTCGTGACGGCAGTGAGTTCTTCCTTTTCTTCGTCGAGCCGTACGAGTCCCATGTCCATGATTTTAACGACGCCACGACCTTCGGCGTCCCAGTCAATCATGAGGTTGCCTGGCTTGATGTCGCGGTGGACCATGCGGCATTCGTGAGCGTGCTGAAGTCCGAGCGCAGCCTGGCGGATGATTTCGCAGGCGGTGGCGGGGGGAATGAGCGGCAGTCGGGCGAGGATGCTGTCCAGCTGGTCGCCATTGACAAACTCCATCACCATGAAGTCGATTTTGCCAACACGTCCCGCATCGATTGTGCGGACGATGTTGGGGCTGTTGAGCCGTGATGAGGCCCGAATTTCGCGGCGGAAGCGACTGACGAGATTCTGGTTGGCGGACAGTTTTCGGGACATCACCTTGATGGCGACGATCCCGGACGTGCGGTTGTCCTGAGCTTTAAACACGTGCCCCATGCCACCGCGGCCGATGGCTTCCAGCAGTCGGTAGTGATGCAGTACGAAGCCGGTCTGTCCTTTGAGCAGCTGCATGGATTGCCAGCTGGTGAGCAGTCCGAGGCGAACCAGTTCGGCGGAAAGTGAAGCCGGCAGGGAGACGCGGGCGGCCACTTCTTCGGCAATGGTCCACTGAGCCGACGAGAGCAGGCCGGTTTTCTTCAGCAAAGCCATGTATTCCGGAACGGGCATATGACGGCTCTCTGATCGCAGTTTCCGTTGCAGAGCGATTGGCTGTGTGTCGGGTCAGACGATTAGCTCGGGGTTTTTTAACTCATGCGGGCGAAAAAGAGAATGGAATATTCGGCTATTTTCGCGGGTCGCTGGCCTGGACAGAAGGGCGGCAGGCCGGAAAAAATGCCCCTGAAGGCCTCTTCACCTGCCCGATCCCGCACCATTGCCCGCGAATTCTCCCAGGGAATCCTCATGCTGCGCTCCGTCATTGCCACTCTGCTTGCTTTGAGTTTCGCACAGCAATCGCCGACTGTCGCACAAACGCCTGCCAGTCCCGCTGCCGCATCAGCACCCGCAGTCCCCGCCTCCGGCCGCCGACCACTCACCTTTGAACTCGTCCATGGCCCAAATCGACTGAATCTCACAGGATCCGCCCCTGCAAAGCTCATCTGGATCGACGCAGAACGCTGGATTCAGCCTTCAGAGAACGGCTGGGACGTGATCTCCGCCAGTGACGGCGTACGCTCCCCATGGTTCAACCCCAGCACCGTTGCCGCCACCCTGCAAAAGCTCAGCGGCTGTTCCCCGGACGAAGCTCGAAAACTCAGCAGCGGCGGCTGGATCGACCTCCTTCCCGCGCAGCACCTGGCCCTGTTTCAGACGGCCGGTCGATTGATCCGAGTCGACCTGCTGGCCCCGGACCAGGCCACGGCTCTGCAAATTCCGGACGGAGCAGAACTCGTCACCATCAGCCCCACCGGCGAGACAGCAGCATTCGTTCACAAGCACAATCTCTGGGTGGCCGAACTGCTCACTGGCACACTCCGGCAAATCACCAGCGATGGCTCCGCCACAATCCGCAACGGCAAAGCTGACTGGGTGTACTTTGAGGAGGTGTACAATCGCAGCTGGAAGGCTCTGCGATACAGCCCCGACGGACAGTGGATTGCGTTCCAGCAGTTTAATGATGAACATGTTCCCGTGTTCCGCATCAGCGACCACACAACTGTTTCGCAGGTCTTCGACGAGGAACATTATCCGCAGGCCGGTCAGACCAACCCCACGGTGCGACTGGGAGTCGCCAGTGTGGCACCCGGGAGGCCGGCTGGTGACAGTGCTGCAGGCGGTGATACTGCCGGCGAAGGTGTTCAGTGGCTGCATTCGGCAGACTACCCTGCCGACGACTTTCTGCTGGTCAGCTTCCAGTGGCTGCCTGACAGCAGCGGACTGCTCTGGGCTGCTCAGAACCGCGAACAAACCTGGCTTGATCTGCTCCGCAGTCCTCGCACAGGCGGCCCTCCGCAGAAACTGCTGCGCGATCAGACTCCCGCGTGGACCGACCATCACGGGGATGTTCGATTTCTGGCTGACGGCAGTTTTCTGATGTTCAGTGAGCGCAGCGGCTGGAAGCATCTTTATCGAGTCTCCCCTGATGGCTCCGCAATCACCCCGGTCACCAGCGGCGACTACGAAGTCCGCGAATTGCTGGGGGTGGCCGCCGATGAACAATCGCTGCTGGTGGCCGCCGCACGGAACTCCCGCATCGCCGACGCCATCTTCCGCGTCTCGCTTGCTCTGCCCGGAACTCCGCCCGACTGCCTGACCCCCGAAGACGGCCAGCACTCAGCCACGGCAAGCCCCGGCTGCATCTGGTTCCTGGATGTTCACAGCACCTTTCGGCAGCCCCCGCAGACGACGCTCCGCAGCGCGAGTGGTGCCACCGTGCGAGTGCTCGCGGAACGCCTGCGGCTGCCAGTTGACGAGTACCGTTTCGGTCGTCTTGAAATGCGGGACCTGCCGATGGCCGACGGCAGCAGCACAAAGGCCATCTTTGTGCTGCCGGATAACTTTGACCCGCAGCAGAAATATCCTGTGTGGCTCAGAACCTACGGCGGTCCTCACACACCGGTCGTCAAGGACCAGTGGAACCCGCGACTGGCCGATCATCTGCTTGCCGAAATGGGAATTGTCGTGATTACTTTTGACCCGCGGACAGCAAGCGGTTACGGGGCCTGCAGTGCGTGGCCTGCGTGGAAGCGTCTGGGTGCTGAAGAGACGCGTGATCTGCAGTCCGTCTGCGACTGGCTGAAGTCGCAGTCCTGGGTGGATGGCTCGCGGATTGGCCTGAGTGGCCACAGCTATGGCGGCTACTTCACGGCCCTGGCCATGACCCGACTGGACTGCATTGCCGCCGGAATCTCGGGCGCCCCGGTCACTGACTGGGCTCACTACGACAGCATCTACACGGAGCGATTCATGTCGACGCCGCAGCGAAATCCGGAGGGCTATCGTGAGTCATCCGTGGTGCAGGCCGCCGGCAACCTCCGTGGTCGGCTGCTGCTGCTGCACGGCTTTCGCGACGATAACGTGCATCCTGAAAACACCATCCAGCTGATCCACGCGCTGCAGCAGGCAAATCGGCAGTTCGAAGTGATGTTTTATCCCACGGCACGCCATGGAATTGTGGGTGAGCATTACCAGCGACTGCTGTTCGAGTTCATGCTGCGGACGATGGGGCGTCCGGTGCCGCCGGTTCCATGAAGCTGCCGTTCTGGCGGAGTTTGGTACCCTGGGGCCGAAATGGTGCACAGGGCCCAGGAATCACTGATTCAGGAGTGGTCATCGTCAATCGTCATGCGATCGACGCCCTGGCAGGCAACATCGAAAACTGCCGTGGCGGGGGGTTGCGGCACGAGGTCCTGGTTCCGGAGGTTCCACGGCGGGCTGGCAGAACTGGCCTTACGTGTCTGACCCTCAAACGCACAGTCACCGCATTGACTCGTTGGCATGTTCGCGCGTTTGAGGGCACCTGATCGCCACTAGGGAGCGGTGGCTTCGCGGAATGCCTTTTCGCCACCGACAACCGGCAGCTGAATTTCGGTGTGGTCGAGGTCGATGGTGAGTTCTGTGCCTGGGTCAGGCCAGAGTGTGAAATCGCGATCACTGGAGAAGATCATCAGCCCCAGTTTCTCTCCGGGCTGGACGATCTGATCGTCGGGCTGCAGGGTAAAGGACAGGTCATAGAAGCGGCCGGGTTCAAGCGGTTTGCCGTCGGTGAGAGACTGGTGGTTCTGGGGATCGGCCCAGCCGCGAGTGATGACGTCATCGGTGATGTTGCGGCTGTCGGTCCATGGGAGTGATACCAGCCAGACCGACAGATTTGCGGCTGGACGATTGCAGGCCAGTCGGACCTTGAATGTGGCCGTGCCGGACAGGTGCAGGCCGGTCCTGAGTGTGGGGGTGGAATAGAGCAGGCGGTGTTGAGTCCATTCGGCTTTGGCGAGGGTAGCGCCGTCGAAGGAGAAGTTGTCAATCAGTGTTTCGGTGCTTCCCGGTGCGGCGTCGGTGGCGTTCAGCAGTTGGAGCGTTCCGATTTTCTGCCCCCCAGCTCGTGGCCGCAGCGGCACCATGGCGGCTTCGGGATGTGGATATTCGGGGTAGGATTCTGGATTACCGCGAGTTCCGCCTTCGCGCACGATCCAGGAGCGAGGATCTTTTTCGACGTCATTCTCTACGTTGCAGACGTAGCGGGTGAACCAGCGGTTCATGAGCTTCAGCGGCGGGGGGCCACCATGACCGCCCTGATGGAAGAAGATCTGTGCGGGCACACCCTTCGCACGGACGGCGTCGTAAATCCGCACGCTGTGTTCGGGCATGACATTCCAGTCGTTGAAGGCGTGGGCCATCAACAGTGCAGCGCGGAAGGACTGCAGCTGGTTCAGATAATCACGACCGGCCCAGAATTCGTTGTAGTCACCGGTTTCGCGGTCCTGCTGAGCGAACATCAGTTTGTCGCGGACTTCACAGTCGCAGTGGTTTCGGCGGGCGGGGTCGCCACTGGCGATGAAGTCATAGAGCACATCGATGTCTTCTCCCATGTAGCCACCGGGATGTCGGACAAGGCCATGTGAGCGATAGTAGTGGTAGTAGGATGTATTGGGGGCTACAGGGATGATGGCCTTGAGCCCTTCAACGCCTGTGGTGGCGGCTGCGAGCGGCAGCGTGCCGTTGTAGGACGTGCCCGTCATTCCAACATTGCCCGTGCACCATGTGGCCTGGACACGTTCGTCACCGTCCGGAGTTGTGAAGCCGGGGGCACGGCCGTTGAGCCAGTCAATGACGGCTTTGGGTGCCAGCGATTCATTCTGACCACCGACTGTTGGGCACCCCTGGGAGCGACCGGTGCCCGGCGAACAGGAATGCACCACCGCGAAGCCTCGGGGCACCCAGTCACCCACGTGCGAATCGGAGATCATGCCCATGTCTTTCTGGTAGTCGATCTCCGGTGGGATCACATGTCGAGCGGGCGTCTGGCCGAGTTGCTGTCGAGGGCTCCAGAAGTATTCCGGGTTGTTTGTTCCGGTGCCCGCAAAATAAGGGCTGGTTTCGTAAATCACGTGGACTTTGAGTCCTTCGGTGTCGGTTTGCTTTGGCCGTGTGACATCCACATGCATGCGGTCGCGCTTGCCGTCGCCATCGGAGTCAAATTCAGTTTCGACCCAGAGGAAGTGGCGGATCCATTCGGACGCCTTGCGAAATTCGGGGACAATCTGAGCTTCCCCGTTCTGAAAAATCATCGCCGCCGGATTGGCAGCTGCTTTCGTGGTGGCCGGTTCATCTGCACGGCCGACGCCGGAGCCCCCGGAGAACACGGCGGTCAGAAGGGCGATCCCACAGATCCGTCGAACGTGCTGCAGCAAGATTGTCACAGTCAACTCCTGAGCGTCGGGAACGAATAGGCCCGCATGTGAAAACGAAGGCAGCCTGCAACAGGGCTGCCGATTGCGGCAGTCTAGCAGGATGTTGCTGCAGTGCCACACCCGGGCCGCGCGATGGGCAGCTGAACGAGGAAAAGCTGAAATTGCAGAATCCGTTTTGCGATTTGCGCCATTTTTTGTGAACATGTCAGGCCGTTCGCCGCTCCCGCCGAGCTTATGTGGCACCTGCCACCCACTTCGCCAGTCAGCTCACCGATGAAAACCTGCCGCGGATGGGAGAACGTTTCCGGCTTCGAAAAGACTTCGATATCCGCCCATTCACTCCGCCCGTCCAGGCCATTCTGAGGGGACTCAAACGCTACGGAATGCTGGTGGCGGACAACGGCATCGAATGGGCCATCTCAGTCACCCCCGATCCCCGCATACCGAATCTGCACGAGGAACTGCGACGCGTTCGCGGTTCCGATTTTGAAGTTGTGGTCGCTCCGTAGGGCTGCTGGTTTCAAGTCCCGTTCGAACAGGCGATCGTCCAAACAGCCAGTTTGCGATCCCTCAGGTTCCCCGCAGCTTGCGGGCGACGAAAGAGATGCCTCCGATCGCGAGGAACACAGCAAAGCCGATCAGCCGACCCACGTTTCGCATCCGCAAACGCTTGTACCACGGGCATTTGGGGCAGGAATCGCCCTCCTTCACGCCATCCGCCTCGGTGAATTCAGCGCCGCAGTCCTCACACTTGTAGATCCATTCAAAACCGTCCATGGAACCATCGTCGGGGCCAGCCGGGATGCCGCTGCCAGGGTTGTTGACAGGCGGAGCACCGGGTGGGCCGAAGTTAGCACTGGGCGGAGTGGGTGGCCGGAATCCGGGTCCCCCGGAGGGCGGCATGCCCGGGCCAGGTTGTGAAGACTCGAAAGCTGGGGCATCGGGATTTGGAGATCCCAGGGGAGAACCTGCCGTTTGAGGCGCCGAGGGCAGGCTTGGAGTTCCGGGAAAACCGCCCATCCCGGGGCCGCCTGGCGGACCGGACAGGCCGGGTCCCACCGCAGCTCCGGGAGCATTCGGAAGTCCGGCCCCGGGAGGAAACCCTGTGCCGCCCGGCAATCCAGCGCCGGGAAAGCCAGGGCCGGGAAAGCCGCCTCCGGAAAGGCCGGGGCCTGGAGTATTTCCTGGAGCACCGGGGAACGATGGAGCACCTGGAGTTCCAGGGAACCCAGGAAAACCCGGCGTTCCTGGAGGCATGCCGGGACCGCCTGATGATCCGGGCTGACCGCCGGCTGGCTGGTCCGAGAGTTGCCGAATGAGCTGCTGATCTTCGGTGCGGAACCCGGCAATCGGAAAGTTATGTTGTTCGCCGGAGGCGAGCTGGAGAGTGACCTGGAGTTGGTTTGCGGAGACGAAACGGGCTTCGAGTTGCTTGCCGTTAACGTCGGTCCAGATTCGCATTTGTTTGCCGTTGGCCAGTGGGGAATCTGATCCGGAGGCGCCTTCAGTGGACGCGGGTGGCGGGGCTGGCTTGTCGTCGGCAGGTGTGGCGGGATTCGCAGGTTTTCCGGAGGTGCCCTGAGTTTCCAGCTGGATGAGCCGCTGCACTTCGTCCTGCTTCGCCATCGACGTCAGCGTGCTTTTGACGAATGTGCGATCGGATTTGCTGAGCTTCAGGTAGGAGACTTTTTCGATGCGACCGCTGGTGGTGCGAATCACCACCTGATTGCCTTCAAGCCCCTGAAAATCTCCGCTGAATTTACGTTCATCCGTTGTGCGCCACGTCCGTGCCTGAGCGATGGATGTACACAGGCACAGGACGACCAGCAAGGTGAGAACTTTTGACGACATGGTGAGGTGCCCCTAGGGTACGTGACAGGATTGAACCGGAAAGGGGAAATAAGCAGACGGGAGTGCGACCTGCGGAGACAGACGGGACGGGCAGGCGTGCAGGTGGTAGAGTCACCCTCTCGGGATTTGTATAGCTGCGCGGGAACTTTGACAAGAGAAAACAAAGAATTCCGGGTGGGTGAGCCTAATGCTGACAGCCTGGGCAGTAGAACGTCGAGCGTTGCGCCTGAACGATGCGGCGCACGGGGGCCCCGCCGCACGTCGGACACAGCGTGCCTTCGCGGTCGTAAACGCGATGATGATTTTGAAAGCTGCCGTCCTGGTTCAGGGCGTTGCGGTATGTGCCGTCGTTCAGAGTGGAGCCTTCGTAGCGAATGGCCTGCTGAAGCACGTGCAGCACACTTTCGTGAAGACGCGCGATTCGCTGTGGTGAGAGGCTGTCGGCCGGGCGTTTGGGTGAAATACCGGCGCGATGCAGTATTTCGCTGGCGTACAGATTGCCAATGCCCGCAGCGATGGTCTGATCAAGCAGTGCGACTTTGACTGGTCGGGAAGTTTTGGCAAGTCGAGTGCGCCATTCGGCGGGAGTGATGTCCAGTGCGTCGGGCCCAAGTCGGGCGCGCAGGGCGGCATATTCGCTGGGATTCAGGAGTGACAGTGTGCCGAGCCCCCGGCGGTCCCAGAACATCAGCTGTGGAGCGAGGCTGGGTTGCGTTGCAGGGCCAAGTTCCCAGACGACTCGCAGATGTTCCGCGGTGGGTGGGGCTGTGACCAGCAGGAGTCCGGTCATACGGGGTTCAACGACGAGTGCGCTGTGGTTGTCGAGTTCGAGGATGACGCGTTTGCCGAGTCGCGTGACGCGGTGCAGACAGTGGCCGGCAAGAGCGCTGATGGCAGGTCGGTCGGGGGTGATGCTGATCGGTTTGCGGGAACAGGGGGGAAACTGAATCGCGGCGATCTGACGGCCTTCGCAGTGCGGACGAATTCCGCGGACCATGGTTTCCACTTCAGGGAGTTCGGGCATCTGGGAGACTTCTGAAAAAACAGGGCTGGCCGAAACCCGGATTTTTCAAAGAATTTCCTAAAAAACAAACCTTGCCGCGCCGGAATTCCTCCCTCGCGGCAACTCTGACTGCATTCACATCCTGTTCATCAGAAAGACAACAACTCCGGTGACCGCTGCCGCATCGCTCAGTCCGCAGGCTTTGTTTCTCCAGCATGAAGGCTGGCTCAGGACAGTCGTGCGCAGTCGGCTGCAGGAGGCGGATGCGGTAGAGGATGTCATGCAGAACATCGCTCTGGCGATTGTCCGTCAGCGTTCGCTGCTGGCGGATGTCAATCGGGTGGGGGCGTGGCTGTATCAGATCGCTGTCCGACAGGTGCTGATGTACCGTCGCACAACCGGACGCCGCCGAAAACTCCATGACCGAATCCAGCATCAAACCACGGAAGTGGCCGATGTGGCTGAACCCCTGCAGGCACTGCTTCGCGAGGAAACTCACGAACAGGTCCGGCAGGCACTCCAGCGACTGTCTGAACTCGATCGCCAGGTGCTGATGCTCAAGTACGCGGAAGGCTGGAGCTACCGCGAAATTGCCAATCACCTCGGCGTTCAGGAAGACACGATCGAATATCGCCTGCTGCGGGCCCGGAAGAACCTGCGGCAGCACCTGCGCTCATTTGCTGAAGAAAGTTCTCAAACATGACCCTCCACCCCAAAACAGAACTTCTCATCCAGCGCTGCGTGGACGACGAACTGTCCGCTGCCGATACCCGAGCCCTCCTGCAGCAGCTCGATTCCATCAATGGGGGCTGGAAATGTCTGGCCTGTGGCCTCCTCGAAGATCGTCACCTCAGGCGGACGCTCGGGCCTGAAACGCCCTGCCCCCCCTCCATCCCCGACGTCCCAGCCCCCCCGGTCCGGCTTGCTCAGCCGCCAATTTCGACAACTCGCCTGCGGCACTGGTGGAATCATCCCATCACATCGCTGTCATTGTGTGCGGCCATCGCATTCGTGGGTGGTATGCTCGTGTCAGACGGTCGCAGTCCATCGCCAGCGGCGATCAGCTATCGGAATAACACCGCCGTGCTCCCGCCGGGCACGTCCGGCTTCACCGTTCAGCTTCCGGGTGATCCGGAGCGACGCCCTGTCCCCGTGTATGAAGATTTTCGGGAACTGCGACGGACTGCTGAAAATCACCCATTCCTGCAAAGGAACGACGAGCAGCAGTCCATGCGAGTCCTCGTGCTGCCGGCCGCTGACGGTCGAACAATCGTCGTGCCTCTCGAAAACTCCCGGCAGCACAGTCTGCAGTGAACGCCCCGGTCAATTCCCGCCTCCACTCTCTCCCCAGTTTCCGTGCTCAGAAAGTGCTCACCATGAAAACCATTCAGACATGCATGGCAGCCGGTCTGCTGCTACCCCTTTCCGCCTGCCTGCTTTCCTCAGCCTCTGCCGCCGACGAACCTGCGCAGAGCGAAAAACGGGAACGACGCGTGGAAGTCCGCGTGGAATCTCGCAGCAGCAGCAGCACGAATGGCGACGAACCTCAGGTCAAAACCGAAGGACGCATCGTCGTGATTGGTCCCGACGGTGTGAAAAAGGAATACGATCTCAACGCCCCGGAAGGTCGAGCACTCATCCTGGAAATGGAAGGTGGTCCTGATGCCCTGAAAGTTCTCGAAGGGCAGGCCGCGGCCAGCAGCAAAGCGGCTGCGGATGCAGAGCCCGCCAAAGAAAGGGTGATGATCGGAGTCGCCTGCGAAGAAGCCCCGCAACTCCTCCGCAAACATTTGAAACTGGACAACGCTGGTCTCGTCGTGCTGGCAGTGAGTGACAACTCGCCTGCTGCGGACGCAAAAATCGAACCCGATGATGTGCTCGTCAGCCTCAACGAACGCCAGCTGCAGACGATTGAGCAGCTGATGGAAGTCGTGAGCACTCTTGATGGGCAGCCGGCCCGGCTGCAGATCATCCGCAGTGGTTCACCTCTGGAGATCACTGTTACGCCGCGAAAAATGACCGTTCCCGATCTGGCCCCGGCCACCGAGGAGAGCGATGCGACGGCCCTTGATGCTCCGCGTCTCCCCGGCCGCAACCAAAGATTCAATCGACTCTTTCCCGGCGTCATCATCGATGAACAATTCCCAGCCGATCCCGCGGCCATGGAACGCATGCTGAAAAAGCTCAGCAGCCTTGTTCGAGAAGAATCCCAGCACACACCTGATGAGCAACTGCAGCAATTGCGCGAAGAGATCCAACAGCTCCGCCGAGAAGTTAATGAAATCAAAAGGTAACCCACTGCCCTCCCAGCAGGCTGTCGGTTTACTCAACAGTTTTCCGAGGTACTACCACAGATTGAACGCTGAGTGCGTTACGGTCCGGCAAACCCGCCACAGCCAAAGCCTCGAAGAAGAAATCTGAGAAACTTGTGAAACGGCGCGAAATCAGATGGACGACCTCAGGTGCCCTGAACGCGGTTTCACAATTCCACAGCTGTATTGGTCAGGCGGGGTACGGCAGTTCTTCAGGTAACCTGTCCATGTGCAGTCGTTCCAGAAACTTGTCAGCGGTGCGGTGGTGCTGCGTGAGCTTTGCTCCAAGCCGCTCGCACTGTCGGGCCATCATGGACATGCGGGGGTTGCCGGCGAAGAAGTCGCGGTGGCGGTCGACGAATCTCCAGTAAAGGGCATCCCAGACCTCACACCACGGTCCGCGCTGAAAGTTGCTCATCTTCAACACGTACGCAGAACCGCTGATGTAGGGCTTTGTGGTGATCAGCCCTCCATCCGCGTACTGGCTCATGCCATACACGTTGGGGACCATGACCCAGTCATAGGCGTCGACGAACAACTCCATGAACCAGCGATAGACATCGTCAGGATGCAGCTCACAAAGCAGCATGAAGTTGCCAAGGATCATGAGGCGTTCGATGTGGTGGCACCACGCGTGCTTCAGGACTCGGCGGATTACAAGGTCGACGGGTGCAATCCCTGTTGTGCCATCATAGAACGCAGCCGGCAGCCGCTGCTGGTAGCCCCAGAAATTCCGGCAGCGCTGTCGGCGTCCAAAGTGCACGTAGACTCCGCGGATGTATTCGCGCCAGCCGATCACCTGACGGATGAAGCCTTCCAGCGAATTCAGCGGCACCTGTCCCTGACGCTGCAGCGCCGCCGCGACGACCTCCGCGGGTGACAGGAGGCCGATATTCAGGGGTGGCGTGAGCAGGGAATGGAAAAGCACCACGTGATCTGTGTGCATTGCGTCTTCGTAGAGACCAAAATCAGTCAGCCGCTGATCAAGAAATTTCTGCAGGGCATCGAGGGCCTGCGTGCGGCTGACCGGGTAATTGAAATCCCGGGCGTTGCCGGGAGCCTGTGAATGCTGCCGGTCTGCCCATGCGATCGCGGACTGCACGGCGCTGTGTTCCGCTGAACCGGCCGGCCCCGGCTGCCATGCGGTTGGAATGCGAATTTCGCGCGGCAGTTTTTTGCGATTTTCCGGGTCGAAGCTCCATTTGCCCCCGACCGGCTTGCCATCATCTTCAAGCAGAATGCCCAGACGTTTCCGCTGATCGATGTAGAAATCGGTGAAAAACCATTTCCTGCCGGAGGCATTCAGCCTGTCGAAGGCGGCCGGTGGGGTGAGAAAATGTGGATCGTTGAGCAGTTCAAGGGGGATCCCGGCGGAATCAAGGCTGGCCTGCAGACGCTTTTCCATCCAGTCATCGCAGGGATCCACGCAGTGAACGCGAGTGACTGCGTGCTGCCGCAGTCGTTCGCCGATGCCCCGACCTCCAGGCAGGCTCTCGGCTTCGATGAGGTGCACATTCAGTCCGCTCCGGCGCAGGACGTCGGCATAGATCTCCATGGAGGCCCGGTGCAGCAGCAGCTTACTGCGATGAAAGCGGTAATGACTGAAGAGCAGCGGATCTTCCACAAGAAACACGATTGCTGAACCCGGCAGTGCCGGATGATTCTCGAAGAGCTGGTGGGGATAGATCAGTGCTGCCTGCATCGGGATTGTGACCTGCGGTGGTGAGTGACAGAGTGGAGTCGCAGGGCGGCCTGACATTTTCAGCCACGTCG
>JBEIEK010000035.1:0-28053 GCA_040382995.1 Planctomycetaceae bacterium
GCCG
The DNA here is from genome assembly GCA_040382995.1 of Planctomycetaceae bacterium. Classification (GTDB taxonomy): domain Bacteria; phylum Planctomycetota; class Planctomycetia; order Planctomycetales; family Planctomycetaceae; genus SXXK01. The sequence goes on from JBEIEK010000035.1 coordinate 5, forward strand.
CCGACAGCTTTTCAGCCTTGTCAGCACGCTTGCGGCCTGCCGATTGGGTTTGGTCCACGCAGACGAAGCGGAAAAGTTTCGGGAGGCTGACATGAACAATCCTCCTGCAGATCCTGATTCAGGCGCGGGCGAAAGTGCGGCACCACGGCCCGGCATGCCGACGCTGGGGGGGCGCCTGTTCTGGGGTGACGTGCATTTTCTGCGCGGGTACCGCATTCAGCAAAATGTTTTTACCGGACACTTTCGGCTGCTCGACCCCAGCGACCGCCGCTGTGCCTCGGGTCGGCTCGAGGAATGCCGCTCGGCGCTGGATCAGATTGCTCGCGAAAAGCAGCTGTCCCCTGAAACCGGGCACGTGGTGATCTGTCTGCACGGCATCGGACGCTCCTCCAAATCGATGAATCCGGTGATTCAGGCACTGGCGGCCGAACAGGTGACAGCAGTCCCTTTCGATTATCCCGGCAATCGCAGTTCGCTGGCGGAATGCGCGGCCTGTCTGCGGCAGGTGGTGGAGTCATTGACCGGCGCTGAGCAGCTCAGCTTTGTGGCTCACAGCATGGGGGGACTGGTGGTGCGGCGTTATCTTCAGGACCACACCGATCCCCGGCACTTGCGGATGGTGATGCTGGGAACCCCAAACCTTGGCGCTGATCTGGCAGCCATGCTGAAGAACTTTGTGCTCTTCAAGGCCGTTTTTGGACCAGCAGGACAGGAACTGGCTGCCGGAGCAGAGAGTGTTGCATCTGGCCTGCCGGTGCCCGACTTTCCGTTTGGCATTATCGCCGGTGGGCGAGGTGATGAGCGGGGCTTCAATCCATTGCTGCGCGGAGATGATGACGGCACGGTCACCGTGGCCTGCACACGTCTTCCGGGAGCAGCAGACTTTCTGCGCGTGAACAGGCTGCACAGTCTGCTGATGTCAGACCCGCAGGTGTGTGCCGCTATCCGCTGTTTTCTGAAGAATGGCCGGTTCTTGCTGGAGCGGCCTGCGGAGCCAGTGCCGTAGCTCCGCGGATGCACACGGGCAACCGGCTGGGCAGCTTACCTGAGCGATTCCAGAGAAACGCCGCGGTAGCTGGCGTCCAGCAGTTCGATGGGGTGCAGCACGGGGACATCAAGCGACTGTTGCTGGAGGTGTGCCTGCAGCTGCAGCGAGCAGCCGGCGTTGGCGGAGGCAATCACCTGAGGGTTGACATCCAGCAGATTGCGGAGCTTGCGGCGACCGAGTCGATCAGCCATTTCCGGTTGTGTGAGATTATAGGTGCCGGCCGCACCACAGCAGAGCTCCGGTTCTGCGATGGATTTTACCTGGATTCCGGGGATCAGCCCCAGCAGATCGCGAGGCTCGCGGCGGATCTTTTGCGCATGCTGCAGATGGCAGGCATCCTGCAATCCGACAACAGCATCGATGCGACCTTTGGGAAGCACCGGACCCAGCTGCATCAGAAACTCATGAATATCACGAACTTTTTCTGAAAACGCCTGAGGGGCCTGTTCGGAAGACTGTGGCTGAAGTTCGTGGGCGATGTGCCCGTAGTCCTTCAGCATTGAGCCGCAGCCGGCGACGTTGACGATCACAGCATCGATCGCTGGGTCGCTGAAGGCCCGGGCGTTGGTATCCATGAGTTCGAGGGCAGGTTCGGCCGCCCCGGAGTGATAGTGAATTGCGCCGCAGCAGGCCTGAGAGCGGGGAATCAGGACATCGCAGCCATTCTGCTGCAACACTCTGGCAGTTGCCCAGTGCACATGCCGAAACATGGCATCGGCCACGCAGCCGATAAACAGAGCGACCCGGGCGCGGCGAGTGCCGATGGCCGGAAGGAATTCCGGGAGTGCTGGCGGGATGGGACGAAGACGCGGCAGCTGTGCTTCCATCCGCTGCAGTCGCTGCGGCAGCAGACGCGTGAGCCCCACGCGACGGGCCAGCCGATCCAGCCCCAGCTGCTGCATGATCCGTGCGGGAAACAGAGCCAGCTGCAGACGGTTGCGGTAGGGAAACAGGCCGTAAAGCACCCAGCGATGAAACCAGTCGTTGTTCTGTTTCGCAGGGACGGGGTTGGCCTGAGCAGCAGCAGCCGACCGGGCGGGGTCCTGCATTTCCACGCGGAAGGGTTCCAGCAGTCGCCCATACTGCACACCGCTGGGACAGGCCGTTTCGCAACTGCGGCAGTCAAGACACGAATCGAGGTGTCCGCGAACGGCAGGGGTGAGCGGCAGGCGACCGTCAACCACTGCGCGCATCAGGTAAATGCGTCCCCGTGGGCTGTCATTCTCGTTCCCGGTCTCGACATACGTTGGGCAGGCGGCGGTGCACAATCCACAGTGCACACAGTCCAGAAACCGTTCATAGGGAATCGACTGGCCGATGACCGGGAGGGCAGCCGGGGTTGGTGTGGAGCTGGAGGCGGTCATTGTTGAGATCCTTGTGCTGTTCATCGAGCCGATTCGTGGGCAGCGAGAGCCTGTTGCAGAGCGACGGAAAGCTGCTGGACGCGAACAGATGAGCGTGTGTTGAACGCCGGATTTCCCTTCAGCACACGCAGGCTTCCGGCAGGGGGGGCCAGGAGCGGCTGCAGCTGGCTGAGGACGGCCGATTCGTCGGCCTGATGGCTGGCAGCCGGGCGAACATAGAGCACCCCGTTACCGGCTCGCCCGAAGATTTCGCAACCTGCCCGCGACGCCTGTTCGACCGCGGCGGCGACCCGCGACGGCAGGATGTTAAGGCGACTAAGCCAGGGAACAGACGGCTGAGGACATGCGGACTGCTGAGCGGCGCGGCACCATGCTGCCGATGCAGTGGGCTGCTGGAGCGGCTGCAGATGACTGGCGTAGGTGGCCAGTTCTTGGGAAATGGTGCTGAGCTGCCAGCGGCAGGCTTCCGGTGACCCATCGAAGCCGATCAGCAGATGAGCGACCGTCGGGTTGCCTTGCTTGCCGGAGGATGTCGTTATCAGTTGCGGTAAGGCGGTGCTGAATATGTGCTCTGCAGCAGCCTGATTGACAACGTCGAGGATCACGGGGGTTGTGGCTGAGGTATTGAGCCTGTCGAGTGCGGCAGCAAGTTGGCGGAAATCTGAGAACGCTGCGGCCATCAGTGCGGTGGAAGGCGGCAGCGGGCGAACCTTGAAGGTCACGGCCGTGACCGTGCCCAGGTGACCTTCGGACCCCACAAGCATCCGGCAGAGGTCGTAGCCGGCCACATTCTTGACGACACGGCCACCGGCGTGAAAACGGCGACCCTGACCGTCCAGAGCCTCGATGCCAATGACGTAGTCGCGGAGCGTGCCACAGCCATACTGCCGCGGTCCGCAAACGTCCTGCATGACCAGTTGTCCGATCGTCTGATCGTCGTCTGCAGGATCGATGGGGAGTTGCTGGGAGTTGTGGGCGAGCACGGCAGAGAGCTGGCCTGTGGTCATTTCGGCGAGCACCGTGATGGTCATGTCGTCGACCGGGTAGTCCACGACAGAACCGGGCAGGCTGGCATCAGGTGGCGAAGGGTTCATGTGAAGAGTGGTGAAAAAGGCGGCTGGAGCAGCGCGAGCGCGTAAAAAAACCTCTGCCAGGTGTGCTGAGCAAACGTTGTTGACGCCCTTTGGTCAGAATTAATAGGTGGGCACCCGACGCCCGGGTCATGTGATCCGAGACATGGTCGGCGTGACAGTCGGCCGGGATCAGACCGGGTTCCCTATGGATATTATCTGTAGGGTCAACTTGTTGTGCTGCAGACAGAGCTGCCAGAGGAATTTGCTTGAAGCGAATATCTGGACAATACGGTCCGGTGCGGCTGCATGCAAGCGATTCCCGGAAAGGAAAGCTGGCGGGAACGCGGGATTGCGCCGAGCAATGACTGGGAAGGCAGGGCTGTCTGGAGAAAACGGAGAGTTCAGCCGGATGATGGCTGGCGGGGGAGCACGCGTGTGGTGCCGTTGGGGATCTGGGCTTCTTCAGAATACAGGCGGCGATTGACGTTGCTTTCCAGTTCTTCAATCCAGCGACGCAGCTCTGTGCCGTACTCGTCCGCAAGGTCGCTTTTGACGAGATCCTTCAGGAATCCGGCGGCGCCGTCATCGGACAGCTCGGCTTCTTCGGCGCCACTGAATCGCTTTTGAGGATCGGGGTGTACGAGTCCGCGGAGCAGGCGGATGAGGGCTTCGCTGAACTGGAATTCTTCGAGCGGAAGGAGTCCGGGAAGGCGATCAAGGAGGTGCAGTTTGGACTGCACCTGCTGGTCGAAGTTGAGCCCTGCGAAGGGGCGGAAGCCCGAGAGCATTTCGATGAGCATGTAGCCGAGGCTGGCGAGGTCGGATTGTGGGGTGGCGCGTTGTCCGGTGAGCACTTCCGGGGCGGCGTATTCGAGCGTACAGGGCTGGCCTTCGGGAGGCCGACCGACCCAGAATGCCGATCCAATATCGATGATTTTCACCTGGCCGGTGCGCTTGACCATGATGTTGGACGGCTTCAGGTCGCAGTGGATCAGGCCGCCCCGATGCAGGGCCGCGATGCCTTCGAGGCATTCGCGGAGGATGGCAACTGCCATGCCCGGTTTGAGCCGGCAGTCGACTTCGCCTGAGGTAATCACGCGTTCGTTGATGCTGGCCCAGCGACGTTCGGTCACCGCGTCCTGGACAATTTCCAAACTGTCGCGGCGGAGGATATGGAGCAGATCAAAGCCGTCAATCCACTCCATTTCCAGCACATAAATGCCCTGATCAAGCTGAAAGGAATGCACATTGACGAGGTGGTCCACCTGAATGCGGGCCACCAGAGCGGCCACTTCGGCCATCCGGTACATTTCCCGGTCGTAGTGAGCCGGGGATTCAAAGGCGCCAGGCGAGAAGAACTTGAGAGCTACGGGGATGCTGAATGCGGCGGCTCCGCGGCGTTCGGCCAGCATCACGCTTCCCTGACCACCCGTGCCCAGCCGCTTCAGAAACGAACGTTCGGACGTCCACTGAATGCCAGGCCGCTGGAGCAATCCGGTGTAACGCTGCTGCAGAGCCGCCACGGATTCGCTGGCGGGGCGGTCGGTGGAAGAGGTGGTAGTCAAACGCTGATGGCTCTGCAGAAAAAGGAATGGCTGACGCTGGATACTGGCCACAATTAACAGAAGCGGACGGCAGGAAAAGCAAAATTCCCGCAGAAATGGGAAAATTCCGGGAGTCCCTGACCAGCGAGGGCAGCGATCCGAAAGCCCGGAATCCTCAGACGCCGGAATCCGGCTCCCCATGAACCACGAACCAGCAAAGACTCGGGAATTCTTGTTTTTGGGACAAAATCACCACGCGGTTCTCTCCGGTGAAGGCAGAGACACGGCGCAGATTCGTTGCTGCTGCCACATTCCTTCCAGGCTTCCCCTTTGCCCCAATCCGCCCCGACGTCCTGGAATTCGCCAGCCTTTCTGCTGGAGTGAAAGTTTGGTTAATCTATACTGCCAGCGTCTTCACGCCTGCATCGCCGGGCCACCGCTGCGTGCCAGGAATCATTCCGTCCGGAGCTCCCTTTATGAAACACCTCCTCTGCTCACTGATCGTGCTCGCCTTTACCTGCAGCGGCATCCGCGCTGGTGACAAAGGCTGTTTTCTCTTCCCCTCAAAGAACGCCAAGCGATCCACGGCCAGCTGCGTTCCTGCCGCCGGATCCCCGGCCGCTCCCCGCGGACAGTATTACAAAGCCAAAGACGGCTCCATCCGCGAAATGCGAGCCTACTGGGATGCGGTCAATCGCGCCGATGACGCCGACGCGCTCGAACCCGCACTCAAACAAACCCAGGAAGAACTCGCGGCCGTCAAAACTCAGGCCGAACAGGCCGCTGCTGCACTCGCCGCCGCAAAAGCCGAAGCCGAAACGCTCCGCCAGGAACTCGCCAAGCTCACCGCCGCCATGGAAGCTCAGGCCGCCGATCTGAAAAAGCAGGTCGAATCCGCTAAAACCGCCGCCGCTGGCCAGAAAGACCGCGCCGACAAAGCCGAAGCTGCTCACAAAGCCGCCGTCGATGAAGTCGCCACCCTCCGCGAAGATGCCAAACGCAACGCCGAAACACTCGAAAAAACCAAAGCTGATCTCAAATCTGCACTCGCAGAACGAGACGGCCTGGTCGTAAAAGCCGAAGCCCTGCAGAAAGAACTCACTGCCGCCGAAACTTCCTCGAAGGAAGCTCAGGAACAAATCGAGAAGCTCAAAAAGGCCGCCGAAGAAGCTGCAAAGAATGCCGACAAGCCTGAAGCCGCTGAACCCGGAGATGCAAAGCCCGAAGATGCGCCCAAGGCTGAAGGCGACCAGCCAGGCGATAACGCAGGAAATTGATCCCCGGTCGCCGGACTGATACCATAAACCCAGATCACAGGCCGCCCGAAAATTCTCGGGCGGCTTTTTTTCTGGTCCGACTTCTGCCACTCAACCGTTGGAACACGTCATGTCTGCGACCACCACGCATCCCCTGATCTCTCGATGCCAGCTGACGCTCACTACAGCGGCGCTCACGTTGCTGTTTGCGCTCACGCCCCCGCCTGCAATCGCTGAAGAGCTTCCTGCTGGCGCCCGGCCAGTTGCCGGCTGGACTGTTCCCGGCACCCTGGCTCTCAGCGAAGGCAACCGTCTGTTCATCACCTTCAGCCAGCCCCCTGCCGCTGACATGGTGCTCCGCCTGCCGCGACTCGTCTCCGTCGTCCGCACCACGCGGTGGCTGGAGGGCAGTACCGCGGAAATGAGCGTGCAGCCGGAACCCCGCGAATGGCTCATTCGACTCACTGGGCTGCCTGCATCTGCCAGGCCCGTACTGGTGCTGACGCTCGATGAACCACCACGACTGTTTCAGCCGCTCGCACCCGTACCAGCCAAATCCGGGACACTGCTGCTGCGTGCCTGCGAAGCTGAGGTGCACGGCAGGAACCTGCGTTACGAACCCCAGCCCCACAAGAACACCGTGGGGTACTGGAGTGTCACAGAGGACTACGCGGAATGGCACTGCGAAGTCCCCGCAGACGGCACCTATGAAGTGGACATCCTGCAGGGTTGCGGAACAGGTCACGGCGGCAGTCAGGTGGAAGTCAGTCTGCAGTATCAAAAACTGCCGCTGACAGTCGTCGAAACCGGTCACTTCCAGAACTTTATCTGGAAGCCACTGGGCCAGGTCACGCTGCAGAAAACCAACGATACAACCCTGACGGTGCGGTGCCTTAAAAAGCAGGCTGGCGCCGTGATGGATGTCCGTGCTGTCAGAATCACGCCTGTCGGCGGTGATCGCCCCATGCAGCCGGAACTCGTCGCTCCGGAACAGCTCCCGGCAGCGTTGAAGGTTTCGGGTACTCCCTGAACCAGTTCACCGCGTTCATGCCGCCTTCTTCGCCGTTTCCCGCGTCAGTTTCTGCCGCAGCCGCTGCATGCCTCTGAGCCAGCGGTCGTAGTCCTCGCCCTTCAGTCGATAAAACTCCATGACCTGAGGATGCGGCAGAATCAGAAAGCTTTCCGCACGCATGCCTGCCACGATTGACTCGGCCGCTTCGTCGGCGGAAATCGCGTGCAGCTGCAGATAGCGGTGGATCGGGTCTGAACCATCCAGCATATCCGTTTCCACTCCCAGCGGACAAACACAGGAAACGCGGATACCGCTGCGACCGTGGGATGTGCGAAGCCACTCGGCAAGGGCCACGTCGGCGTGCTTGGTGACGGAATAGGAGGCGGAGCCGATTTCGGTGAGCAGTCCGGCAGCCGAGGCGGTGTGCAGCAGGTAACCTTCGCCTCGTTCCAGCATTTGCGGGAGCACTGCGCGGGCGGCATAGACACGGGACATGACATTCACATCCCACATCCGCTGCCAGTCGGTATTCAACGTCTCCATGCCGCCACTGACGGTAATGCCGGCGTTGGAACAGAACACATCAATGCGGCCGCATTCCGCCGTGACGCGTTCGACCAGCTTTTGGATCTGAATTTCGCAGCCAACGTCACAGCCGATGGCCAGGGCGGTTGGGCCGAGCTGCTGGGCGAGCATTTCAGCGGCGGCGACGTCGCGATCCGAGACCACAACGCGCAGGGCTCCGGCAGTCACAAGGCGACGGCAAAGTGCAGCACCAATTCCCCTGGCCGCTCCAGTGACCACCACGACCCGCCCTGTTACTTCCATGCCAAAGCCTGCTCCGATTGAGATGTGCTGAGAGTATTGACCGCTGTCTGCGTCTGCGCGTGCGGCGGACGGAGATTAGCGAAGCCGCGTGACGGACGTCAGCGCGGTGATGAGCAATCCAGAGGAATACGGAGATGCGCGGGGGACGGCTGATTGACGAACCGGCAATCTCAGCGGGACAGGGAAGGCTCTGCAGCCGCGACGGCAGATTGCATTTGACGCGCAAACTGACCCGCCGCCTCCGCTGCTGCTGAGGCGCTGGTGGCTTCAGCAATTCGCCGCACAATCGCTGAACCCACGATCACGCCGTCAGCAAGCCCGGCCAGTCCGGCCACCTGATCCGGACCACTGATGCCAAAGCCGACAGCCAGTGGCAGGGAGGAGCGGGAGCGAAGCGAACGCAGCTGGGTGGACAGCTCTTCCGGCAGTTCCTGCCGAACGCCGGTCGTGCCAGCGACGGAAATGCAGTAAAGGAAGCCGGAAGAGGCCTGCAGAATCTGAGTTGTGCGTCGCTCGGTGGTTGTGGGGGCGATGAGCTGGATCAGATCAAGCCCGGCCTGTTTTGCCAGCGTGGCGGTTTCTTCACACTCGTCAGCCGGAAGGTCGGGAATGATCAGGCCACTGAATCCGACCGCGGCAGCCTGCCGGATAAATTCAGCGACTCCGTGGCGGAAGAGGATTGCGAAGGAAACCATCGCCAGCACAGGCGGAATTTGCTGGGTCTTGAGCGACTGCATCATGCCGAAGATCTTCTCGACGGTGATTCCGCGCTGCAGCGAGCGGGTGTAGGACGCCTGAATCACCGGGCCGTCGGCGATGGGATCGCTGTAGGGAAAACCCAGTTCGATGAGGTCCACCTGAGCATCGCGGAGGGCCAGCAGCACGGCAGCGGTGGCATCCAGATCAGGATCACCAGCGGTGACGAACGGCATAAAAGCCATCCGCCCGGCAGCGGCTGTGCGGGAAAACACGTCGGAAACGGGAGTCATTGTCGCGGGAAACCTGAAGTGCAGAGGAAAAGTACAGGGTTTGACTCCACTCTAACGACTCCAGCCGAGTCCGCAACTGATGCGTGCGAGGGATAACAAAGTGTTCAGGGTTGATTGTCAATCTGTTCTAAACACTGAACACGACAGTGCCGAATGGCGTCAAACGTCGCTATGCGTGAAAAATCTTTTATAAAGTCTCGGATAGCGGGAGGGTTTGCGACTGTTGCTCTGGAGCGGGAAGTCGTTTTCTGTCATTGTCAAGCGAAATGCAGGGATTTTCCTTGTGTCAGCTGGTGACTGTGACCGAAACAGAATCGTTGCAAAATTCGCTAAAGTTCGTACAAACCCGTGTCGGTGGTCGGTTTTTCACGGCTTTGCCGAGACAAAGGACTGCTTTCTGCGAATAGTTGGCCAAAGCTGGCGTTTGGTGCCGCTCCGCATCCTGTGGATAGAAAAATCGCCCCAAAGGCAATTGTTATGAGTTACCCACCACTTTCTGTTGACAGCCAGGTAAGCTCGTGGGAAACCTTTCTTGAGGAACTCACAGCCTTCGACGGCGAGGATTTCACTCGAGGTTTCATTCAGTATCTGGCAGGACTTTCCCCTAATTCACCGGTGAATCCGTTTCAGGCACGGCTTGAATACATGCACTTCTCCCAGCAGCCGAACGATGATGCTTTACAGGCATTCATGCTCGCACGCTGCACATCCCGTTTCGAGTACGCGGAACTGCCTGCAAGTCAGATCGATTGAAGCAGTCTGCCAAGGTCGTGCAGCGACTCCATCACCGCAGAGATCGATGGTGCGGCTTCAAATTCGAGCGAAACCTGGCCACTGAAAGGCAGGGGGCTTTGCAGACGGCAACGCTCCTTCAGCAAAGCAATCCACGGTCTGAAATGGTTTTCTCCCGCCAACTTGCCGGCGCGAAGCAGCGGTCCATCGGCAAAGTGGCCAGCCGGATGATGTCCCGCTGCGTGTGCATGAACCACTCGCTGCAGAATACTTGTGTGGATGCTGGTGTCAGGCAGCATAGAATCCTTTCGCACTTTGGCATCGGCTCTGACTTGCTCGATTGAGATATCTGCCAGTCTCCAGTGTGCGATATCAAGATTAAATCCTGTGGCTTGCCTGATGGCAGGATGTGCGTGGTGGTTCATTCTCATACACAGGCTTTCAAGCGTGGTCCAGTCTCGCAGCAAATAAAGAGGACCGGGTTCCAGTTCCAGAGCAATGGAAACATGGTCGCGGAGGAGATCAACTCCGCTGAGATCGATTGCTCTGACGAGCGAATCGAGAAGATGCGTCTGCAGGATTTCTGAGTCGGGCCAACTCAGCACCCGTACCTGTCGTCCGGTTGGCTTAAGTTCCGATTCGTCGAGGACGATGCGGGCCCTGCTGTCGATGGACGTTGTACCGGAAAAATTCCTGTTCTGGTTCTGCAACGCCGCATCCACTTCGGACTCCGGCAGACGTCGAATGTTGCAGATTCGTCGTCCGGCCACCAGTTCTGCAACTTGCGGAGATCCAGTCCGGCGAGACAGTGCGGAGGCAATTCTGAGCGCACCAGCCACGGCCAATTGCCCCCGCCTTGCTGTTGGCTCGTCAAAGTTGCTGATTTCCGGGATGAATGTGGCAACACCACTAATCCTCGGTTTTGCCATCGTCAAGCCAAAAATCGTGACGATTCGGTCAGCAAGTTTATCGGCCGACTTTCCCGTAGACTCCTCTCCGATCATCTGCAGCAAATGAACCGCACTTGTCGGTTTGTCGCGGAACTCCAGCAGCCGACACACACTTTTCAATTCCCGCTGCATGAAGAGGTAAATCTCAGTTGCTGGCGTTGCATATCCGTAAGCAGCATCGGAACCAGTTCCATAAGCTGAATTCCACGGAGCGAAGCGGTCAGACATGCAACCGACACCTGGTGGAAAAATTCCCGCAGGATGAAAGGATGTGATCAGCCCGGGAGTCAGCAATGGTGGTGATGGCGTCATCTGAGTAGGATCCAGGGCCACTGCCCGCACATGTGTCCTAAGTGTGGCCCAGAAGGCTTTCAGTTGTCCAGAAAGCACGAGTGGTACAGACACCCGCAAGGTACTGATGAATAGGCGTTCCTCGTTCAAGGACCCGATCGGTGCGCCAAATCAATGCCAGGGGCCCATGCAGTCCACGCAAACTCTGTACCCAGTACCAGTGGCCCTCGTGAACAGACTCCGGTCCGGTTAAAGCTCCTGTGACGTCGATGCCAGTACGCGTCAGCAGCCGCAATCCGGAACGCATCAAGCGACATTGACAAAGATAAGACTCTGCCTTGTTGAAGTCATTCGATGAAAAAGCAACGTCGGGTACGGGAAAGGAGGCGGTGCGGGAAAGGTGAGAAAAACAGAATGCAACGTCTCGAATGGACATGGAACCATCCGTGCTGTCCTGCAGATCCAGGGGCACCTTGACAGCGGTTGGCAAAAAGTACTGCAAATGCAGAGGCCCCAGCTGGTCTTCGGTGATCGCACCACCCTCGGCCTCCGGCCGGTACTGACGGCATTCGTACAGATCTGCCGTGGTCGCTTTGAGAAACGGCAGCGTTGCAGGGTCGTTGATCAGGAATTCATGGTCTGCTGGCGATGAGCCAAAGGAAGTAACAGAGGAGCCAACGATCAAAACCGCGTGTTGCTGAGTCTGCTCCTGTCGCCGGTCCACAGGTCCCAGCCGGCTTAATTCGATGCGATTGCGGATTCGTGACGCTCCCACCTGCTTCAAATATCGCTCGCGTTCCGCGTGCGACAGCATCACTGTCACATCACGATCAAATTCACGCTCGGCAAAGTGCAGATGATGATCGCCATACATTCTGGACATGGACACATAGGCAATCATTGGCCAGCCGGACTCGATATGGCTGCGGATGAAATTGGTCGCCCTGAGGCTGCTCAATGCCGTCAGCGAGGAACCGGCAGCCAAAAGGCCTGGGTTTGTGATCGACGCCAGATGTACGGAAAGTCCATTGCTTCCGCCATCTTCGACCACTGATCGGATGTCAAAAGGTGTTAGTCCACCGATATCGACACTGCAGACGCCGATCCCCCCATGACTTGTGGTCAACCACCTGCTGCGAGCCTCCATCGTGGTTTCCGCGATGCCACAGACAGGTCGAACCAGGTCGTGAAGCAGATACGACGCCATGCAGTAACAGGCCTGGACGCACATACCGCCACCCAGTTCCGTGTGTTTGACAAAGGGGACTCCTGGGAGTGGTTTCTCTTCGCCGAAGGCTTCCCCAAGATCACACGTAATCAAGCGAAAGCCCTGGGCCTTTGCCTCACGTTCGGAGAGCAGACAATCTGCTATGCAACTGCCACTGCGAATGTCCCGGACCAATTGTTCGGCGTCCAGCGGATTTCGCTCGTAAATCGCCCGAATCATATCGCAGGTGCGCCGCAGATTCATCAGGCTCCCACAACCCGTTCGCACTCGTATTCCAAAACGTGGATATGCCAGGCCGAGCAGCTCCGTCTCACCACGAATTATCAGCGATGGTGCCAATCGCACTGAAAGGTCACTCAGATTCGGATCCAGCCACCGCAGAAATGGTAACAGTTCCCGATCGAACCATCCGGTCACTCCCTGTTCACGGCCCGTATCCCGGTATTGCTTGCGGACCCAGTGAAGCGCTCCGCCACTCGGAACTTCGTCACGCCACATGACTGCCCCCCTGCCGGGACGTTGTGCGTGCAGCAGTGGCAATACAGCGGTGGAGGCTGTCAATGCTGTGCATCAGGAACGCGGAGTTCATCGGGTGGGAATTGCTCATGCAAATGCTGGTGGAGCTGGACCGAGCACTCTGTCTTCTCGTTGAGACGAGTCGCCGACGGTGTCCATATGCTCAGACGGTAGCAGGAAATCCCTTGTGATGCAAATTTCCCCCGGGTGAAGTCTGTTGGCAAGTGACTTCGCTGCCGTTCCCACCAGCACAGCGACGCCGTCCGACCAATTTGCTGCGTTGACTGCGGGGGCTGTCTGAATCCCTGGGAGCCCCGGATATCTCACAGAGTCTGCCTGCGCACACTCCACATCCCCCGCACACCGGCCCCTTCCCTCAGCAACTGATCTGCAGCCTTGTGCGGCGGTTTTCCCGGTCTTCCACCAGCTGCATCCGCAGGTCGGCCAGAGCATCCGCTTCCTCTTCGCTGTGCGTGACGTGCAGCACGGTGACGCCGGTGGCCCTGTTGATCGACTTGAGCAGCTCAAGGGCGGACCGGCGGGTGTCGGTGTCAAGGGCGCTGATGGGTTCATCCAGAAGCAGGGCCGCAGGCTTCCACGCGAGTGCTCGGCCAAGCGCTGTCCGCTGGGCCTCGCCGCCGCTCAGCCCGCGGATGCGCCGATTCAGCAGCGGTTCCAGCTGCAGCAGTCGCGACAGCTCCTGCACACGTTGCTCAATCTCGTCGTTCGGCCTGCGTCGAATCCTCAACGCAAACTCCAGATGCTGTCGCACCGTCATGGTGGGAAACAGCGCCAGATCCTGCGGCATGTAGGCGGTGCGACGGTCGGCAGGGTCCCAGTCCGTCACATCAATCTGCTGAATGCGAATCCGCCCCGAATCAACAGGCCGCAGTCCGCAGATGGCTTCCAGAATGGTGGTCTTGCCAATTCCCGTGCGGCCCATGAGCACGGCGTACTGTCCGGCTGGAATTGTCAGTGACAGTTTTTCAAGGCGACAGGCACCGGCGGTGAGCGTCACCTGATCCAGCTCGATCATGTTGACAATCCTGCCCCAAGGCTGCGAAGAATCACCAGCACCACGACAGCCATGGCGACCATCAGCAGCGACACGGCCACGGCCGCATCCAGCTGCCCAACACTCAGTTCCAGAAACACGGACGTCGAAAGCACCTCGGTGCGTTGTCGCGTAGCGCCGGCGAACACGAGGATGGGTCCGAATTCCCCGAGCGATCTGGCCCAGGCGATGGTGAAGGCCGTGATGATTCCCCGCCAGGCCTGCGGGAGCGCGATAAGCAGAAAGGCCTGGGCGCGACTGCAGCCAAGCGTTCTTGCAACCTGTTCCGCCCGCGGATGGATCTGATCAAATGTGACCCGCATCGTGCGTACAGCAAAGGCACAGGCCACCGCAAACTGCGCGAGCACCACGGCGGGCCAGCGGTAGGTCACGGCAAACCCCAAACGCTCCTGCAGCCAGCGATCCAGCACCCACGATGTGCCCGGGAGCGGCTGGTGAAACAGAATCAGCAGGCTCAGGCCAAGCACCAGGGGCGGGAGCACAATCGGGATGTCGACGATGACGTCAATCAGCTGCCGTCCTGGAAATGAATAGCGTGAGAGCATGTATCCCAGCGGTACAGCAGCCCAGACAGACAGCACAGCAGCAGCTGTGCAGGTTTTCATGGTCAGCTGAAACGCAGCCAGAATTTCGGGCTGCTGCAGGGCAGTCGTGAAGGCCGAAAACGAGGTGAACAGCAGGTCAGCCAACAGCAGCAGTACAATCAGCAGTACAAAGGAGCCAGCCAGACCGGTCATGATCAGCAGGAACGCGACATCCCACAGACGCCGTGCGCGGCTGAGCACGGGTGTCACACCCCCGCGAACATTCGGTAACGAATCAGCCGCAGCTGACTTCGCCATGCCCTGCTCCGTCTGCCTGATCATCGATACAGAGCCGCTCTTAACTGGCCGAGTGGATAGAACGAATTTCGCCAGCGCACACCACCCTGCCGCAGCGTAATCACGGCCGATCGCCAGTAGGCAAAGGCCATCAGCCATGGTCCGCAGAAGAACAACGGCACCATCAGCAGGGCTCCTTCCAGGGGCCAGACCAAAAATGCAAACAGCAGGTGCCAGAGCACTGCGAGGGCCAGAAATCCGGAAGCCGTCGCGAAACCCACAAGTCCAGCCGGAACCAGCAGCGGCAGCACAATCGGCAGCGTGAACAGCAGCGCAAACAGCAGGGTCACCAGAGTGATTTGCAGGAGCGAATAGTTCAGGGAGGCGAAGGCGTTTTTTTCAAGCCCCGTCACCACTCCCCAAAGCGACGGCTGCCACCTCACCGACAACCATTCGTCCGCCAGCAGAAAATCCGATCGTCCCCCGCTGCGTTTCATGAGCTTGCCAAGTTTCACGTCGTCCAGAACATCCATCCGAATGGGTTCATGACCCCCTGCCTGACGGTAAAAATCGGCGTCCACCAGATTGAAGGCTCCAACACCAGCATAAGACAGCGGGAAGCGTGTCCGCAGCAAATGCAGCTGCATGCCCATCGCGAAACACATGCCGAAGAAGTTGGTCAGCACGTTCTCCAGCAGACTGCCCGGAATCATCCTGGGAAGCATGCAGAAATGCTGCAGATTGTGACGCCGCATCCACGCAATTGCGGATGAAATGGTTCCTGGCTGGTAGTGAATGTCGCCGTCGGTGAACAGCAGAAAACGCCCGCGAGCCGCCTGCGATGCGCGGTGCATCGCGTGGTTCTTACCCAGCCAGCCGGCCGGCAGCTCCGTGAGATGCACCACGCGAAGCCGCGCGTCTTCCCCGGCAACTTCATCCATAATTCGTCCCGTGCTGTCCTCAGACCGGTCATTGACCGCGATGATTTCCAGCGGAATGGATTCTGAGGCGAGCAGACTGCGGAGCGCTTTGCCGATCTGCTGCTGTTCATTGCGAGCCGGCACGATCACACTGACCAGCGGGCGATCGGAATCCGCCAGCCACTCCGGCGGCAGACTGGCTGCAGCCCCGGAAGGCGGCAGTCGCTTGAGCCGCAGGGCCACCACAGCGGGAATCGCCGCCACCGCAGCGAATCCGAAGACGATCCAGCCGGTCATCATCAGGAACGAATCTGTCATGCTGGTGAATCCAGGCAGGGGACATTCGGCCAAAGTCGCGTTTTTCAATGAGAAACGTCCGCGCCACCTCCAGGTGGCAAGCCCCTGATCATAGTGCAAAACACCCGCTGGACCAGAGCAACAAACAGGCGGAACAGCAGGAGCTTCGCCCTGGGATGGTGAAACGGTGGTCAGGACGTCTGATGTTATGTTTTGAGATTCGTTCGGGCTGGGGCCTGACGATAGCTGGGGGATTGAAATCTCCCAAATTGCCCGTCCTCGCGTCGTTTCACCATCCCAGCTTCGCCCTCCCGGTATCTCCGAGTGAAGCTATCGAGCAGCAACCGTGAGGGAGTCAAACGCACCGGTGCAGGTGACCCTTAAGCGGACGGTTCCTGCTGGGTCATGCAATGGAAGGCTCCCAGTCCCCAGACGAGATCCAGGGCGTCAATGCCGACGATGCGGCGTCCGGGGTGGGTTTCGCTGAGGATCTGCAGGGCAATATCGTCGGCGGGGTCGCGGAATGTCGGGACGATCAGTCCGCCATTCACAAGGCAGTAATTGCAGTAGCTGGCCGGGAGCCGGTTGTCGTCGAGGAACTTTGGTGGCGGGAGTGGCAGTGGCCGGGGCTGAAGAGCCTCGTTGCGGCTGTTGCGGGCTGCGGCCACGGCGGCGAAGTTGGCCCGCAGAGCAGCAGCTTCGGGCGCGTCGTCGCTCCATGGAGCCGCCACAAGCACTGTTCGCTCGTCAGCGAACCGCGCGGTCTGGTCAATGTGGCCGTCCGTGTCGTCTCCAATAACTCCGTGCCCCGGCAGCCACACCACCTGCTCAGCCTGCAGCCAGACAGAAAGGATCTCATTCATCACTTCCCGAGTCATTCCGGGGTTGCGATTGGGGTTGAGCAGGCAGCTGTCGGTGGTGAGCACAGTGCCTGCGCCATTGCCTTCAATCGCGCCTCCCTCCAGAATCAGATGCGGGCGAATCGAACGCAGGCTCAGCGCAGCAGCAATTCGGCCAGCTGTTTGCTCATCAAAGTTCCACGGTGGATACTTGCCGCCCCAGGCGTTGTAGTTCCAGTCAAGAATCACTCGGGAACCAGCCGCCACGGAATTCGCTCGACCCGTCAGAAAAATCGGCCCATGGTCGCGACACCAGGAATCGTTGACAGGGATATCAAACCATTCCGGAGTGAAGAGGGAACCCCGGCGACTGCAGGCAGCATCCAGCAACGGCCGGGCCGATTCAAGCACACCCGGGCCGCCTGCCAGAATTCGCACCGGTTCAAATTCCGCGATGGCTGCAGCAAATTCGGCAAAGGCTCGCGGTATGCGGTCGAAAATTCCAGGCCAGGTGTTCGGGTTCACTGGCCACGCTGTCCACGTCGCCACGTGCGGTTCCCATTCAGCCGGCCAGCGATAGTTGGTCAGTGAGTCCATCGGAGAGCAAATCGTGATGGTGAGAGAATGGAAATCTGCCAGTTAAAGCCAGGCAGCAGCAGCCATGCCATGCCGCCGGACGGCAGTCCGCGGGCAAAAGGCTCTGGCAACGCGTTCAAAGATGTGGTGTGGAGCGGAGCGCCCCTGGGGTGCTCTGGGGGCGCTCAGGGGGCGACAGCGGCAGAGTCGGCTGCGGCCGACTTAAGAGCTGCATCAAGGACCCGTTGCGTCTTCAGGGCCACATCCGGCCAGAAGGCGTCGCGGCGACCGGACAGCACCAAATCGGCGAAGGTTCGAAACAGGCTGGTTTCCTGCGCAGTCGGGTGATTGTTGCTGTATTCAAACCGCTGGTGCTGCTGCAGTGACTTTTCCATGTTGAACAAGCAGCCGTCGGCCATGAAGCGGTGGCGTCCCACTTCAAAGCTGACTTCATTCCCGTAGAAAGGCAGGACGAAATCTGACAGCGTCAGGTAACCGCGGGTGCCGCTGATATGCGCCCACTGCTGGTGGTTCGTGCGGAATGAATTGTAAAACGTCGCTGAGACCCCGCTGGCAAAATGCAGCTCGCCCTGGAATTCCAGAGGGACAGGCTGAGCACTGTCGGGACGCTGCACGCCATTCAGGATCCGCCCGCGGACTTCGATCGGGAGCTCGTATTTCATTGCCCAGAGAATAATGCGAATGGTGTACCAGCCGAGATCGCCCAGACACCCGGCCGGCTCCAGCTGACTGCTGGCCCGAATGTTGCTCTGCACCCACGCATCATCCGCGCAGAAACTGAAGTGACTGGCGATGCGACGAATCTCACCGACACTCTCAGTATCATCCAGCACCTGTCGCATCGCATCCATGCGCGCACTGTGCATGAACATCACTCCGTCCATGAACTGCACGCCCGACCGATTGCAGGCATCGATCATGCGGCGTACGTCCGCCGACGTGACGCCGCACGGCTTTTCCACCATCACGTGCTTACCGGCTTCGGCAGCCCGAACAACCCAGTCTGTACGAATGCCGGTCGGGAGCGGGACGTAAACGGCATCAATGTCGCTGCGGCCAAGCAGCGCTTCGTAGCTGCCGAGGGCTTCGACCGAATGTGAGACAGGAACAGAGGCCTGGCATTCCGCGATAAACTGCTGCGCCTTGTCGATGGAGCGACTGGCGACCGCCGTGAGCTGACCATTGCCGGAATTGGCGATGGAATGCCAGTTCTTTTTCGCGATTCCAGCAGTGCTGAGGAAGCCCCAGCGGCAAGTTCCCTGTGACATGCAAGTCTGCTCCACGTACCCGTTCAATGGCCCTGATAGATGTCTTCACCGTGCGTTCCCGCGGTGGCCGCTCGGCAATCTGACGGATTCCCTCGCCGGGCTCAAGCAACTGACCGTGGATTCCCGGGACCTGCGGGTCACTCCCGATGGTCTGTCAGCGGAGTTCGCGAGCAAACCTCAGATCTTCATCCCTGACTTCTGAGTATTCCGGCTTGAGCACTCGCAGTTCCCGCACGCGCGGTGCGTCCGGTGAGAGCGACAGGCGGGTGCCGGCAACTTCAATTTCACGAATGCGGTACAGCTTGTCTGGGGAGCCGCGGAAGCCGCCGCCGGGCGCAGTGCCCTGACCGGCCAGTCCGGGGACAAAAGCCGGCAACAGTCCGGGGTTCCGTCGGCGACCGCGATCAACACCCGCGCCCGCGTTCAGGTCTTCGGCCAGTGTGAGTTCGATCCGGGGAGTACCCGGATAACGCAGAGTCATGCGTAATGTGTCACCAGGAGGACCGGCCGAGCCACCTGACAGACTCGGTGAGAAACTCGCCTCCATGCCCTCAGCCGTTTCCCGATGCCCTGCATATTCGAACGTGCGGCTTCCATCGGAAATCACGGCGGAGGCGTCGTTGAGCTTCCAGGCGACTGCGGCCGCCACAGCGATGGAGCTGCCACGACCACTCGCCCGCGGTATCGCTGACAGGGATGTGCTCAGATGGTCCAGCGCCGGGCGGGGCAGTTCATCGGATCCCAGCATGCGAGCGCACAGAAGCAGGCCTGGGATGGGAATCCGCCGCAACACCGTGGCGTCAGCCAGCATTCCCCTGAGCTGCCGACGATTCTCAGAATGATAATACAGTGAAACCAGAGCTACCGTGCTCTGTTCCACCTCCAGCTGCTCATCCACATTGCACAAAATCAGCTCCTCCGCCTCGCTGTGCCGACCATGGCGACTGAGAATCCAGGCGCACACCAGATTGGCTTCCCAGTTCCCCGTGGAATATTCAAAGGCGCGAATAGCGGTGGCCGCAGCATTCCCGTCGCCCGTGCTCTCCTCAATCAATGCCAGATTGGCCATGCTGCTGGCCAGCAGATCATCCTGCCGAAAATGTCCCTCGCCAATCTCGGTCAGCCGCCGAAATGTTTCCGCTGCCGCTGATGTCTCACCCAACTGCTGCTGAGCTCTGGCCACGTAATACCAGTACGGCGGATAGCACTCCATAAACCGTTCCAGCCGCCGCAGGGATCGCAGACGCACTTCCGGGCTCTCCACCGCCAGAGCCTCGCCAAGCTTATCGAGATCCTGGTCGCGCAGCAGCCAGCGATCAGGAATCTCGTTCTTGCGGCTGAGCTTCCAGAAGCTGTCCAGAAACGATGATGACCGAGTCATCAGGGACTGAAACTGATTCTTCTCCACCTGCCACAGGTCGGAATCCCGTTTGATCTGTGTGGACCGGTAGTCCCACCAGCTGCTCGCCCCGGTCTGAATCACTGAACCCAGCTGTCCCGTGGCGGCCTGAGCACCCATGACAAAGAAGTCGGTCCCCATCTTCCGCTGCAGACCACGACGGAAGCTCTCGGTGATCACCGTCCGCTCCCGATCACTGATCTCCACCATACCAATCTCGTCCAGAATCGATCGGTAAAGCGAAATCACTTCCGGATCATCAATCTGGTTCAGATCGAGATTGTTCAGAATTCGCTGCTGTTCTTCGAGCAGCACTTCACGGGACCCCGCGCGGCGAATTCGGTGCAGTGCTGCACGGCAGTAGTTCAGCGTCACGGCCGTTTTGCGGCGCGTTGTTTCCGTCGGAGCCACCGCGGACTGCTCGGCAAACGGCGCTGGAGACTGAGCGATCCCTGAAGCACAGGGCAAGGCCACCAGCAACAACAACAAACAGGTTCTCATCGCATTACGCCGGAAGATCAGAACCAGCGGATAACCTGGCGCGCCGTCTGCTTTGGCAGACACTTCAGCGTGTCCGTCTGAAGTCCGTCTTCCCTTGCCAAATACAGCACCCTGTCCGTTGGTTCGAACCAGCCGACACCAGCTCTTCCCTGAACCGTGCAGCCGTACATCCCATATTTCCGGCTGCGTCGGTAAAGACAATCCTTAAAAGGCGTTCCCTGCAACTTCCGGCAACGAAATTTCCGCCAGCTCCGGCTGCGAAGGCCTGGCAGGCTGCAGAAATTGCCGCACGGAGGTGGTTGCGGCAGAATTTGCCGGTTCGCTCCGGGTTCTGCTACTAAACAGGGGCACAAGTGCGATTTGAGCAAGCACCCCCGTGAACGGTGCGTACCTGACTCAAATCGAGCCGCGACCGTGAGGGAGTCGGAGACCGTATGCGCCACAAGTCCATTCTGCAGCGGATTTTCCGTCGTCAGGTGCCATCGTCCGGTGCCGTGCACCTTGCGGGCCGCTTGCGGGGATTGTGGGTCAGTAATACCACTCCCTGACGGTCGCGGCTCGGGTTTGGGTTGTGCTTCGCACCGAAGGTGAGTGGTGGCAGTTGAAAAAAAAGCCGGCCCCTATTGGGGGCCGGCCTCTGCAGGACTTAAGTTGGCGTCAGGGTTGCTTATTCCGAAACCGGCAAAGAGAAGGCTTTCATGACGGCACCATTTTCGTCGCCGACCATGAAACTACCGGACGGGGCGAAGTACTTTTCCACTTTCTCGAAGGGCGGGAGAGTGGAGAAGTCGATGGCAGCGAGAATTTCGCCGGCGCCTGGGAGGCTGTCAGCAATGTTTCCGCCTCGCAGCATTTCGTAGACAGTCTTGATCTGGTCAGAGGAGCGGGCGTAGCTGACCATCTTGGCATCGGCCGGGAAATGGGCGGCGACAGCCTGGAACTGCGGGGTGTCTGCCAGCGGGCGAACATCTGACGTGTTGCGGACGGCCATTTCAAGTACGCTGCCTTCACCGACACCAACAAGCAGCTGGTTGTTGGCCACTGTGAAGGAGACATTGGCACCGGGGCCGAGGGGCAGCTGGTAGATGGTGACACCTTCAAGATCGCGCTGTTCGGCCGGGAAGCCCGGCTGAGATGCGAGTTTGCCCAGCAGCGCGGTGGCTTTGCTGTTGTCCTTCACACCGATCACGATCAGCGAATCTCCGGCGGAACCGGCTGTGACGAACTGGAGACGTCCATCGAGAAGATCGAAGATGTCGTTTTTGATGTGAATGTTGGGGTCGCGGTCGGCGAGGTCATCCACCATCCGCTGCAGGGCACCAGCACCCTGAAACATGTCAACCATGCTCTCGACCGTGGTCCAGGCTTCGTCAACCTTCCATTTGGTGCTCATCCAGGACGAGACATTTTCCTTGACCCAGGCAGGAGGAACAGCGTCGGTGGTATCGAGCTGGAACATCTGCATGAGGAACTGCGGGGGCTGCTCGCAGACGATCATGGACTGCGAGAGGCTTTCGAAGCCGCCGGTGTTCATTTCGGAAATGCTGCCGAACCCTTTGAGCTGGTTCAGGCCGATCGTGCCGAAGACGCTGACGGCCATGCCAGCCTGGAGTCCGGCTTCGCCGAGTGAACCGGTTTGCACAAGCTGAGTGAACAGGCCGATGGGATCAACCCAGGTGACCATCAGGCCATTGCCGGTTTTGGATTCGCATTTGCTCACGAAATCGCTGTAGGTTGGGCTGGTCACGAGCGACTTGGGGGAGGAGCCGTCCCAGTTGTCGAGCATCAGTTTGAGCACGGCGCTGCTGTTGGAGAGGACCATTTTCTGGTCCTTCAGGAACCAGCCGAATTCCTTGGCGAGCGGTGTGGATTTGGAGGATGGGCCGTTGTTTTTGAACATGACCAGCTCTGTGCCGGCATGTTCCGCATTGGCCTGTTCGAGATCCGGGGCGGACTGCAGTGCGCCGACGGCTTTTTCCAGGAGCGATTTGACTTTGTCTTCGTGGTCACCGAAGTCCATGAACAGGACAGCGCCCATGCGATTGGGTGGCGCTTTGGAGAAGGCGATGGCGATTTCACCGGTGGGGATGGAGGCCAGATCGGCAAGGCTCATTCCAAGTGCCGCTTCGATAACTTCGGAACGTCCCTGCATTTCAGCAGCAAAGGCGGTCATCAGTTCTGCGCGGAAGGCGTCCATTTCCGGATCCGTGACCATCCGGCCCATGGAAGATTTGGCCATCTGGTCCTTCATCACCGTCATGCTGGGAACGGAGATGTAGACGAAGGTGTCCTTGGGAAGAATCTGAGCACTGGAGACGCGTGGTGCGCTGGTTTGAGCGACCGCGGTGTTGAGAAAACCAGCGGTCAGCAGAACGCTGGCAAGAGCGGTGACGGGAAAAAGACGCCGGAACATGAAAGGTCCTTCGCGAAAGGAAAGGTCTGAACCACCGGGGTGTATTGTCACGCAGCAGCAGCCTGCAGGTCAAGCGCGCATCGCTGACGGAACCACCAAAGAGATTCGGCGCTGACGGGAAATTCC
Organism: Planctomycetaceae bacterium; assembly: GCA_040382995.1. Taxonomy (GTDB): domain Bacteria; phylum Planctomycetota; class Planctomycetia; order Planctomycetales; family Planctomycetaceae; genus SXXK01. Next base: position 23,092 of record JBEIEK010000035.1, read on the forward strand.
TGGAAAATCCGGGGCTTTGAGCCTGAATTTCTCAGGAATTCCCGCTGCAGCATGGCCGGTCTGACCGTTTTGCGCCCGAAACCACATTATAGTTTCCGGCTCTTCGCAGGAAGGACCACCATGCTCCGATACGCTCTCGCCATCTTCGTCAGCGCTTTTTTGCTCTTCCAGGTCCAGCCACTGACCGGGCGTTTCATTCTGCCATGGTTCGGTGGCGGACCGTCCATCTGGACAGCCTGCATGCTGTTCTTCCAGCTGGTGCTGCTGGCCGGCTACCTCTATTCGCACCTGCTGACCACATTTTTTCAGCCGCGGGCCCAGGCCGTTGTGCATCTGACACTCCTCGTCGGCTCCCTGGCCTGCCTGCCGATCATCCCCTCCGCGGACTGGAAACCAGCACCCGAAGACGCTCCTCTGCGGCAAATCCTGCTGCTGCTCACTGCCACGGTCGGAGCGCCCTACTTTCTGCTGTCGACCACCGGCCCGCTGATGCAGCGCTGGTTCACTCGCGCCGTCCCCGGTGGCTCCCCCTGGCGTCTTTACGCGCTCTCCAACGTCGGATCACTGCTGGCACTCATCTCCTACCCCTTTGTCTTCGAACCCCTCCTGAAACTTCGCGATCAGGCGTTTTCATGGAGCGCACTGTATTCCCTCTATGCCGGTCTGGCCGCCCTGTGCGCCTTCTCCATGTTCCGCTCCGAACAACCACTGGCCGGCAGCGAACCAGTTTCACTGCCCGCGCGAAATGACGCTGCCGAGGCCGCGATCCCCCGTCCTCGACTGACCTCCATGCTGCTCTGGCTGCTGCTCTCCGCGTCAGCCTCCGTGATGCTGCTGGCCACCACCAATCAGCTCTGCATCGACGTGGCCACAGTTCCCTTCCTCTGGATCCTGCCCCTCGCGCTGTATCTGATCTCCTTCATTCTCTGCTTCGACAGTCCGCGCTGGTACGATCGTCGGCTCTATTCCCTCCTGCTGCTGCTCTTTAGCCCCTTCGCCTGCAAACTGCTCAGCGATGGCCCCGATGCAGACATCACACTGCAGCTGGTGCTCTTTCCAGCAGTCCTGTTTGTCTGCTGCATGATGTGTCATGGCGAACTCTATCAGCTGCGTCCTCAGCCGCGCTGGCTGACGCTGTACTTCGTGATTGTGTCAGCCGGCGGTGCACTGGGCGGAGTGTTCGTGGCGATTGTTGCCCCGCGGGTCTTCCATGGTTACTTCGAATACCACACGGGCCTCTTCAGCTGCTGCGTCGCCGGGGCCCTTGCCATGGTCGCTCAAAAGGTCTGGCTCAGGCCGCTTTCTGCCGCGTGGGCCATCCGCCTGATCACCTCCACCGTGCAGCTGCTGGCCCTGAGCGTCTGGTTCTTCACCCCGGTCTGGGAACATCTCACAGACACCGCTGACGTGCTGCTGAAGTCCGGCTGTGGCATCCTGCTGATTTCCGGACTGCAGCTCACCGGCCTGTTTGAGACGCGTCCCCGGCTGCTGCTGAACTGCTGGGTGCTGCTGGCCATCCTGCAGCTGCTCCTGCTGCTGGGTGTCCTGCAGCAGCAGGCCCCGGGACTGGTCACCACAGAACTCCGCCTCCAGACGTTGGCCGCAGTGCTGCTGCCGGAAGCTTTGGCGGTCACGGTGGCCGTCATGCTGCGGTGGTGGACCATGCAGAGATCAATCACTCAGTTTGCACCTGCGGCTGCTGTCGCTGTGGCCGCAGGGCTGCTGCTGTGGGCCCTTTCTGCCATTGAAATCCTCTCCGTCGAACGCCTGTATTCCATTGTCATCACCGCAGTGGCCGGACTGCTGATGGATGTGGCCGCCAGAGGATTTCGGGGACCCGGCAAAGCTCCGCTGGGACTGGCTCTGACCATCCCCGTCATCACACTGCTGATGATCCTTGGACTGCGACTGAGCGAAGTCGCCGGTGAAGAGACCACCGACAAGGAAATCGTGGCGGTCTCGCGAAATTTCTATGGAGTGCTGCGAGTCAGACACGAGCCGGCTGACGGTGATCTGGACGTCTTTCAAAACCCATTCCCCGATTACTTCTCGCTCAAGCACGGCCAGATCAGCCATGGCTGCCAGTACCAGGACGACTACTGGTCAAAGCTCCCAACCACCTACTACGGTGAAGAAAGCGGCTTTGCAATTGCCGTCCGAGTCGCTCGGGAAATGGCAGCCCGCGGTGATGGACATCCGCTTCGCGTTGGCACCATTGGGCTGGGCACAGGCACCATTGCCGCCTTCGGACAGCGGGAAGAATTCTTCTGCTTCTACGATATCAACCCGGACGTGCTGGCACTGTCCTCAAAAGGCATCTTCACTTACCTGAAGGATTCGCAGGCCAGCATTGATGTGAAACTCGGCGATGCCCGAATCGTCATGGAACAGGATCTGGCCGAAGGACGCAGTCAGCAGTTCGATGTGCTCGCCGTGGACGCCTTCAGCAGCGATGCGATCCCCGTGCACCTGCTCACCGCGGAATGCGCGGAAATCTATGCCAAACACCTGCGACCCGGCGGAATCCTCGCCGTGCACATCTCGAATCGCTTCCTGAATCTTGAACCCGTCGCCCGCGGCATGGCGGAACAGCTGGGCTGGCAGGCGTTCCTGATTGACAACCCGGACGACGATTCTCACGGTGTCTTTGCGTCGTCCTGGGTGCTGATCACAAAGAGCGCCGAGGTGGCTGAAGATCCGGAAGTGGCCCTCGCGGTTGACTCGTGGTCCAAAAAGGACTGGGTGCTGAAATGGACTGATGACTACTCCGGCATCTGGTCCGTCCTGCAGTTTTGATCTTTCGGAACGCTGCTGTTCAGCCAAGTCCCAGCTCGCGTTCGATTCGATCCAGTCGCTGGCGAATGGAATCGACTGCGTTCTGCAGTCGCTCCAGCTGCAGCTGCAGCGTTGCCTGCTGCTCCTGCAGTTCCTGAACCACTCCACCTGACGCGACCGCCGCGACTGGAGCGGGGGCGGGGGCGGGGGTTGGCGAGTGCTGGCGTACGCTGCTGTCTGGGTGAGCCGTTTCGCTGACGGACACCTGCTGCTTCAGCTGCATATGCTCGCTGGGCAGATAGAACGTATGGTCGACCTCCACACCCCGGCGGTCAAGGTTGTCTGAGGCCTGCAGAAAGCCCTTTTCTGCCAGCCCCTGAAGTTCGGTTTTCAGATGATCCTGGCTGTCGATGCGGATCATGCGGCTGGCACGCGTCCGCAGCTCGCCTGGCTGCTGACGTCCCCGCAGCAGCAGTTCGCAGATGATTGCGTGCTGGGCTTCAGAGAAATCAAAACGCAGCCGCATGTAATGGCGATATCGGGCAGTGCGGCCACCGTCCGTGAAGACCTCCGCCACCAAACCCAGCTCCCGCAGCTCCTCGAGGGCATCAGCGACTTCCGCCTCACTGTATTCCGTGATCGGATCCCGATTGCTTTTCTGGTTGCACCCCGTCGTGGCTCCTTTGAGCGTCATTGGGTATTGATCGGGAGTGGTGAAGCCCTTTTCCATGAGCGTTCCCAGAACACGGCGCTGCTGCCGGGTGAGCTGCCGGATGGTGTTTTTGGGTTCTTCCGTCATAGGAGCATTCCAGGAGGACAGAGCGAGGCGGGTGCAATAGAAAGCAGGAAGCAGCCCGGAGTGTCCAGCAACTCTGCGTCCGACTCAAGCCCACGTCGGGAAAATCGGCAAAGGTGCGAGGTGGTATTGGGCAACGTGCAGCTGCCAAACCTGCCAGCTTCAGGCAGACGCCCGTTTGCTGAAGCTGAACGCCACGTGTGATGCTGCAGTGGGGGCGCGAGTGATGAGAACGTGGAGCGAAGATCGAGCAGATGGGAGGGAGTGGAGCTTTTGGGCCTGCAGGAAACTGCGGTGAGTTTGGGGCGAGGAATGCGGTTCTGGACAAGGGCAGAGAAAAGGGCCCGTTCAAAGCTTCCCCGCGCGCCCTCCCGGGGATCGTGGGAGTACCTGGACCCGGCCCCTGGGAAGGCGAAACGGCGTTAAGGACGCCTGATTTCGGACTTTGGATCCGCCCCACCGTGACAAGGCGAGCGGGGGATGTCAATCCCCCGGTGACGGTGCGTGCCCGCGTGGCCCGAACCGCACCGGGAACTCACCAAAGCGTTACCGGCCGATTGACATCGACCGCTCGCCATGGGACGTTTTCTGTGATCCGTTCGGGCAGTGGGGCCTGACGATAGCGGGGGGGTGAAATATCTCGGTTTGTCCGTTTTATCACCGTTTCACCATTCCGGGGCCGGGTTCCTGCCGAGCCGCTGCACGCTGGTCTGCGTTGTGAGCGATTGCGTGCGATTTTGTGGAGCGGCAGGGGGCGGTGCAGCGCATGTGGCAGGGATACGGCTCAGCAGGAGCTTCGCCCTCCCGGCTGCGTCTCCGGCCGGAAAGTCAACGCGATTGGACGGAGGCCGCCGACACGCCAGGCTCCAAGTTTGCCGCGGCAATGGTCAGCCCGGGCGGCTGCACCCAAACAATCCGCTTACGCCACAGCTGCTCCAACTTGTTCATGGACCACCTCATCAGGGAGAATCTGGAAACCGGAGAACACCGGGTTGCAGGCTACAGACCCTGACGAGAATGGATTTGTCGGACGCTTACGCAGCAGGGACGTGAGCGGTTCCCGGGGGCGCGTCCGCGGATCATCTCTGACTTCGTGAAGATCTCCGGGATGACGCACGTCCGCACAAGCCCATTCTATCCTCAAAGCAATGGCAGGATCGAACGCTATCACCGGACGATCAAGAGCCAGTGCATTCGTCCTTCGACGCCACTGGACATGGTGGAAGGCCGCCAGAAGGCGATTCATGAGGAACGTGATCGCAAGCTGGAAGAAGCTCGGCGAACACGAGCTGACCGCCGACGGCAGGAAAAATCTTCAACGCCTCGAAAAGCCTCGCGCCAACCGCCTGACGCTGAAGTATCCTCCAGCATCCCTCCCGAAGCCTCCTCCA
>JBEIEK010000036.1:0-27920 GCA_040382995.1 Planctomycetaceae bacterium
CACTGAAACTTCAGTGCCAATGCTGAATGGGGGAAGCTCCTGGCCGTCTTCGGCCACCGCAATCAACTCGAAAACGGTCCCCTTTTCGGAATCGGTCGTGGATCGCGTGGCGATATGGGTCAGGCGACAGGCGTACTTTTCTTCGGCACTGGACGTGATCACGAAATTGCCGGAGAGTTCCGTGGATTCCCCGTTTGCCTGGCGTTCGCGAAGTGCCCTGAGCAGGTGCCCCATCCGCTTCTCTTCCACCAGCAGCTCCATGTGCCAGGGACCCTGCTCGTTCATCACATCAAACAGGTAGTCACCCGTTCTCACAGGGCGATCTTCCAGCATTTGTCGAAGCTGAGGGTTGGGAACACGGCCGGCGGCAGGGGCCACGATCTGCAGTTTCTGATTGCGGCGGTTTTCGAGCGTCCTCAGCTGGTCTGCGGCGATGGCACGGTCGCCTTCAAGCCGCGCCAGCTCCACAAGGAGCCGCTGGCGAGTTGTCTCCGCATTCCTTGCTGCCTCGGAATCCCCCGATCGCTGCTGAGCACTGACGACGTTGATTTCTTCTTTTTTGGCGAGTATCAGGTTGTTCTGCTTTTCAAGGTTTGCGCGGGCTTCTTCGACCTGCCCGTCAAGTTCGTCATTTGTCAGAGTAATCAACAACTGGCCCTGCTCAACAACGGTATTCTCGTCGACGTGCAGACCTTCGCGAGTAATCTGGCCGTCCCAGGTGGCGAAAATAGCGTGTTGCTCAACCGGTCTGAGAAATCCTTCAGCGGTCACCGGGTAATCCAGTCGAATCAGCGTCATGGCAGCCACGATGGCAACCGCGACCGCCAGCACCGCCAGAGAGATCATCAGCTTGCGACCGCGAAACCATTCCAGCGTCACGCCAATAGTGGTCCAGAGACGAAGTCCAAAGATCCGGTTGTGCAGGCGACTGTTCCAGAGTGCTGCACCCGCGTGGTCAGCCACAAGTTCAGCGCGCTGTTCCAGCTGGGGCAGCGGTTCTGATTCGGCCATCTGTTCGATGATCAGGCATCCGGAAGCGCGGAGTCGTTTCTTTCGTTGCTCCCGATCGGCTTCCTCGCCCTGCTTGCGAACGAGCGGAGCATTTTCGAAGGTGGGAATGATCATAACCATGCGAGCACCGCTTTCCTGAACGAAGGCCGCCAGCGGCTCTTCGATCTGTGGGGCGAGCCCCTCGATGCGTCCGTTGTACAGCAGCGTTTCACCCATGTCGATCACGCTGGTGGCCAGTCTTCGCATGGCTGCGATCAGGTTGGCTCGCGCATTCACACTGCTCTGACCACTCACCGCTCGCACCTGCACGCTGCGACCACGGCGAGTCGCCACGGAGACGCGGTCACAGCCAAGCAGCGGACGACTGTCACTGGCGACGGCATCCGCCACTTCCTGTTCGTCCAGTGACCGCTGAAGACGCAGCGAAAACTGCTCAAAGTCCGTCCAGAACTGATTCTTCAGGTCCACAGACTCTGCCGCATTCCGCCGACGTCCTTCCAGGAATCGGGACGCGTAACCGCACATCTGCTCCAGAAACTGCATGTAGCCCGACTGGGCCTTGACGGGCACATCCGGTCGCTGAAAGAGCTCGACAACGCCCACGCATTTCTTTTCGCGGTGGAGCGCCGCAAGCACCAGCACATGCTCGGTGGGGAGCTGAGTTTCGCCGCCATTGGAAAGCGTCCGCGCCTCGCCGGTGTTGAGCACTTCCATGAGGATCTTCTCGTTGCTGCTCTGAGCTCCAGGTCGCTCAAACAGACGAATCTGATCCAGATTGATATGAGCGATCGGGGCGAGCCGTCCGGAATCATCCAGCACCCACGTCGCACCCGCCTTCGCACCTATCGCCGTGATGACTCGCACCAGAAATTCCTGAAAGAACTTCTGTGGCGGCAGTTCCTGGCCGGAAAGCTGCTCAATCTCCCGTGCCAGCTGCATCACCCGCTCACGGACTTTCTGCAGGTTTTCTTCTGAGGGAACAGGTTCGCTCATGGATGAGTCCAATTGCTGCCGCTGGCAGACGGGAGAAGAAAGATTGAGAGCATTGAAGACCAGGACATCAGAGACTTTGCGGAGTCTCCGGAATTACCCTAAGCGGCCGGCTGATCACGTGCGTAATCGAACATCGGTGAAGACAGATAGCGTTCACCGGAGTCCGGCAGGACAACAACAATGTTGCGGCCTGCACTGGATGGACGAGCCGCCACTTTTAAGGCAGCTGCCATGGCGGCGCCACAGCTGATACCGCAAAGGATGCCCTCTTCCCGAGCCACGCGGGGGGCCATCTCCATCGCCTCTTCGTCAGTCACCTGCAGCACTTCATCCACGAGGCCCATGTCAAGAATATCCGGTTTGAAACCGGCACCGATTCCCTGGATGCGGTGACGGCCAGGCGCGCCTCCGGAAAGCACCGGACTGGCTGAAGGCTCCACCGCAATCGACTGAATAGGCAATCCCTTTTCCTGCTTCAGATACCTTGAAACGCCGGTAATCGTTCCGCCAGTGCCGACACCCGCGACAAAAATATCCACCTTCCCCTGCAAATCCTCGAAAATCTCCGGACCAGTCGTTCTGAAATGAATGTCAGGATTGGCCGGATTTTTGAATTGCTGAGGCATGAACGTGTTGGGCTGCCGAGCCATCTCTTCCGCCCTCCCGATCGCCCCCTTCATTCCCTCAGCCCCCGGTGTGAGCACCAGATTGGCGCCGAAGGCTCGCAGGATCATCCGACGTTCAATCGACATCGTTTCAGGCATGGTCAGCGTCAGACGGTAGCCACGGGCAGCACAGACAAACGCCAGCGCGATCCCCGTGTTGCCGCTGGTCGGTTCAACAACCTCCATGCCGGGCTTCAGCCGACCACTTTTTTCAGCATCCCAGATCATCGCCGCACCAATGCGGCACTTCACGCTGTAGGCAGGATTCCGCCCTTCGATCTTGGCATAAATCGTTCCCGGAAGCCCCTGCGTCAGACGATTAATCCGCACAAGGGGACTGCGGCCGATAGTCAGGGAATTGTCGTCGTACAAAGTCATGGATGGGAGTCCTTTCACGGAATGTCAGCGGCGAATGGCGCATTGCTGGCGCCGCGCAGGTCAGAGTTTTAGCAAACAGATTCGCTCTGCGAAATCCCGACCTTCCTGAGGAAAATTCCGATCTCCCATTTGCCCCGGACTCAACTCTCGGGAAAAATCTCCTCAACCGGCAGTTTCCGCCGCAGACTCCGCTGATCTTCTTCATTCACCCTTGCATGGTTCTCATGAGCACCATCGGCGAAAAACTGGCAATGGCCCGGGCAAAGCTCTTCGGCACCGCTGCCCCTGACACGCCCATACCCTTCGAACTTCCCTGCGACTGCGGTCACACCGTCGCCGGAATTCGCCGCCCGCGTATCCAGATCACCCACTGCTCCGCCTGCGGCCAGTCACTCTTTGTGCTCCCCACCGACCGCTACCCGGCAACCCGCCGCAGCCCCCGCAAACCACCCCAGACTGAGGCTGTTTCCCGGGACACCCCAACGCCCCCCGAAGAACCCGCCGCAACTCTGGATACCGCCCCCGCATGGGCTTCCAATAACGCTGCCCCCGCCGAAACAACCACCCGCCGCTCCTCCAAACGCCCGAAACCCACACCCGCCAGCAGCCCCCAGAAAAACATCAGCCCAGGCTCGCCAAACACCCGGGTCACAAGCAAAGACAAACCCAATCCGTCACAAACGCCCGCCGCTACTCCATCCCACCCCACCCAGCTTGCTCCCCCGAAACCGTCAATCTCTGTCAGACTCCGTCGTACATTCACCCCATTCCGACTCCTTTCTGCCGGCTGCCTCACACTCCTGCTGCTCACCGCCACGTGGATGGTCCACCAGCGACAGCTGGAAAACGCCCGCCGCACCTGGCGACGCGAATTCGACGCCGCACTTAAAGCTGAAACCGAACGCAACCGCAGCGCTCTGCAACAATCCCTGCAGAATGCCCTCCGTGCAGCAGACCTTCTGCAAAAACAAGACAGCGACGTCACCGTCGCCCGCTCACTGCTGCTGCAGTGCAATGCCATCAGTCAGCTCACCGCGGTCGATCCCGTTGCTGTCCTCAACAGCCATTTCAGCACCAACACAGAACCCGATCCAGAACAACTCACCACAGAACTCCGCGGACTTGTACTGCTCTTCGATGCCTTACCCCAACCAACTCCCGATCCCGCCCCCAGCGTTCTGCTCGACCTGCCGCTCGTGATCCATGGACGACTCCTGCAGCTGTCCGCCCGTTCACCAATCCTCCATCAGTTTTCCCAGCTGCACCCTGGGCAGTCCGTGCTGTTCCTTGCCGCCATCCGCTCCTGCCAACTCACCAGCGACGCATCCAGTGCCCTGCAGCTGGACCTTGATCCCGACAGCATCACGCTGCTGACCTCTGAATTTCTGGCAACGGAGGCAGGTCTCAGCTCGGACTCCTTCCCGGAACTACCTCAGATTCTGCAGCGACAGTCCAGCCTGATCACGCCATCCACCGCCGAAACATCGCCCTCTCCCGTCGCCGATTCCACCAACCCCGCAAAGGCCGCAACACCATGAACTGTTCGCTGCCAGTCGTGCTGACCCTGACAGCCTGCCTCTTCGCCACCGCAACTCCAGCTGCCGCACAGGTGGTCACCGTCCCCGAACTGCTGCAACAGCAGAAAAGCTGGCCGCAATACGCCCGCGACCAGAAAAAATTTCTGATCGAAGGACGCCTCCAGAGCCGCGTGACAGAGTCATTCGGGCTCGAAAAGATCGACATCGTCTTCCGACACTCCAGCTCCATTCGGGTCTCCGAAAAAATTCGCCGCGGACAAACGCTGGAAGTCTCCGGAACGTTTGTGCAGGACGGAAATAGGCTGCACTTTCAGGTCAACAGCGTCTACCCTCGCGACATTGATGCCGAACAACTCCATCGCCGCGCCGCAGACGGAAAAGACCTGACCTGGGAACAGCTGCTCAAACTGGCCGACGAATACTCCAGCCGTGCCGAATTCTACAACGACGAAGTCCTCCGACAGGAAATCACGGCTGTCCGCACCACGGCAATCAATATCCGCAGACAACAACTCCGCGGCCAGCCGGCACCACTCCGCGAACTCCTCGAAATCGCCACCCGCCTGCAACTCCCAGCCAACTCCATCCAGAGCATCACCTGGGAATGGCTGCTTGCCGCCGCTACCACCAACGAAGATCCCGCAGCGCTCGCCAATGCCGCCAAAACACTCCCAGGCTGGGACCAGAAAAACTCCGCCCCACCACAGCCACTGCTGCAGGCCTTCAATAAGAACCCGGCCCGAGCCTGGGAAGAGACCACCGAATCCAACCGCCCCCTGCTCCACAGACTCATCTACAACCGCCTGCTGCTCGCCAGCCTCAAACAACAGCTCAAACCAGACGGCAGCAACGGCGTTGCCATCGCCCGACTCACCCGTGAACAACTCCCCGAAGAAGCAACTGCCGCGACGGAGTTTGAAAACCTCGAAGTGCAGTGGCATCTGAACAACAGCAGCAACCTCAGTCGCCAGCAGCTCATCGAGTCCACCCAGCTCCTCGATCAACTCAAACGTCAGCCCGAATCACTCCAGCTCCGCGAACGCTGGCTTGTCGCCCAGGAAGAGCGGTTCGGAACCAAAACGCTCGCCGGCATGCTCCGCACCGCCGAAGAAACCCTCTTCGTCGCCGAACAGTGGCACGACCCCAGCCTCCGCGACCGCGCTGTCAAACTGCTCAAAGCCGCCTGGGAACAGGCCACAAAGGAATCGCCCACCGAAGTCAACACCATCGCTGACCGCCTGAAATCGCTCGGCTGGGAACACTTCCGCGGCTCGTGGATGACCCGCGAACAAATGGCCAATGTGCCCGGCAACGACCTGCAGCTCGCCGCCCGCGAAGGTCGAGTCGTTCCCGGGATGACCGCCAACCAGGTGACTCAAATCCTTGGACGCCCCACCCGTGTCGCTCGACTCGGCGGCAGCTCACTGCTCCGCGAACTCTGGAATTACCAGGACGCAGGACTGATCATCCGACTCCGCCGCAACCTCCAGCAATCCTCCAGCGACCTGCTCGTCGAAGACGTCGCCCGAATTCGATAACCAGCCGTCAAATCATCGCGATTCGCTCCGACGAAACGAGTCCAAAAGGTGCCATGCACCTTGACAACGGATTGTCTGTGTTTATACTGGCGAGGACGCTATTGAAAGGTCTGTTATGCCACGCGTGAATCGCAGGGAAATCTTCTCCGAAATCGACGTTCAGGTGTTTCACACCATCAGCCGCTGCGTCCGCCGCAATCACCTGTGCGGACGTGATCGCAGATCGGGACGCGATTTCTCACACCGCCGCGAATGGATCCGCAGTCGCCTCGAAGAACTGGCCGGTATCTTCGCCATCGAAACGCTCGGCTATGCGCTCATGGCCAACCACATGCACCTCGTCATCCGCACTCGCCCGGATGTCGCGGCCACGTGGTCCGACGACGAAGTCGCGCGCCGCTGGTGGACCCTGTTTCCACAGCGCCGCACCCCCACCGGGCTCCCGGAACAACCCACCACAGAGGAGCTTAATCACCTCAAAAACAGCCCTGCCGGCATTGCCGACAAACGCCGTCGACTCAGCAACGTCTCGTGGTTCATGAAGTGCATTTCCGAACCCATCGCCAAACGTGCCAACCGGGAAGACGACGTCACCGGTCACTTCTGGGAAGCCCGCTTCAAGGCTCAGCCACTGCTCGACGAATCTGCAATTGCCGCCTGCATGGCCTACGTTGATCTCAACCCCATCCGTGCCGCAGTGGCGCAAACGCCTGAAACCAGCGAATTTACAAGCCTGCACGACCGCATCGCCGATCGTCAGGCCGCCACTTGCGCCGCTTCCGAAACCGCCCGGGAAACTCAAACCGAACACGGCCCCCGCGCCGGGTGGCTCGCCCCCATCGCTCTTGAACCCGCCCGCAAACATTCCCGCGACCGCCACACTACTCGCCGACTTTCCAACCGCGGCTGTCTGTTCCTGTCGCTCGATCAATACCTGCAGCTGGTCGACTGGACCGGCCGCCAAATGCGGCTGGACAAACCCGGCCAGATCCCACCACTCCTCGAACCCATCCTCACCCGGCTCGACTGCAGCCTGGAAACCTGGCTGGACCTTGTCAAAAACTTCCGTCGGCGTTTCCTGACCGAAGCCGGTCGACCAGAGACGCTGCGGACTGTTTCACAGCTTCGCCGGAGCTGTCGCAGATCCAACCAGCAGCCATAGCTGGCTTGCGAGGTCAGCGGGCAGCACCGTTACCGTGGGATTGACATCCACTGCACGCCGTTGCTCCAAGGAATATCTCACCGCAAAATTTGAAACACCCAACACGCTCTAGCCCTTCGCTCCCTTCACGGTCCGTCACAACCGGAATCGGAAGGTTTCATAGAAGTACAGCTTTGCCCAGTCATAAGCAGTGCGATCCGAAACCATAAATCGAGCATGGCCGCGCATGCCGGGCTTCATCAGCACCGCGTCCGCTCGACTTTCCGTGTGATCAAAATTCAGTCCCGCTGTCGCTCGGAAGACCGTACTCGCCAACTGCTGCTGACCGCTTTGCCCAGGTCGCGTAGCCAGTGATCCGCCGAATTGTGTGGTGAGCGATTCCGGGGCCACAATTTCACCTTTGGCTGAAAGCGACGTCACCTTCGTCACCCAGGTGATGTGCGGCAAATGATCCAGCTTAATCTGCACATTCGGCTGCAGTCGCACCTCTTCGCGGTCCGTCTGGTCGACGTACATCACCGCGTGCAGTTTCGCTGACGGCGCAATGCTGACGATTTCCTGCCCCGCTTCCAGGCTGCAGCCGGAATTCCGCCGGTCCAGCGGAGTACCATGCCATGGTGCCAGCTTCATGCGTTCCACTTCATTGCGTGGCTGCTGAGGAATTCTTCTGGCCGCGACCAGCGTGCCTGCCACTGGGGCGCGAACCACCCGCTGCGTATTCAGCTTCACCAGCTCGCGAATGACCTTCCGGAGTTCGATGGCTTCCGCCAGCGTGTCACTGGCTGGGCCAAGGTCGTTTTGCCGCATGTACGAATCGTATTCACTGGTTCGCAGCACCAGTTCGGCAACGCGACGTCGCAAATCATCCAGTCGCCGGAACACATCCGGATTTTCAAGAATCGCAACGACTGTCCCCGCCTCCACCGACGCACCATTTTCCGGAAACGCGGCATACTCAGACGCCGTCGGCATTCCTTCCAGCAAGCTCAGTGCGGCCGGATCCACAAGCAGGACATCGTTCTGACCGGGGACGGGAATCGGGAGCATCTGACTTCTGGCCGCAGTCTCCAGCCTTGCCATTTCCGCATGCCACGCCGCGTATTCCTTTGGCGGCACCACTCGTCCCGGAAGCGGAGCCGGGACCTGCACTACCCCTTCAGGCTCAAGCACACACGCAGCTTCGTGGTACCAGGGAATCGGAATAGACGCAACCAGCCAGATCACAGCGGCGGCGACGGTCAATGTTGCGGCGATTTTGGGCTTGCTCATGGGTTCCATCCGCGGGGCTGCGATAATCTGCCAGATGCTGCGGCCAAGTGCGAAAAAAATACCAGACATCGAAAACACAAGCACTGTCACACCAATGCTCTGCAGGTCGTATGGCTTGAGCACCGTGTAGAGGAATAAACTGATCGAGACCAGAACAACCCAGCGGTAACACCAGGCTGCGATGGCGTAGGTCACAAACCATGCCCGCCCCGTCTCGGGCATGAAGGGGTCCGGACGGGATTCAATTCCCAGACAATACCACGCAAACGCTTCCCGCAGGAGCTTCTCAGATTTTTGACGCAGGTTGGGAATCTCAAGAAAGTCACTCATCATGTAATAACCGTCAAACCGCATCAGCGGATTGGCGTTGAAGATCACCGTGGTGATCGTTGTCACAAAGAAAATATTCAGCGACAGGTGATGCAGCAGACCGGGTTTGGTCAGCCACCACACGTAAATCGCGATGGCACTCAGAATCACCTCAATGTACATCCCGGCGGCACCAATGATGATCCGATGCCACTTGTTCTTCATCATCCATGAATCCGTCACGTCGCAGTACAGACAGGGACTGAAGACCAGCAGCATCACGCCCATCTCGTGACACTCCCCGCCGTAATGCACACAACTGAGCCCGTGCCCAAACTCGTGGATGATCTTTGCCAACCCAAGAGTGGCCCACAGGTAAATCAGATTTGGCCAGCCAAAAAATGACTGAAACTCAGGCAGTCGACTGCGGAATTCGTCCAGATTGGCCCCCAGCAACAGCCATGCTGACGCCACAAACAGCATGCACAAAAAGGCACACAACGGATGAAACATCCAGCGACACCACGGCACCATCGCTCGCAGCGTTTGCTCAGGGTCCCAGCCGGGCAGACGGAGCGACAACAGACTCATCAGAGTCTGCTTGATCTTCTCCTTCCGCGCCTTGCGGCGTTCCCGCACAACCGACGCACCCTGCCCTGCCCTGTCACCCACCACCAACCCCTTGCGGTGCAGGTCCGTAATCAATTGCTGGATGTCGCTGAGCGTGATCTGGAGCGTGGGGAATTCAAGCTTGAGCTCATCGCGGACGGATTCGAGGCTGCGTTTGCCGTTGAGCAGTTCGAGGATGCGATATTGCTCCATCTGCAGGCGGTGATACTTGAGCGCCAGCGGGTCCTTGACCACCTGATAGCCCACCCCCAGATAATCAATCCGCGCAACAACCAGGTCCGGTCGCTTCCGCAACGGAATCGGACGCTGATTCGACGCCATCATCCCGCCAACGTTGCCGATGCTCATCCTGTCCCCGCTGAACGCTTAAGCTTCCGCCCAAAGAACCCCACCACAGTGAATCATTCACGAGGCTGTGACAGCACCGTCGCATTCACGTTCATCCCCTGATACAGCTGGTATCGACCGAAACTGTCCACACGATTCGGCACATACACGGACAAATTAATCAGTGCCTTCCCCGAAACGTTGTCCAAAACCGGATCGATAAAGCGAATTTCCCCAATGAATAACCGATCCGCAGTCGGTGGTTCCTGAGCCTCCGCGACGGCGGTCACATTATTGCCGGCATCAGCAGCGGCGAGCCGATCATTCCCATTGCTCGCCGCACCAGGATTCAGCAGGCCTTCCACACCCTGCCGACTCACAGCAACCTCACCAGCCGATTTTTTGGCGGCGTTGTCCAGCTTCGCGTCTTTTGCTTTTTCTTCCAGCGAAATCACCAGCTCCACCTTGTCGCCCACAAAAAGCCTGTGCCGCTCGTTGGCGCTGACCTTCACCCGGGCTCGCAGCAGCGACATATCCGTCAGCTCCAGAACCTGCTCGCCAGGACGAACATTCTGACCGGGAAAAACCTTCAGCAAGGTCACCAGACCATCGAACGGAGCCCGCACCGTGTACTGAGCCAGCTGGGCCTGCTTGATCTTTAAATCCGCAGCCTGAATCAACTTGTCGTCGTTCGCCTTCCGCAGCGAAGCCTCACTCTTTTCCACCTCCAGCTGCACCTGCCGAATCTCGCTGGGATTGAATGCTCCCGGTCGACGCGCATTGGCCTCCTTCTTCTGCTGCTCCTCAGCAATCGCCACCTCCAGCGACTTCTTCGCAAACTCAATTTCTGTCTGCAGTCTCAACTCCAGATCGGCGCGCTCAACCTCCGCCTGAATCACAGCATCGTCAAGGCGAATCAATTCGTCACCGGCACTCACCAGCACCCCTTCGTCAGAAGGAGTCACACTGATGATCCGGCCTGCCACCTCCGTGGAGATCGGGACCCGACGGATCACCTCCAACGTCGCAGTGTCCGCCTTCACCCGGATCACCCGGCCATCCTGAGCAGTCGCGAGACCACCTCCCGCTGGCAGCACAACCAACGACACCACAACAAACCACGTCCGAAACATGACCCGTTCCCTTTGCCAGAGGCTTCCCTGCGGCAATGCCGCAGCACTTTGACCCCCTTCTAACCAAATCCCGGAATTCACTCAATCCGGCTTTCTGCCAACACGAGAACTTCATCGGTGAACCCAAAGCCCCCAAACCACGCAAGTTGAACATTCCCCCAACGATTAAAGAGACACTCTGGCCCCGCTTCAACCGCCACTAAGCACCCTTACTCGCTTTCTTGCCACCCGATTTCTTTCCGGTTGCAGCAGCTTTCGACTTTCCCTTGCCACCTGACTTGCCACCGCTGAAAACCCGATCCCAGCCGCTGATGAACTTCTTTGAACTTCCAGTGTGCACAGTGTAACCCGTCATCGCAAAACCTTTACTGTCAAAACACGCATGTTAAACACTCGCCCAGCGTTTTTGCCGGTTGCCCGCCCTGCACCATCTTCAGGGCTGTGCCATCGCCGACAGGCGAGAGGAATTGATTGGGATTGTAGTGCGCCGTGAAGTCGTTCGCCACAAACAGACGGTCGTTATCGAGCGGCAACAGAAGTCCTCCCAACTCCCCTCTTCCCCAGGGGTAAAGCGGGGATTGTGTGCATCCGTCGACCGATCTCAGGGACGGTCAGTCGCTTCCCGCTGCCACTCGGCCACCATATCCGGCAACGCATCGCGGTCGATTGCCGGGCCAAGAATGGTGCGAACTGCAAAACCACGGGCGACGTTGATTTCGGGATTGCGGATCAGGAACTGAAAGTCCCACGCCGGGTTCGACGTGCGGCGGGCACTGTCGAAACCTCCACCGCTCGGCGAATGCGTCAGCCGAATACCTTCACTGCGATCAAACAGCACCACCCACATCAGTTCGCCAAAGTTGCCGTAGAAGAACGGAATATCAAATCGCAGTCGGGAAAAATTACGAAAGAGCGCTTCGCGCTGGTCCGGATCCCACATCGCGTCATAGTCATCACTGCGATGCCGCACTGTGCTCTGGTCGTTGTGAAACTGTGTGCACAGCTGAGTCCATGCGGGGGACTGGCCGGGCTGGCTGCCAAGGAAGTACATGGATTTGTCGGCGGGCGCATGCATGTAGCTGGCCCAGAAGAGCGACAGATAGCCGTGAGGAAAGCTGGCCTTTCGCGGAACGCACTGGAAGTGCATGTCAAGAATATTCGGTGCGGAAAGGCGGAATTCCGTCGTACTTTCAACACCGGTGCCGAAGGTGGCTGGCTGGTGCAGCCGAGCGACGGTTGCGCTCACCGTATGCAATGTCATCGGCGCTCGCCGCGGTTCAAAGAAGAGCTCGTCAGTGTCAATCGGTGTGCCGTTGACAATGTGCTCCAGATTCAGCCCCGCGATGCCCGGCACGAACAAACTGCGATCAGCCAGGCGATGCTTCAGACTCCAGACTCCGTTGTAGCCAGCCCGGTGAGCGCCCTCTGCAGCGTTATCGCCGATCACCGCCTCCAGGTCACCTGCTCGCAGAGTCACGCTGTGAGCCGCTGACTGCTCGTCAGCTGCAGCCGCCAAACCTCCGCCGGCAACTCCCGCAGCCACCGCCCCGAGTAACGACCGCCTTGAGAAGGATTCTGCACCAAACACAATTCCCACCGGACCAGACATGCCGCTGCCCCCGCCCCGAAAGAAAACATCCCGAAACCTACGTTTCACACCGCTCAAGCGGTGAAATCCTCACATCCACCCCCGGCGACCACGCTGCATGCTCCGCCGGTCCTGCACATTCCAGACCGCTCGTCACACTCCCGGTCAGCGTCTGCTCAACACGCTGAGTCAGCACCGGACAGATCCGATAGGGCACGTGATGCACCCGGCCGGAATACAAGCGGTGCCGCGCATCCAAGCAGAAGAGCACATAACGTTCCACCAGAAAGTGTTCCAGTGTTCCGGCGGCCGCAGGCTGCGGATTGCTCGCGTCGGCCGTGATCCCTATTGCATAGTCGCCCACAGGCTGCTCAATCCGCCGCCCCGCATAGTCCACGTGCAGCAGCAGCTTCCCCCCGGTTCGCTCCTCACGATCACTCAGGGCAAGCTCCGCCCGGTAATACGGCAGGTTCCAGATCCGCCGCGCCAACTCAACTGCCAGTCGCTGATTCGCATCGAGACTGAAAAACCAGACGCCCGGAATGCCACCCGGGCCACGCACGTACGTGCGCACGTTGGTTTCCAGAAACCACGAGATTCCGGGCACCGCTGGTGACCACCACGGTCGCACCCGCTCCATGGAAAATGGTACCACACCCAGCCATGCCTCACCCGCGTACGTGTCCACCTCCAAACCAGCTGGCAACTGCCGCTGAAGCATGTCCACAGGGACTCGCCAATGCAGAAATGTAAGGTTCGCCCACCGCTGATAACCCGCCGTTCGACCCGACATACCTCGCCCCCGTGACTTTCCAAAGCCCAAAGCATAACATCCCGAAAGTTACTGACCAATCACCTGCCACCACGAACCACCAACCGACAACCGACAACTGACAACTGACAACTGACAACTGACAACTGACAACCAACACTCCCGGACCCCAGCCATGCTATCCGCCATCCACCGTTTGCTGTTCACCGCTGCAGGGCTTGCCTGCACGACAATTGTCGGGATCGCCGGACTGACGGCCGAAGTTTTCGGCCAGCAGCCTGTGCAGGGCCAGGTTCGCACGGTCGATCTTGGCCACGACGTTCAGCTGGAGGTGCTGTACCTGCCTCCCGGCGAATTCATGATGGGAAGCACGCCGGAAGAGCGTGCCTGGGCCACTGGGATTGAAGGCGGAGCGACTCCGGGGACCACACGGGAAAGCTTCGAGGGTGAAGCGCGGCTGACTCGTATCCGCAACGGACTCTGGATGGCCCGCACGGAAGTGTCTGTCGGACAGTTTCGTCGCTTCGTGGAAGAGTCCGGCTATGTCACTGACGCGGAAAAGCCCGGCGGCAAAACGCAGTGCTTCGATCCCGCATGGACCGGCTATCAGCTGACAACCAGCGTCGTTCATCCATGGTCGCCGATGCCGGGTAAAAGCTGGCGAGATCCCAACTGGGCGTTTCCGCAACAGGACAATTTTCCCGTCGTCTGCGTGAGCTGGAACGACGGCCGTGCCTTCTGCCGCTGGCTCACCGAACGTGAACGAGCGGCCGGACGGCTGGGGACGGATCTTGAATACCGTCTGCCCACAGACGCCGAATGGGAATACGCCTGCCGCGGCGGCAAACCGCGAGCCTACTTCTGGTGGGGAAATGAACTGGAAGACGGCGAAGGTCGCCTGAATATCTCAGCCATCGACCTGCTCCCCGGCCGCACTCGCACCTGGCCGCTCGCCAAAGCCCCATGGAGCGATGGTTACTCCTTTGTCTCACCGGTCGATCATTACGGTGAACGCGGCCGCAACGGTTTCGGCATGGCTGACATGTGCGGTGGTGTCTGGGAAGTGGTGCTTGATCACTTCGACCCCAAAGGTGGCCATGAAGAACCGGTCTTCAACCCGGCCGATCCGCACCCCGTTTGCCGTGGCGGCAACTACTTCGACGTTCCCGGCAACGCTCGCTGCGCCGTTCGACTTGGACTCCAGAGCGACACCTACTCGGACTCCAGAGACGGCTTCCGCATCTGCCTCGGCAAGCCCATCGTGGTACCGGAAAAATCGGCCGCGAGGCCCTGAACGGCGCTGCAGCCTTTCACGGCACTGAATCTGTTTCATCCCGCTGCTAAGTTCAGCCGGAGACGGACTGCTGCGGCCCACGCTTCGGGCTGACCGGGGAAAGTGTCTTCATCGGTCAGCAGTTCCCAGCCGGCCTGTTTGGTGAGTCGTGGCAGTAACTCAAGCATCCACGACCATGCGGCGGGACGATCAACAGGTGGCTGTGACAGAACAATGTTCATCGGGATCTGGCCGCCGCAGCAGGCTTCAATCGCCTGCAGCACTTTGGGAATCAGGTCCGCAAGTTCTTCGACAATGTGGTCATCCGCGGCACTGAAAAATGCAGGCCGTGGCGGGCGGGGCACAAAGCGGACGTGCCATGCGCTTCGCGGTGCAAAGGGGCAGAGGACAGTCAGTCGGTCTGACATGGTGACAATGCGTGCGCCGGACTGTTCTTCAGCCTGCATCAGATCCGGCAGCAGCTCCCGGTGATGCTCACGAAAATAGGCATCTGCGCGTTCCAGACGTGTGTGATCAAGCTGAGACAGGCGACAGGCAGCAAGGATCTGTGAATGGCAGTGTGGAAGCGAAGCGCCAGCGCTGAAGCCTTCGTTGCGATAGATGGCCAGTGTGCGATAGTGACCTTCCGCAATCAGGGCCCGCGAACGGGCCCGCCATGCGCTGAGGATTCGCTGCAGCTCTGCAGGTGACAGATCAAGCAGGCGGCTGCGATTGTCAGGACATTCGATCACAACTTCATGACGGCCGGTCAACGCGGTTGACGGGAAGAGCGCATGCCCACATTCGGAAGCTGGGCCGCTGTTCAGAGCCGGGTTGACAGCATCGAGCGGGGCTGCAATGGGATATCGATTGGGAACCACACGGAGCAGCCAGCCGGGGCTGTTGGGAGGCGTTGACCCCGGGCGGACGGCGAAACATTCGTCCGGTGTCTCGGATTCACAGCCCTCCGCGAACGGATCCGACTCCGTTTGCAACATCGGGTCTCGATGTTGAGAACCCGGTCGGGCGGCGCGTCCGGGAACGAGAATGACGTGGCGACCGGTGAGCACATCCAGTCGCACTTCTGAGGAACCTGCGTTCATGCCATCTTAAGTACAGGGCGCAGCAGCCTGCTATCATCCACAGCGGGGGCCAGTTCAGCTGCAAGCGACCGCACAATGTCGACAGTGATCGGAGTGCCGGGCCACGCAAGGGCATAGACCTGAATCAGGTCACAGATACGAAACAGTCGAGCTGGCAGGCCACCACCCTGGGCAGCAGTTTCGCGAACCGCCTGTTCATCACAGGCGCCGGAAGGCAGGCCCAGTCGCTGCAGCAGTTCGCGCACAAACACCGCTGATTCGGTGGCGTTCAGTCGCTGCAGGCGAATGGGAACATACACGTGTTCGGCCAGCTCCGGCGGGATCTCGTGGCGAGCGGCAGCGATCACTGTCAGCGGACAGGAACCGCTCAGGGCGATGCCGGTCAGAAATCTGAGGAAGACCCCTTCCTCGATCTCTGAGCGGTGAAGGTCGTCGAGCAGGAGCGTGGTATGCTGGCCACACTGACCGCGTCCCGCCAGTTCATCACGAAGTGCGGTCAGCAGTTCGTGGCGACGCAGCGAGCTGCGCACGTTGCAGCACAGATGTCCGGCCAGCTGCCACAGGGCGGATTCGTCATCCAGACCGCCCAGATTCATCAAAATGGCCGATTCCCCGGTCCGCTGCAGTTCCTGAGCGGTGCGTTCGAGTACTCGTGTTCGCCCGCTGCCATCCGGCCCGGTGATCACCCCGACAGGTTCGCGGGATTCCACAAGGTACATCAGACGACTGACGGCTTCCACATGCCCGGAGCTGCGAAAAAACCAGGTCGGTTGAGTTTTCTGCCCAAACATACTGCAATCCTGAGGTGCTGGAGCCGTCCCTGGCTCCTTCCGACCGTCACAGTCGGCAGAATCACGCTCGTCAAATCAGCAGAAACCGAAAAATTCCCGCAATCATGTCAGAACTCACCTATCGCTCAGCCGGTGTCGACCTCGAACTCTACGAACAGGCGATGCAGAAATTGCCGAAACTCATGCGTCGCACCTTCACTCCGGGAGTGATGGATTTGCCGGGCGGTTTCGCGGGCCTGTTCCGCCTGAATGCCGGCCGCCAGTGGAAGGACCCGGTACTGGTTTCGGGCACTGACGGCGTGGGCACCAAAATCAAGGCTGCGATACACGCCGGCATCTACAACACGGTCGGAATTGACCTGGTGGCCATGTGCGTGAACGACTGCCTGTGCCTCGGCGCTGAACCGCTCTTCTTCCTCGACTACATCGCTCTCGGCAAAGACGATCCGGCACTGCTTGAGCAGCTGGTGTCCGGGGTCAGCGATGGCTGCATTCAGGCGGGTGCTGCACTGCTGGGCGGCGAAACCGCCATCATGCCCGATCTGTATGCTCCGGGCGACTTTGATATGGCCGGGTTCTGCGTAGGTGTCGCAGAGCGGGATGAACTGGTGGATGGCCGATACCGGGTACGTCCGGGCGACGTGCTTGTCGGAGTCCCGTCTTCGGGCTTTCATTCCAACGGCTACAGCCTCGTCCGCAAGGTGGTGTTTGAGCATGCGGGGCTGAAGGTTGGCGACATGGCAGAAGAGCTCGGCTGCACCGTCGGCGAAGCACTCCTGCGCCCCACACGCATCTACGCATCCACGCTGGCCGCCGTTCGCAGTGCCGTGGGTGCAACCGGGCTGCACGCCATCGCTCACATCACCGGTGGAGGAATCGCGGACAACTTTGAACGTGTACTGCCCAATCACACCACAGCAGTCATCGATCGTCAGGCATGGCAGCCGAATCCGGTCTTCCGCTGGCTGCAGAGTCTGGGCAACATCGCTGATCAGGAAATGTTTTCGGTGTTCAACATGGGCATCGGACTGATTCTGGCAGTTCCACCCACTGATGCCGCTGCCGTCGTCGCAGCCTGCTCAACCCCGGACTATCCGGCAATGGTGCTGGGCGAAATCCGTGAACAGGCGGCAGAAAGTCCGAGCGTTGTGCTCACTGCAGCTTCGTGACCCTCCGCCGCGAAAATGCCGGGAGGGCGAAGCTCCTGCTGAGCCACTGTCACGCCAACACCTGACCAATTACGCTGCCGCGACTGACGGGCAGGGGGCGTCCAAGAGCATCGGTGATGGTGGCGTGAGGGTCGATGCCAAGGCAGTGCAGGATGGTGGCGGTAAGATCCTGCGGCGTGACTTTGCCCTCTTTCGGCCATGCGCCCAGTTCATCGGAAGCACCGTGAACGATCCCGCCCTGAATGCCCCCTCCGGCAAGCATGGCAGAGAACACGTGTCCCCAGTGATCGCGGCCACCCGCACCGTTGAATCGTGGCGTGCGGCCGAATTCGGCCATCACGACCACCAGCGTGTCATCCAGCCGGCCACGCTCTGTCAGATCCTCGATCAGGGCCGCAGTAGCCTGATCGGCGGATGGGCAGAGCACATCTTTCAGACGCTGAGTTTCGCGGGCATGGCTGTCCCAGCAGGGAGCGTCACTGGGTTCTTCGGGACCGCGATACCAGTTGACCTGCACAAGCGAGACCCCGGCTTCCACAAGTCGCCGTGCCATCAGAACACTTTGACCAAACTGACTGCGACCGTAGCGATCGCGAACTGCCACCGGTTCCCGCTCCAGTTCAAATGCCTGCCTTGCAGGTGAAGATGCAAGCATGTCAAACGCACGGTCGGCGAGGGCGTTCCAGTTCTGTGCCGGTCCGGCGGAAACGCTGAGCGAAGTGCGCGAGGAGATTTCCGTGAGCAGTTGACGCCGCTGATGCAGGCGTTCCTCGGTGACGTCGCTGCTGAGCAGAAATTCGTCGATGCGAACCCTGGGATCTCCGGGGCGGCAATTGAGCAGCCATGGGTCGGAGGCGTGGCCGAGATAACCGGCGTCCTGACCTGGCCAGACACTGCCGTCGGTGTTGAAAATGCGGTGCGGCAGTCGAATGGCCGCAGGAAGCTGTCCACGTGCCGGCAGAAGTTTGCGAGCGATCGCCCCGATGTTGGGTGAATCATTGGGAAAACCGGGATTGGCATTTTCCGCATTCATCGGAGCGTGCGGCTGACCGGTGAGCATGTAGTAGCCGCTGGACGAATGAGCGTTGTCGCCGGTGGAGACGGCACGGAGGATCGCCAGCCGGTCGGTGCAGAGAGCCGTGCGGGGCCAGAGTTCGCAGAGCTGGATACCGGGCACCGCAGTGGAAATGGGACCAAATGCCCCTCGAACCTCGGCTGGAGCTGCTGGTTTGGGGTCAAATGTGGAATGCTGTGGGGGCCCGCCCATCAGAAACAGAATGATGCACGATTTCGCACGATTGCCGGGGGATCGAACAGCAGCCGCCAGCGGACCGTCAAGCCATGGCAGCGAAAGTCCAAGCGATGCCAGTGCTCCGGCGCGGAGGAATTCTCTGCGCGGAAAGCCGACACTGGGAGACGGGGAAGGGCTGAAAAGGCTGAGCATGGCAGGGGCGTGGCGGAGGGCGGAGGTGGCGGGAACAAAAGAGTCTACCGAGACCACTCAGCGGAAGCAACAGCCGATGCCAAACACGCCCACCCTGGCCTGAGCCAACCCCGACCACCGAGTTGCGACAGGACTGTAAATCCACACCTGTCGAGCTGCACCCGTCAGGAAGCGGGCTGAAGATCACAGACATTGTTACAATGCCACCCCGGCGTCGGCGGAAATCCGGGCCAATTCAGAGTTCAGCACCGGGTCCAGGTGGAAATCAACGCAGGTATTGTCATGGGTTCCTATGAATATGTTCGCTTTCAGGCAATCGACAAACCACTGGACGATGAACAGCTGGAGTTCATGAACCGACAGTCCAGCCGCGCACAGATCTCCCGGGTCGAATTTATCAATGAATACCACTATAGCGGTTTCAGAGGTGATGCGGTCGAAATGATGTTTCGAGGCTACGACATTCACATTCTCTGGAACTCCTATGGCACTCGAAACATCATGCTTCGCCTGAACACTGGATTGCCATGGAGTCCGGATGAGTTCGAGGGGCACTTCAGTGATTCTGAAATTCAGTGGCTTCCTGAAGAGACCGGGAGTGGTGGTGTGCTGAAGATTGTTCTCAGTCTGGAAGATCACTCCGGGATGATGATGCCGCAGCAGTTTGACTCTTTCATGTCATTGCTGAGCACTTTGCGCGATCAGATTGAGGAGGGTGACCCGAGGGTTCTCTATTTTGCGTGGCTGGCAACCTACAGTGACGGAGACGAGGACGCGTACGAACCACCGGTGCCAGCCGGACTGCAAACGCTCACTCCCGCCCTTGAAGAACTGGCGGCATTCCTCGACATCCCGGACTCACTGCTGGCCGTCGCTGCTGAACGTTCCCCGCTGCGGCCGTCTGCGACACCAAAGACAGATCCCGTCGACACCTGGATCGCTGAACGCTCGCAAACCGAACTTCAGCAGATCGCAACTCAGTTGCTGCAGGACAGCACGGGGACAGTTCGACGAAAATTCCAGCAGCAGATTCGGGCCACTGCCTGCGTCGATTCATGGCCAGTGGCCCAGCCATCACGCACACGTGCTCAGTTGCTGGAAGCCATGAACCTTCTGGAGCGACAGTGGCGACAACAGGAACTTGACAGAGCAGCCGAGGCACGTCGGCAAAAGCTGGAAGCGATGGCGGCCAATCCTGCTGCAGCCATTGCCAAAATCTTCGGATTGGCGGCGAATCGCACAACCGTGGATTACGAAGCCGCGGTCGCACTGCTTGTGGAACTCCGCGAAGCACTCGGCCTTGAATCTGCAGCCGACGTTACATGCGGCGCGGCCGCTGAATTGCGCAGGCAGTACCCCCGCGCCCGCTCACTTCTCTCTCTGCTCAGGAGCAAAGGTTTCCTGTAAAAGTCATCCGGTAAATCACCAATGCCGGCATCGGCTGCGCAGGTGCCATTTGCCGTGAGCCCATTGGGAAGTGGGAGTCGCCCCCTCCCGGTCACTCTTGCTACGAGGGAAGTGAGACGGGGGTGATGTTCGAGAAACTCAGTGGCAGTGGGCAATCTTCTGTTGGCTGGCGCCTTTCAACCCGGGACAATTACTCTTCGCCCTGCGTCACTGAAGATACAGGCGTTGCTTTCGTCACAGGAACCCCGTCATGGATGTCGCTCCCAATCCGTCTCCTCCGCCAGCGGCCGAATCAACGCCTGCCCAGGTTTCCTGTGTGCCACTGTCCAGCGAAACATCGGAATCCCGACGAACCTCAGTGATCCGCAGACTGGCTCTGCCCGCAGTGCTGCTCAGTGGATTGCTCACCGTCTGTGTCGCGGCTGCCCCCGCCCTGCTCGTTCACACCTCCGCCCGCAACACTCTGCTGGCCACTGCCATCCACAGCAACACCCTGACAGCGGTCGCCGGGTCGGCAGACGGTGGCTGGTTCCAGCCATTGGTGTTCCATGAATTGCTGCTGCTGGATGCCAACGGCCAGGTCTCCTGCCGCATCGGTCGTGTGGAAACGTCAAGGGGACTGCTGGCACATCTGATTGACAGTACGCCTCTGCATCTTGCCGTGCACGATGCTGCACTGAAGGTGGATCTGAACGCCGATGGAAGCTGGCCGAAATGTGGCAGGCAGGGACATTCAGATGCTGTTTTCACCTGGTCCATTCACAACGCGGCCTTTCAGCTGAACGCACCATGGCGACCGCTCCCGATCGTGGATCTGGACAATCTGCAGCTGGATGGTCGCATCGAGCCGGATGCAGATGGCCACCGGCAGCTCCGCATTGCCCCCTTTGCAGTCCTTGATCGCACCGCCATTTCGGATAATCACGCCAGCCAGAACCTGGCACTGGTTGCTCCGATTCTCTCCCGCACCACTCGCATTGACGGCAGCGCTTCCGTGCAGTTTGAGGCCATCACGGTGCCACTGGATGGTGCCACAGCCAACGCTCCATTCCCGCTCCGTGGTCGCGCTGAATTTCATTCCCTCGAAGCATCCGTCCGTGAAGACTTTCTCGGACAACTCACGAAACTTATTCCGGCCACCGGCCTGCCAATGCCCAGTCGCATCGCGGTCCTCGACGAAACGTCCGTGCGATTCGAAATCACCGAAGACGGCATTCGTCACGACAGCATGGTGGTACTGCTCCCTGAACTCGCCAGAAATCTGCAGATCACCACCAGCGGCACAATCGGACTCGATGAACAGCTGGATCTGGAACTGACCGTCAACCTGCCACAGGTGTCTCCCGCTGCCAACGCAGACGCACAGCAGAACCAAGTGCTTACACTGCTTGCAGGACTTTCCAAAGAACCACTCCGGCTGCGGGTGACCGGCACCGTATCAGCACCTCAGTTTCTGATGCCCGAAGGCATGGACATCGCCGGGGAACTGCTTAGAAGACTGGCACCCGAAGTCGCTGATTCCGCTCCAGCATCAGTCCCCTCGGCCGTCACCGGCCTGATTCGCAGCATCAGCAGTGAAGACAGTTCTGAAGCCAAACGAAAGCTGCCGGGATCCATTGTCAACCTGATCCGAGCGGTGGACAAATCTGCAAAGGATCGTCGGAAACGGAAGCAGCAGTCTCAGGGACAGTGAAGTGAGCAGGCGGGCCATGCTTGATGCACCCGTGCGTGCGAGCCATGAACATCGCCTGCTCTGATCACGACATGCGACGCTTTTCAAGCAGGGCAATATACGACCGACGCTCGGTGTGCTTCAGTTCCAGCTGTTCAGCCAGCTGCAGCAATAGCTCAGTCGCCCCTTCTCGCTCGGAGGAATCGCAGATTGTCTCCAGTTCCACGAACAGACCCAGGTCTTCCACGTTGTCGATGCTGACCTGCACCAACCGCTGGTGAAAGAGGAATTTCGCGGTGTGTCTGATTTTGTGCACAAGCCCGGCAGAAGAAAAACCGAGTGCCAGCAGGATTTCGCGGAGGCGGTTGTGGCGCAGATCGCTTGTTTCCGCCAGTTCATTCACCGTGAGTTCCAGTTCTTTCCTGGACTTGGTCCGGGAATCAAGTTTTGGCCCCTTCCATGTGAGTTCGACCACACCGCCGGATAACCGAATGCGGAGTGCCTCGTCGGTGATTTTGAAGTCGCGGCAGGGATGCTGGAAGTATTCGTCCGTCTCCTGCCGCTGTTGAAAGCTGAGGCCAGGGTGAACACGGTCGAGGGCCGTGAGCAGGGCAGTCCGATCCGGGAGCGGGAACTTGAGTTCCACCTCAATCATCGGATTTGTCCCGGCGTTTCCGCAAAGCCGTTTCCAGTCGCTCGCCGATGTCCTTCAGGTGCACCCAGGTGAACAGTCCGGAGTCGTGGTTGTCGGACCAGCGGACGCGGAGGGCGTAGTTGCCGGCGAGCGAGATATCGAGGAGGCCGAGGTCCGCGGGAATGGTGTCGGGGTCCAGCAGCGGGCGTCCGGTCATTTCGTCAACGCAAACGGCACAGCGGCAATTCTGTCGCACGAACTGAAACGGCAGGCGTGAAACCTGCTGGTCGCTCCATGTCAGTTCAAGGACGCCCTCGTCCCGGTGCACACGGATGTTCTGCGGAGAAATCATGGGACAAAATCGCCTGTTGCTGAAGAAGTGGCCGATCACGGATAACCGAAGCGGATTTTACGCAGCGACAGCTTAATTGGCCAGGCTGCCGGCCTCACCGTGCTGGTCTTCTTCATCGCGATCCTGATCGTCGTCTTCGTCCTGATCGTCGTCCTCATCCCCATCTGCATCATCAAAATCCAGATAGGCCTCGATCAGCATTTCCAGAAACTCCACAAATCCATCCGTGAGTCGTTTGAACCGCACCGGCAGGTGCTGGAACTGGTGCACACCGCAGTGCGGATCATCGGCGTTGATGCAGTAGTAGTCACCATCGCCGGATTCGCCGATGACGACGTATCTGACGGGCCACCGGAATTCCTGGTTGACGCCATCAGGGATGGAGGTTCCGCGAACTTCCCGATTGATCGCCAGCACATCAGCGGGGTCCGCAAGCAGCTCTGCATCGCCGACACAGCCTTCGTCTTCAGAGCCGTCATCGCTGCGAAGAGCCATTCTGAGCTCCGTTGGATATTCCGCAAGAAACTGCAGCCATTGCCCTGGCAATGGTGCACCACAGATTTCTTCAAGTTCCCGACGGATGGCTGGCAGCATGAAAACACTCGACAGGCTGGAGACGTTGAGCGGAACAGTCTATAAAGCCGGAAAGCATTCCGGAACTGACTGGAGATTTCCATCATGTCTCAATGGTCCCCCGACATGCGAACCCGTCCTTCGGCGGCGGCGGCCAATGGCTGGCTGGTGGTCATTCTGGTCCTGCTGGCCTCCGCTCTGCTCTGGCGCACGCTCGCCGAAGGTGTTCGCAACCGCCCCAATTATCAGCCTCGCATCGTCACTCCGCGCGGAGAACTTGGCGATGACGAGAAGAATAATGTTTCGGTGTTTGATGCCGCGTCACCTTCTGTTGTGTTTGTCCGCACGAAAGGTTCCCGCTGGACTCGATTTGGTCAGGTGGAAGAACGAGAAGTTTCTGCGGGCACAGGCATCGTCTGGGACGAATCCGGCCACATCGTCACCAACCTGCACGTCGTCGAACAGACAGTGAAGGAAACCGATGGCGCGCTTGAGGTGCAGCTGCGGGATAACGCTGTCTACGATGCCCAGTTCGTGGGAGCCATGGCAAAATTCGATATCGCGGTCCTGCGGATTGACGCCGAGCCGTCTGTGCTGGATCCCATCACCATCGGCACATCCGATGATCTGAAGGTCGGCCAAAAGGTTCTGGCCATCGGCAATCCCTTCGGCTTCGACCGAACGCTCTCGACAGGCGTCATCGGAGGCCTCGATCGGTCTGTTCCCGACAATGCCGGGCAGGTGCTGGGGGGCATGATCCAGACGGACGCGGCGATCAATCCCGGCAATTCCGGTGGCCCGCTGCTGGACAGTGCCGGCCGACTGATCGGAGTGAACACGGCGATTGTCAGCACCAGCGGAGCTTCCGCGGGACTCGGATTCGCAGTCCCCGTCAATGATGTGCTCACAGCCGTCAACGAAATCCTGCAGGCTTCCGCGACCGACCAGTCCCCAACGATGGGTGTTTCGATACTCGACCGGGATACCGCGATCGCCAATGGAATCCCGGAAGATTGGTTTGAAGGGGGTTTGATGATTCTGCAGGTCTACCAGAACACCCCAGCCTCACGCGCCGGCCTGCGCGGCTGCTTTCGGCAGGGATTTCGCGTCATACCCGGAGACCTGATCGTCAGCATTGATGGCACCCCCGTAAGCACCCTCGAAGCACTCCGCAAGGTGCTGGCCGACCGCCGCGCCGGAGACCGCGTGGTGCTGCAGATTCTGCGGGGCGATCAGCGCGGCGAGGTGGAGCTGATCCTTGAAAGCCGCAAAGTGCTGCTGTAACCCGCGGTGCACACATTCTCCCTCCCGCTCCCACAAACCGGCTGTTTTCTCCCAATTGCCAGTGGCGGAATCCGCACGTCTGCCGCAGAATAGTGTCCGGAACTGCGA
The DNA here is from genome assembly GCA_040382995.1 of Planctomycetaceae bacterium. GTDB lineage: Bacteria > Planctomycetota > Planctomycetia > Planctomycetales > Planctomycetaceae > SXXK01. Next base: position 25,124 of record JBEIEK010000036.1, read on the forward strand.
ATCAGTGAGTCCACTCCCTGAAAGGGGGAACGACACATGCCTGCCTCTTCACCCAGCCCCGCCAGCCGGAATACCGATCGCCGCGCCTTCCTGCATCAGTCCGGCCTGTCGCTGGGCACTGCCGCCCTCACCAGCCTGCTCCAGAACGATCTGTCTGCCGCAGACCGCGCGATGGCTCCACGCAACGCTCAGTTTCCCGCCAAAGCCAAAAACGTGATCTACATGTTCATGGCCGGCGGACCCAGCCAGCTGGAATTATTCAGTCCCAAACCCGTGCTGCAGCAGTACCATGGACAGACTCCGCCCGAACACATGATGCAGGGACGGCGATTTGCCTTCCTCCCCGCCGACGCCAAACTGCTCGGATCCAACCGCCAATTCAATCGCTGGGGTGGCTGCGGCATGGATCTCAGTAGCGCCCTGCCATTGCACCGCCGCATCGTCGACGACGTCTGCTGGCTCCGCGCCGTCACTACAGACGTTTTCAATCACGGTCCCGCAAAGCTCTTCATGAACTGCGGTTTCCAGGCACCGGGCCGGCCCAGCCTCGGGGCCTGGGTCGCGTACGGACTCGGCAGCGAATCCTCCAGCCTCCCCGGCTTTGTCGTCCTGCAGTCCGGTCCCCGCGGCCCACGCGCCGGCAACACGCTCTGGTCCAGTGGTTTCCTGCCCACAACCTTCCAGGGAGTCCCGTTTCGCAGTCGTGGCAACCCGATTCTGAATCTGTCCAATCCCCCAGGCATCTCCCGCGATGCTCAACAGGATTTCACCAGTACCGTCGGCCAGCTCAATTCGCTGCGTCTTTCTGAAATCCGTGATCCCGAAATTCAGACGCGAATTGAAGCTTATGAAACCGCCTTCGCTATGCAGATGGCCGCCCCGGAACTCACTCAGATCGAGCATGAAACGCAGCAAACGCTGGACATGTATGGTGCAAAGCCCGGCCAGGCGTCCTTCGCCAACAATTGCCTGCTGGCCCGAAGAATGATCGAACGCGGAGTCCGCTTCGTGCAGCTCTACCACACCGACTGGGACCATCACGGTGGCAAAGGCGCCGATCTGGACGGAACGCTTGATCAGGTTTGCAAAGAAGTCGATCAGCCTGCCGCAGCGCTCATCCTCGACCTGAAACAACGCGGACTGCTCGAAGACACCCTCGTGATCTGGGGCGGTGAATTTGGCCGCACACCCATGGGCGAACCCCGCGAAAGCACCGGCCGTGACCACCACATTGATGCCTTCACCATGTGGGCGGCTGGTGGCGGTCTCAAGGCCGGTTATCTCCATGGCTCCACCGATGAACTGGGCTTCGGTCCCGTCACAGGTCGCCTGCACGTGCACGACCTGCACGCCACCATCCTGCATCTGCTCGGCTTCGACCACATGCGACTCACCTTCCGCTTCCAGGGCCGTGATTATCGGCTCACGGACGTCCATGGTGAAGTCGCTCACGAAATCCTCGCCTGAACCCCATGACCCCCTCCCACATAAACGCCGCGGATCCCCGCCGCGAATTTGCAAGCAGTGTTGTTCAACAGCTGCGTGACGCTGGCTTCCAGTCGCTCTGGGCGGGTGGTTGCGTTCGCGATCAGCTGCTTGGAAAGGAACCCAAAGACTATGACGTCGCCACCAACGCGCTCCCAAACGACGTCATTCAATTGTTCGGCGAACAGCGGACAGTGCCGGTCGGAGCAGCTTTCGGCGTCGTGATGATTCCCGGCCCCACCCGACGTCATGGTCAGGTGGAGGTCGCCACATTCCGCAGTGACGGCGAATACCTCGATGGCAGACGTCCGGAATCCGTGCAGTTCTGTTCAGCAGAAGAAGACGCCAAACGTCGCGACTTCACCATCAACGGCATGTTCTTCGATCCACTGGCCGGACAAGTCCTTGACTATGTCGGCGGGCAGGCAGATCTGCAGCGGCGTGTGATTCGGGCAATTGGCGACCCCCATGCCCGGTTCGGTGAAGACCACCTGCGGATGCTCCGAGCGGTCCGGTTCGCTGCCACCTTCAGCTTTACGCTCGATCCACAGACACTGCGGGCTGTTCAGGATTTGCGCAGTCGAATTACCGGGGTGAGTGTTGAGCGGATCATGCAGGAGCTGCGGCGGATGCTGGCCCACCCCACTCGCGCTGCCGCACTGCAACTGCTGCAGGAGTCCCGGCTGCTCCCGGAAATCTTCCCGGAACTCAACGCCCCACTCGCAGATCCTGAGTCGTTCGTCGCCATCAGCAGCGCATTTCATTCGCTCGAAGCTGTGCTGTTCGAACCCGCACTGGCTCTGCTTCTGCGTCCCCTGCATGAATCGTCACACGGTGAATCTCGCCAACGTCTGCAGGCCATTCACGCTGTTTGCCGACGGCTCAAAATGGCCAATGAAGAAATTGATTGCATCTCGTGGATCCTTGAATCACTGCCAGTGCTGCGACAGATCGCCACGCGCCCCCTGCATCTGCTCAAACCCCTCCTCGCCGACCCTCGTGCGCCCCTGCTGCTGGCCGCCTCCGCAGCGGCCGATGCCGCTGCAGGCCTGGCTGCTGATGACGCCGCATTCGCCTGGCACTACCTCAGCCGTACTCCCCCCGAACAGCTCAATCCGCCCCCCTGGATCAACGGCGAGGATGTGAAAGCCCTTGGCGTCCCACCCGGACCGGAAATTCGCCGCATTCTCACTGCGGTCCGCCATGCTCAGCTGGACGAACAACTCCCCAGCCGCACCGCAGCGCTTGAACTGGCCGGCCAACTCGCCGCCCCCCACGCCCGCTGAAGGCCGCAGGAATCCATGTTTCAATG
>JBEIEK010000037.1:0-27726 GCA_040382995.1 Planctomycetaceae bacterium
CCTCACGCGGGTTTCACCGTATTCGGTAATCACACGCAACAACATGGCTTTCGCCCGCGGTACGTCGCCTTCCTCCAGCCGGACAATTGCCTGCAGCAAGGCGACTTCCGCTCGCAGTTCATTGAGCGTCGCGATCTGCTGGCCCGTGCCGGCGGTGTGGACGAACGGCCAAACCGGGAGTTGGCCACCAAACTGCAGATTCACATCTCCGACGAGGGGAAGCGAGAAGAGTGCTGTGGACCAGTTTCCGGGACTGGAGGCTTCACGGTCGACGGCTTTCAGTTCGTTGTTGAGCGTTTCTGAGGCCAACGAATAGTCGCCCATGCAAAGCTGGGCCATGGCGACGGGCAGTTGCCAGTTGGTGGTCAGGAAATTCTGCGGCTCCTTCATCGCCTGCTGGTTGACTTGAAGGAGCAGCTGATGGGCGGATTCAAGTTCGCCCAATTCCAGGAGGAGCATGCCTTTGAGAACCTGCGCAGGTGGGACACGTTCGAGGAGTGCTGCTTTTTCTTCGAGCCCTTTGAGTGCCCGACGGGGACGGCCAGCTGAATTTGCGAGCGCTGCCGACAGCAGGGCCTCCCGCGCTTCCTCGGCGTTCACTTCGTCCAGAGCAGCAGCTTCGTCAGTGTCCTTTGGGGTTTGTTTCTTTTCCGCGAGCAGGGCTTGAGCGTTTGCCTGTTTCTGCTGGTCGATTTGACGGTCAAGTTCGGCATCGGATTCCAGCAGCAGGTCTTCGAGGTCGCGTTTGAGTGCAAAACGCTGCGTCCGGAGTTCTTCAAACTGATCCCGCGCTTCCGCCGGGACGTCGAGGGTGTCTACGATTTCGAGCCATTTTTCGAGGGCTTCAAGCATCAGGTCCCGCCGCTGCATCCGCTCGTACATGCCCAGCAGCCCTTCCCAACCCCGCAGTTCTGCCGGCTCCAGTCGGACGGCCTGTCGATAGGCACAGACAGCCTGCACGTAGCGCAGTTGTCGCAGTCGCGGACTGACGTTCTGGCCTCCCAGCATTTGCTCGAGGTCGGCCAGTTGCTGCCACGCGTAACCCAGCGAGAGCCAGGCGCCAACGTCATCCGGGGCATGTTCGTCGTCCAGCGCCACATGAAGTTGGCGAATGCCAAGCGTGACAAGGGCGATGGAATTGAGCGCCTTGGGAATATTCTGTGGCTCGCGTTCGGCCAGTTCCAGATAGTGCATGGCCATACGGCGGGGGGCGGTCATGTGGGGACGAGTGCGATAGATCCAGCGGTCGTAGAAGCTGCGGGAAGGCGTCAGGCTTCGCAGAGTGAGTGGACCTGGCTGTGCACTGCGAAAGGCCTGATCGACGAAGTTCGGGAGCTTTTCCGCCAGCTGTTCCGGCGAGGTCTGGGGAGGGAACTTTTGCATGATGGCAGCTGACGATTCAATACTGATCGGCAAAAACTCACCTCCGGCAACGAGGGTATTGATCGACTGATAGTCCGGAGTTCCCGGGGGAGCGAGGCGAACCATGATGTGTGTGATGCGGTAGTCGGCGAGCAGTTTGCGGGCTGCCGCGAGCGATTGCTGCTGTTCAGCAAGGAGACGATCCTTTTCCTTCGGGTCAGAGGTTTTGGGGGCTTCAGGAGGCGGTCGAAGCAGCGATCTGCGGACATCGTCATGGTATTTGAAGATCGGATTGGCGGCTGAACTGAAGGGCAGCACGCGGCTGTCCACAAAGCTTTTGCGACCATTCCAGATGAGCAGGTCACCCTGTTCGAGTCTTGTGTGCAGCACGCGGGCTTCCGGGTCGAGAGACTGAATCTGTGACGAGAGTGTTTCCACTGTGACCTGTGTTTCGGGGTCGAACCCGAATCCCAGCGGTGCGGCACCGGGCAGCCGCGAGGTCACTACGGCGAAGGCCAGCACTGCCAGGGCGAGGACCGTGGCAGCACGGCCACCCCGAGAAAACAGCAGTTCGCCCGCTTCTACGGTATAGGTCATGGAGAAATTGCGGCGATACCAATCCTGCGCTGTCACCCCGGCCGCTGTGGCCGCCACAATCGCGGCTGCGGGCAGCTCGTGGAGGGCCAGCAGGCACAGGAGCAGCATTCCGAGGACGGCGAACAGGTATCCGGCATCCCGCACTGGACGGCCGGTGATGATTGCTCCGGGCACTGACAGCAGCCGCAGCAGGCCACGCAGAAACGACGAAAAAATGGACCCACGCGATGATTCTGACTGCTCGGAGCCGAGCGAAATGCAGAGTATCACGAGTGCCAGCAGCAGGAGTGAGGCTCCGGCAATGTGCGTGTGATCGAACAGGACGATCGCGTCGGGATTGACCAGAGAATAAAAATCAAGCCGGTCGTCGAGGGCCGCCTGAATGCGGGTACCAAGGGACTTCTGTTCACGCATCACCGGGTATTCGCGAGCGTACAGTGAGAGCGGTGAGAACAGCGAGGCCGTGGGAAAGGGATTTACAAGCAGCGCTGCGACCGACAGTCCCGCCGTGGCCAGCAGCGACCCCGGCACTCGGTCCATGGAAACCCCGGAACGAATCAGACCACGACGCTGAACTGCGGTGCCAAACGCGTACGCGGTAATCACGAAGGCTCCGACCCATGCTCGCGGATCAAAATTACACCAGATCGCTACCAGCAGTGGCAGTTTCCAGTCGAGCCCCCGCACGGTGCCGAGACGATGCTGCGTCAGCAGCAGCATCGTCATTGTCATCCCCGGAATCGTGACCAGTTCGTGGGCAGGAATGTAGTCCTGCGAACATGCCACCACAGCCAAAGCTGCACAGATCGAACTAAACCATGTTGGCAGCCCGGGTATGGAAATCCGCGTCAGGAGCCACGTGGAGAACAGAGCAAGGAACACTTTGAGGGCTGTCAGTCCGTAGGCCCCACCTGTTGACCAGCAGGCAGACACCAGATGGTCGAACAGCCAGCCGGCGTTGGAAACGTTCTTGCCCTCCATCGTCAGCGAGAGTTGGTCGGTTCGCGGCGGCAGGAATCCGGACTTCAGCATGACTTCGCCGGATCGAATGAGCACCAGCGGTTTTGTGTCGCTGATACAGGTAAAAGCCATCAGGGTGGCCAGGCACACCACGGCCCACCGCAGCATGAAGTCGCCCCGAATCGCCTCTTCCTCGACAAGTTCCGGCGTGAGTGGCTCGTCCTCTGGAAGTTCGTCCTCATATTCTCTGCGGTCAGGATTGTCGAAATCGTCGGAAAAGACCGATTTCTTCGCCGGAGTCGGGCTGGGGGCGGGAACCTGTGAGGGAATTTTTGGGGAATCGTCACTGACGGAACCGTCACCGGAAGCTTCTGGTGCGCTGGACATGAATTTCGGTCTCTTGAAAAAACACGGTTTCGACGGTTGCCGTTGAGAATACCTGCTACTGTTCGCAGCCCGGCGAGGTCTCTTACGGCTGCGAATGCTGTGGCGTTGGGGGAAATTGATGCAGGTCCCAATCCTTGCGGCTGTTGACGGTTGCGAAAGGCAGGAGTCACTGGGGGTGACAGCCCCCTTTTTGGGAAAAACGTTCACGCTGACCGGGTCAGGGAAATCGGGGATATCAGAGAACTCCGGTTTGGCTTATCATCAGGCACCGGTCTCCCGGCATCGTTGTATTTGCCGACGGTATGAAAGTGGTTTTCAGGGGAAAACGGAGCAGGACAGGGATGGCTGAGCAGAAAGCAACCAACGTCACATGGCACGCCCACAGGATCACGCGTGAGGATCGCCAGAAGCTTAACGGCCACCGCGGCGCTGTGCTTTGGTTCACAGGCCTCAGCGGCTGCGGGAAAAGCACAATCGCCAACGCCGTCGACCAGCTGTTGTTCGAGCGGGGCATTCACACGTTTGTGCTGGATGGCGACAACATCCGCATGGGTCTGAATAAAAACCTTGGATTCAGCCCGGCTGATCGCACCGAAAACATCCGCCGCATCGGCGAAGTCGCGAAGCTGTTCGCCGACGCCGCCACAATCGTTTCCACCGCCTTTATCTCACCATACCGCGCCGACCGTGATATGGTCCGAGCACTCTTCCCGGCTGGTGAGTTCGTGGAAATCCTCGTTCAGGCCAGCATCGAGACCTGCGAAGCCCGAGACCCTAAAGGGCTTTACAAGAAAGCCCGGGCCGGAGAAATCAAGGAATTCACCGGCATCAGCGCCCCGTACGAAGCTCCCGAGACTCCCGAAATCGTACTCGATTCGGACAATAAGGGCGTAGAACAACTCGCCCGCGAAGTTATCTCCTGGCTGGAAGCTCGCGGAATTGTCACCCCGGCCACGTGATGTCTTGGAAGCCAATCGGATTCTGACCAATTGAAATGCACAGGGGGCGATGCCATTTGGCATCACCCCCCGCGCGTTCAGGAGTGTGACTCTCTTCCAATGCTACCTCTGTGCCGGGGTCTGGCGAGCCGCCGCATCCCACCACCAGTTGCCGGATTGGCCAATCGGATTGGCGTCCCTTGCGGATGAAGCAACTTCCGTAGCCACCTGGAATGTTTGTGGATTGCTGACAATGTCGCGCACGTCCACGCGAACCCCGCCTGCAACCTGCACGATAATTGTGCCACCCTTGTAAACGCGACTGGCCGCCGCCGTCATCAACTCAGACGGAACCTCAACCGAGTCCGTCGGGAAACTGTTGTCGGCCCGGAAAACTTCGGGCTTCCACCCTGCCCGATGCTGCAGTTCCAGCGTCGATATCATTGTCGTCGCAAGGGCCAGATCAAAAATGTTCTGAAGGTCGGCAAACACCGGGTCCTGATCAGCCAGAGCCGGCAGATTCTCTGTGAACAGACGAGCGAACTCCGCATTCGCACCGTCCACTTTACCGGTAGACCGTCGCGTGCCATCATTTTCCACAAACTGGTTCTCGGACAGGCACCGCACAGAGCGACCAGTGAACTCGAATGCTGACTGGTCGGGCGACATTCGGATCGCTTCGTAACCCACTGTCATCCACCAGCGAAGGGCGTCCATTGCGGCGCCGTTTCGCTCGGCACGTCCTGCAAGTTCGAAGTAACTTTTCATTCCCGGAGCACCGTCGCGGCGACCGATACCAATCAGTTTCATCTGGTAGTCGGCATCAACAATCACGCTGGCAACTCGCGAATCGCCCGGAACTCCCAGCACTGTGACCGACTGCAGTCCCAGCATCTCTTCAACCTGCTGCGTGAAGCGTCGCACGCTGCCGGCAGTCAGTTGCGTGCGGGCCGCAAACTCTCTCACCGCTTTTACCTGATCAACCTTCGGGTCAATCGTACACATCAGGAAGCCACGGCCACCAGGCGAAAAGGTGCGGCTGAGTGTGACCAGATCGTCGAGGCGAAGTGTTGGACGACCCGTGTCAGCATTCACGGTGCGACCTTCCGCGTCGGAATTCCAGTTGCCTGCCGGTCCACCGATCACCACATCTCCCGAGCCCGGGAATACAAACAGGTACTCGACCGCAGTCAGTCCGGCTAGAGCAGCAGCATCTTCCGGGACAGGCTGGCCGGCGGCAACGAGTTGACCGAGGTGCTTTTCCAGACGCGGCAGTGACACCAAGCGTAAACCAGAGGTTGCCTGAACGTCGCGGTTGGCATTGGCTGTTCGGGCCAGGTCGAAAGCAGCCTGCAGACGAGAATTGTCATGAGCGGCGGCAAATAAGCCCGTCATCGCCGGAATGCCAAAAAACACCCCCTGCATGTAGGGGGTCATCGAGCCACCGTCCTCTTCACCATTGGCCACCCACCGGGCCGGTGGAGAGGTTTGGGTCATAATCAGGTTCATCAGCGAACCAAAGTCAGCCATGCTGCCACCGGCTGCCTCGATGTTCTTACGACTCTCTGCGGCCTTGCTGGCCGTAACCCGGTCGCCGCAAAGCTGAGCAGCCTGTTCAAGCTTAGTGACAGCTTCAAGGAAGTTGCCCTCCTCAGCAGCGAGCCTCGCTTCAACTCTGAGTTTTGATGACTGCAGAGGAGCCGGAAGACCAGCGCCAGCAGTGTTCTGGTGATCCTCGGCCAAAACATGATTACCAGTTGTGGAGGCGGAAACGGCAGCCGCAAGGCCGGCAGCCACCAATCGTGCCCAGCGGAGCCGGACAAGAGATCCGAGAGAGGAAGAAAATGGCATTGAAAAACCTCGCGAAGGTTCCCGCAGTAGCACGCAACTCCACAAAAAGCGGAATTCTCTTCTCCCAGCATCGTCCCTTTTCGCCTCAGCGTCAAGCAGATTCCTCCGATTACCCATGGCGCCGATTGTCACCGGAGCGCCAGTCCTGCCGACGAAATTGGTGGTAAGGACCGTAGGGTTGGGCTTTTTCGACCGACCGGACTGATGGACTCCGCGGAATGGGGAAGATTTCACACTTCCCAGCCCTGCCGATATTCCTTTGCCAGCAGCTGTGCGGCGGACGGTTGATTCAGCAGGCTGCCGGTGGCCGGGTCGTATTCGATTGAGCTGCCGCAACGATAGGCCACATTTCCGAGCAGAATGATTTCAGTGAATGGCCCGGCGTAGGAAAAGGGGCTGCCGGTACGCGAGCCACTGCGACAGGCATCCAGCCACTGGCGGTGATGTCCGGGAGATTCCGGCAAAAACGGTTTCGGAGCGGTGAAGCCGGCGAACTGATCTTCCGGGAGCAGTTTGGGGAAGCCGTCGTGGGCGATGGCAATTCGTCCTTCCGAACCGACAAACAGCGAACCGTTCATCGGCAGCTCAGCTGCAATTGCCTGAGGTGGCTGAGCCGTGCCTTCGTACCAGTGCAGTGTCACCGGACCTTTTCCGGAGTCACCGGCGAATTCGAACTTTGTCTTCATCCAGATCGGGCCACTCTCAGCCTGCGGTGGCGGGCCCTCTGAAGTCACTCGCACCCTGCGACCAATCAGTTCCAGTCCCCAGAACGCGGGGTCGGCCAGGTGAATTGCCATGTCGCCGATGGCGCCACAGCCGAAGTCCCACCAGCCGCGCCAACGGAATGGAGCATACGCGGGATTCCACGGGCGCTCTGCCGCCGGCCCCAGCCACAGGTCCCACTGCATATTCGCTGGGAGGGCAGGTGAATCCGACGGGCGGTTGAGTCCCTGCGGCCACCAGCGGCCCGGGCGATCGGTAATCACATGCACGTCCCGGATCTCTCCAACAGCATTGGTTCGCAGCAGTTCCACGAGTCTCAGGTAACCGGGAGGTTCATGGTTTTGGGTCCCCATCTGAGTTGCGAGTTGTTTTTGTGCGGCAAGGGCGGTGAGCTGTCGAGCTTCGGCGACGGTATGGGTCAGAGGCTTTTCGCAGTACACATGAAGGCCCCTGCGCAGTGCACGCGCGGCTGCTGGAGCGTGGTGATGATCCGGGGTGGAGATCACGACGGCGTTCAGAGGGGAGAACTCGAGGAGCTGGCGGTAGTCCGTGAAGGTTTTTGCCAGGGGAAAGCGAGCAGCGGCGGCAGCGAGCCGATCGAGGTCCACGTCGCAGAGTGCCGTGATGTTTTCCCCGCTAACGGCATCGAGGTTTGCTCCGCCACGTCCCCCAACGCCGATGACACCCACGTCGAGTCGGTCGTTGGCACCGAGGATTTGTCGCGTCCTCGTGGAGACGAAGGGCGCCGTGAAGGCGAGTCCGGCGGTTGTCTGCAAAAATCCTCGGCGGTTCGCACGGAGCATCGGGAAGTCCTCAGTTGAAGGTCTGGAGAACCAAAGGGGCACGGATTCGGCGCGAGCAAATATCGTGGAACGGTCGAAACGGGACAAGTCTGATTGCTTCCGTTGAATGTCCGGATTGCGTTCGGCAGGAAGAGTCGACCGCCGTGAGGCGGCAAAAGGCGGCAACGACAATTGAAAACTGATTTGTGAAGATGGGAGGTCTGCGTGCTCGTGGAAAGGGCGCCCCGCCGCGAATCGCCTGTCCCACGCATCGGGCGCTACAAAGCAGTTTCCGCCAGATTCCTCTTGCGTCCGGTATCGGTGCGATGAGCCTTAAAGGGCTGAAAACGCTGTGTTTTGCTGCATTTCTCCGCAAACTGGCTCTGCGTTCAAACGCTGAGCATCCGTTTGGCATGGTTCCTGCAAAGTGTGGAACTGTACAAACGGAGCAGGCGATGCTGGCTTGCCAGGGCTCCGCTAATCTCAGCCAGTTGTCGAAGTGTTTAGGAGTGTGTCGATGAAGAACATGTTCAAAGGTTTTGTTCGTAGCGAAGACGGTTTCCTTCTGTCCTCAGAAGCACTGCTGATTGGCACGATCGCAGTTCTCGGACTGCTCGTCGGTCTGGTTTCTGTTCGCGACGCCGTCGTGAACGAACTGGGTGACTTCAGCCAGGCAATCGGTCTGCTGAATCAGAGCTACACCTACACTGGTGTGACTGACACCAACGTCACGACTCAGGGCGGTCTGCTGGCCGACACGACTGACGCCAATGACGCTCTCAATGGAACTGATGCCAACGGCATCAATACCTCCAGCCCGGCTGGCGCTGGCGAAGCGTAGTTCATTTTCGCTTAGTGGGCTTTTGCTCTGCTAGCGCTAGGGGCGGATGTTTTAGGGCATCCGCCCCTTTTTTTTGGCTCTACGTCAAATACGGTGCGGCGCGTATTACAAGTGTTTAGACAAGGAATTTGAATTTCGCCTCGTGGAGAGCGAAGAGTTTGAGTATGAAGTATTGCTGATCTCTGTACCCGTAAGCGGCTTTCTGGAGAGCTCCGATTTTGTTGTTGACTCCTTCCATGGGGCCACTCGAGATCGGATAGTCATACCAAATGAGAATTCCCGTTCGGTGGCCCTGCAAAGTGTTTGCCATAGTCTGAAGGACGCGAATACCGGTTGCTCTCGCGCGTCGGCACCAGTCATCAAGGAAGCTGGCGGCCGATGCCTTGCTTCCCTGAGTCCAGATCTGAGCAAGGTCTTCCTTGAGGTAGTAACCGATGTGCAGTTAGCGATTGAGTTCGAGGGCTTCCTGGAGACGCTGAGCTTCATTCCTCTCAGGATCCAGATTGTCAGAGTGCTTCTGGAGCAGCCATCGAAGGCCCCTGATCGTCATCATCGGACGCAGGCTCACCATCAGTCGAGCGAACGCACGAGTGTAATTGCAGCCAGGAGCCACATGCGGCGTCGCTGCCTGAAGGACCCGGCCGCAGTTGCGACACTCCAGACGAGGTGCGTTGATCAACAGCTTCGTCGTCTGCAGCGCCAGCGGTGGAGCAACCACCTGCCGCTGTCGACTCCCACGGCGAATCACATCCCGGCTGCCACAACCAGAGCAGCGGTCCTTCTCGCGGGGACATGCCATTTCCTGGACAAAAACTCCATCCTCCGGGTGGCAGTCAACCGGTGAGTAGTGCGAACAGCCAAACGCGCGGTACAGTTCTGCCGTGGACACCTGGGCCCCCTGATGTTGTGTGTCCTGGTAACCACACTTTTATCAGACCGAGATGACCACTTTCTGTAAACCCTCCAAATTCCTTTTTCCCAACCCGCGCACCGCATTTGGCGTTGAACCTGTCTTTCTGGGTGCGAAGGACTTCCCGAATTCATGGTGCAAACTTCAGGATGGACAAAAACACGGACCTTTGGATACACTGTCGTGGGGTTAGCCTGACGCTTCTCTCGTAATTAAACAGAAACCATGTCCAATTAGGAGGAATCTTCTGCCGAATTCTTTTCTGTCCAAGAGTAGTTCGGCGGGATGGCCGGAAGGAATGCGACAATGGTGACGGTGCTCATTCGTTCGGCCGCGGGCGGAGTTGCGAGGTGAGCGGCGGTTGTCATCCGTACTTACGTTTAGCGATGGAGCATCTCTGCTAAATTCGCCCGGATGGCACTGAGCAATACAGTGACCCCTGCCCGCCTGGGCATTCCCGGTGTGAGACGCAATTAGAGAGGTGGCTGACGGCCAGGTAAGTTTACAAGTCTTCAGGCAGCGAGGTTCAAAATGATCAGCATTGAACGCGGGCTAGGCGGACGGGTTTACCAGATCTGGAAGCAACAACAGGTATGTTCCTGCGGTGTGGCCTGCGCCTGGATGGCGCGCGGCATTGCCAAGCAGGTGAGCCTTGCCGAAGAAGAATGGGAATTGGCCCAGCGCATTTATCTGGGCTCAGTAAATTCGGCACTGGCCGCGGCGAATACTATTCCCAGCGCGCCGATGACTGTTGCCCCGCTCGCCTACCGCAGTACTCCTGGCAGTCAGCTACAAAACAACTTCAGCTCCAACTTCTCTCGTGCAGGGCTCACATGCACCCAACTCGCCAACGCTCTGCGCAACGATAGGCTGCGTGTTACGGTGCTCTCCAATAACGGCTCGCCCACTCCGGTGGTCGCGAACAGTATCGCCTACAACAAGCCGGGAATTTCCTTTGTCAAATGGCCGGATCGTGTGAACCCGGGGGATGGCGGAGCGCATTTCGTTGTGGTGGGGCGCTGCACCGCGCACCACGTCACCTTCCTTGATCCGTGGACTGGCCATATCAGGGAACAGCCCAACGATGGCAACTTCAGCGCCAGCTACAATGCAGGCATTATCCTTGAGAATTTATACATTTCGGCCTGAGTCGAGCATCCGCAACGACAAAGTATGGCTCGAGTGCAACGGCGACGATGCAAAGAGATCATTCCTCTTCCTCGTCGTCGCCACGGCCGGTGGCCCGAGCAAGCGGAGCGGACCTGGGCCGAACCAGTCGATCAAACTGACCGGCCAGGCCTTCCCGCGCAACTAAAGAATAATGTCGTTCGGGTCGGCCCGGCAACTTGTCCTGTGTATTCATCTGACGGGACTCAGAGTTTGGCCTTTTCTGCACTTTCTGACATTTGCATACAACTTTTGAGTCTTCGTGCTGCTCGACGCCACCATGCATTTCAGGTGAACGTGTTCCCGCAGATGGCGGCAACCTGCCGCAGATCAGCAAGATCGATCTGTCGATTCGCCCGATCTGGCACGTCAGGGAAGAGCGGGTCGTGGCTAACATCTTCGTGTGTTTCCTCGCGTACGTGCTGAGGAAAACTCTGGTAAAGGTCGCCAACAACGCCGGTCCTGGCAGTGAGCCACGGCCGTGTCCTTACGGATATGCCCGAAACTCGTTCAATGGATGTCGTGCTGTCGACTTGCAGCGGTCTGGAGATCCATATCCGCTGTGTCTCGAAGCCGGCGGACCGCCAGGGAATACTCCCGGAAGAACTTCGCCTCAAACGGCCCGCAAAAATAATCCAAAAGAACATATAGTGAAAACTTTTGCCCCAAAACCCGCAAATCACTGACTCTTTTGATCAAACTGGGGAAGTCGGGATAACAGGAATGGATTTGTCGGACGCACACTCAGGGACGATTTGCCTTTGTGTCTCTGCCCATTGCTGATTTCCGACGTTCGAGGAAATCGCCGGCTCCGAAGTTGGCGGCGGCTCCGAAGGCGGAACGGCGGACAGATTCGTATTCCTCACGAGTCCGGAACTGGATGACTTTGCCGTTGATATTGATCGACCCGGTGAATGACGACTCAGGGACAGTGACTGGTTTTCCACCTGGAATCTGCATGCGTTCCATTATCTGCTGCTGCAGCCGCAGCACGTCTTCAATGTTTCCAAATTTAACCTCAGCACCATTCAGCTGCATGGTTCCCTGCATATTTTCGTGCATCGATTCGACAAACTCAGTCCATTGCTGAAGCGTCTCCTGCTGCGACATCTCAAACTGCTGCATCACTCGTTCGCGAACATCATCAAATGCTTCCGCGGACGTGAATTCCGCGGTCTGTCCGCTGATTGAGATCATGCCCTGAAACGCTCCGTCCGTTCCACGAATCGCCGCGGACACAGGACTGTTATCTTCCTCGCTCGTTCGCTCGAAGAACGACGCCTGGTTCAGTCCATTCGGAACAAGTCGCCACTTTCGCGAAGCTTGCCCCCCGGCAACCGCCGGCATCACTTCGATCTCGCCCTTCTTCACAACGACGTCCGAAGCTCCTGTCTCTTTGACCGAAACTTCAAACTCCGTCCCGAGGTCCACAACCTGAGATGTCGGCGTCGATACGGTGAAGCCGATCGCTTCCTGCGGGACTGTGGCCGTCAGGCGACCACGTCGAAGTTGCAACTGGCCGGACGTCATCGGACGAAATTCAATTGGGCCCTCCAGAGTGACCTTCGCTCCATCATCGAAACTCAATTCCAGACGGCCGCCAAACAGTCGCACGACGTCGTCGCCGATGCGATCGCCTTCAACCCAGGCTCGTTCCCAGACCGGGTCTTCAATCTTTGACAGAGTGACGAAGGTTGATCCTGGAGCAGGGTGGGCCTTCTTTGCAATCTGAGCGGCCTCGGGTTCTTCCATCTGCCTGGAGGGCTCACCTGAAGGCCCCTGCTGTGATGCAACAATGTCCGGCGTCCGCACATTCCCGATGCTTGAATCCGCTTGACTGTCGGGATTTACCTTTTTCTCTGGCTCGGTAGCAGCCTGAGCCATCAAAGTGCCGTCGACGTGACCAGTCGGGGCGTTTTTCACCGGTGTCACCGGCATCTGCACCTGCAGACGGATGGTGTCGGCCCGACGCTGATCCGAGGACCACCAGACCATGAGGCCCGCTGCAGCAAACAGCATCGCCGTCAACGTCAACGACAACCAACCCAGCGAAGACCTTCGGCGATTGCCTTTACCGACGCCGGCCCGTGGATCCCGCTGCGGTGCAGGCTCAGCCGACGCTTCTGCCAGTGTGGTCAGTTTCTCTACCGCCCCCATCACACCCCGGACGAAATCGTCTTCCGACTGTTTCACATCGTTCAGCGAAAGCAGCAGAGCATGAAGCGTGGTATCCGTGTTGCATTCTGCGCGAAGCGATTCATCACTTCTCAGAGCATCACGAAGTATGGCCTGTTCTTCACTGGTCAGTTCAGCGCCGTTGAGGAGACGACACCACAGCGAACGGGCCGAGTCTGTCCTGTCAATCTCGTGATCGTTCTCTTTCATGTCTGACCCTCATCGCGGCCTGTGGCGTTTTCACTGCCGGTAACCTTAAATCGAATACACTCCGCCAGCTGCTTCCGGATCCGCATCAGAAACATCCGGACAGCCCCTGATGTCAGTGACGCTTCACTGGCAATCTGCTCCGCCGAGTGCTTTAGAAAGTAGAATGACTCCACAAACCACCGCTGTCGTTCGTTCAGTCGGCTGATACAGTCTCTGAGTGCATCCAGTTCCTCAGTGGCATTGCTGGTTTGAAACGGATCAACGTTTTCTGCGATCACTGAAGATTCCAGAAGTTCCGGGGGAACGATTGTTTCACTGCGCCGTCGACGTCGACTCTCATTGCGAATGTGGAGCCGGATCTGGTTTCGGGCGATTCCCAGAATCCAGGTTCGTACAGTTGACTCACCTCGAAAGCTGCTGAGACCGCGGTACACCTGGACGAAAATCTCCTGAGCCACCTCGTCAGCCTCAGCGGAACTTGCGAAATGTCGTCGAGCGAGTATGCGAACGTCTGCCTGATACAGGCGCACGATCTCTTCAAAAGAGAATGTCGCCGGCGCGCGAATATTCTCTTTCGCATCGGAATCGATCAATTTCGGATCGTTGGGCAATCCGCCTCCCTTACAAAACACGCAGAACAGTGGCTGTTTTTCTGAGTATCCGCGCGGAGAGCACCGTCACGCAGAATTTCCGGAATTCTGCCAACGACTTGAAGGCAGGCAAAGGTCCATCCGGCTTCGCTGAACAGTTTGTCCAGCGAAGAGAACGTCGGCTGGTCCTGGAGATTCTGACGAATCTTTTCGAATTTCGTGTGACGATCGACTTCGGACGGAAACCAAATCCGCCGATCAGGCTCTCAGCCTTCTGCTGCCAGCCTGACCTTCGCCCCGAAACTCAGAAGGCAGATCCCGTGAACAACTCCGGTACGTTTGTCACCGCCATGCAATGCGCCGCCTGTGGGCGAATTCGCCGCGTGAGCGGGGAGCATCTCGGTCGCAAACTTCGCTGTCAATGCGGGAATATTGCAGTCGCTGCAGAACAGAATCTCATCTCACAGCGTGAAATGAATTCCTCCGTTTCGGAGCGGAGACGGGACCGATCCGCGGCTGACACTCCGTCGCCGTCATCCGCAGAACTTCCCACTGATGACCTTGCCACTGTCGAGTTTTTGCGTGAGGCGTGTCGCCAGGTGACCACGCAGCTGGCGACCGTGGTCATCGGACAGCAAAACATCATTGAAGAAGTGCTGATTTCGATCTTCTGCCGAGGCCATGTCCTGCTGACCGGCGTTCCCGGCCTCGCCAAGACGCTGCTGATCGACAGCATCTCCAGGGTGCTTGATCTGAAGTTTCGCCGCATCCAGTTTACGCCCGATCTGATGCCATCGGATATTACCGGCACAGAAATCCTCCAGGAGGATCGCTCCAGTGGAACTCGCAATTTCCGTTTTGTTGAAGGCCCCGTGTTCAGCAACATGGTGCTGGCGGATGAAATCAATCGGGCGCCCCCCAAGACACAAGCCGCATTGCTGGAAGCGATGCAGGAGCGTCACGTCACGGTCGCCGGACAGACCATGGCACTTCCATCGCCGTTCTTCGTGATGGCCACACGCAATCCGATTGAGCAGGAAGGCACGTATCCTCTTCCGGAAGCACAGCTGGACCGGTTTCTGTTCAACATCGTGGTTGATTACCCGGACTCCACAGACGAGTTTCGCATCATCCGCCAGGCGGCGTCGGGAAAGCGACCGCAGCTGAAGAAGATGCTTGATGCGGAGCAGATCCTGAAACTTCAGGAAGCCGTGCAGAGCATTCCCGTCGCCGATCATGTCATCGCCTACGCCAGAGATCTCGTTCAGGCAACTCGACCACATTTTCCCGATGCTCCGAAATTCATTCGGGAAATGGTCCAATGGGGCGCTGGTCCACGAGCCGGTATCGCTCTGGTGGCTTCTGCAAAGGCGCGCGCGATCCTTCAGGGACGACTCCACGTGACGACCGGAGACATTGCTGCAGTGGCTCTTCCGGTGCTGCGTCACCGAGTTGTCACGACGTTCAATGCCGATGCATCCGGCATCAGCCGCGACAACGTCGTCAGCCAGTTGCTTCAGGAGATCCGCCCAAAGCGACCTCGCGAGTAACAGGCAACGTATGGTTTCTGACAATAGAGGTGTGACAGAGAAATGAAACACAGCGGTGTTTCGGCTGGCGCAATGTCATGATTCATAGCTCACGCACACAGTCTTCCCATGAAACCTCTCAATGCACCCGACTATATGCGGCTCCTGCCGGCGGATATTCAGGTTCGCTTCGCGCGCAGAGAATTCGCGATCCGGAGTGTCGTGAAGGGACCGCGTGCCGGCAGTTACCGAAGTCCTTCCTGTGGAGCATCAACAGAGTTTGCTGAGCACCGGGAATACAGCCCTGGCGATGATCCGCGCGGTCTGGACTGGCGAGTTTACGGGAAGCAGGATCGTTATTACGTGAAACGGTATGTTGAGGAAACCAATGTCCGAGCCACCATTCTGCTCGATTCCTCCGCGTCGATGGCGTACGCAGGCTCAAAAGGCCAATCGTCGATCGATCGACATCCGTCAAAATTCGATTACGCCCGGCAGCTGGCAGCGCTGGTCACCTATCTGTTTATTCGGCAGGGAGATTCAGCTGGGCTGATTCACTTCGACTCGACAATTCGCACGTTCCTGCCAGCTCTCGGAACAGTGGCTCACCTGAGAACTCTGCTTCAGACGCTGTATCAGTTACAGCCTCAGGACGCGTCGGACACCGCATCTGTTCTTCATCAAACGGCCGAGCGGATCCCTCGCCGAGGAATTGTGATTGTCATCAGCGACTTTCTTACGGATGTGCCCCAGCTTCTGAAGTCGATCTGTCACCTTCGACATCGATTACACGATGTGATCCTGTTCCATGTGCTGTCGGAAGACGAGCTGACGTTTCCTTTTTCCGACGTCACGCGGTTCCGAGATCCTGAAGAAGCACTTGACGAGCTGGATGTGGATCCACCCGCCATACGTCGGGCTTACCTGCAGCAATTCCACGCGTATCTGTCAGACCTCGAAAATGGCTGCCGGCGTATTCCATGTGACTATGTTCGATTCAGCACCGCGCGGCCGCTGGAAACGGAACTCAGCCAGTACCTCGCGACCAGGGCAGGGGGCTGACATGACTCTGCTCAACAGCATTGCTCTCTTCGCGGCAGCGACCTTGATCGTTCCGATCCTCGTACATCTGCGTCGGCGTCGGAAGAGTGTCGTTGTGGACTGGCCAGCCATGCAGTTTCTGTCTCGAACGGTGGCCAGCCGACGTCGAGGCCTGAAGCTGGAGGAATTTCTGTTGCTTCTGATGCGATGCCTGATCGTGCTGCTATTCGTCTTCGCCATGGCTCGGCCTGTCATTCCTTCGGGCCAGACTTTGCGCTGGAGCCTCGTTGCGGGCTTGTTTGTCGGTGGACTCGTTGCGCTGGTCTCCAGCCTCGTCGGACAATTGACTTTGGCTCGCCGAGCAACGGGCGTCGTCTTTGCGGCTCTTTTATTTGCCGTGGCCACCAGCCTCATCGGAAGCCGTTCACAACCGCTTGAAATGAGAGGCGCTGATCAGGATGTTGCGATCGTAATTGATGGCTCTTCAACGATGATGATGCAGGTAAACTCCCAAAGCCAGTTTCAGCAGGCGATCGAAAAGGCCTCCGAACTCACCCGACAACTTTCCGGCCAGTCGACAATTTCGATCATCCTCGCAGGTTCTGTGTCCCACACTGTTGAAGGGTCGCCGTTCAGAAATCTCCGATCTGCCGAACAGTCTCTGGCCAGCCTGAAGCCCACGTCTGGCGGTAGCAATCTGAGTCAGGCACTTGAGCTCGCGAAGGCAGCGATTTCCAAAGGTGCAAATCCTCGCAGGCAGATCGTCGTCTTCACTGACAACCAACTGTGCAACTGGGAGTCTGTTGCTGACGCGGCCATCGACGCCGCCGATGCCCGTAATTCAGGAGCCGCGAAACGGCCCGCGGCTCAGGCGGAAGCGGACATCAGCGGACCTGTCGTAAGCGCCGGCAAAGAGGCCCCCGATCCCGTCCGCTACGCAGCTCACGTGGCGAAACTTCCGGTCGATGCTGTGAATCTGTCGGTGGATTCAATCACACTGAAATCTCCGGTGCCGACGATCAACCGACCGACCCCCTGTGACATCGAAATCACCAATCATGGAACGAAGTCCGTTCGCGACCTGAGGCTGACATTATTCCTGAACGGCCAGTCCACCAAAGTCGAGACGATTGCTCAGATGGAGTCCGGTACCAGCCGCACTGTTCGTCTTCTTCCCGTGTTTCCGTCAGCCGGTTTTCATGTCCTTCAGGCAAAAATCGAACAACCGGAGTCGGTGACGGAGGAACTGCGAGAACCACTTCTGGAGGACAACCAGACATGCTCTGTGGTTTCAGTGATCTCAAGCCTGAAAATCCTTGTCGTCACCGGAAACTCCTTCGCAAACAAAGCAGACCAGTCGGCGACCTTCGCGCAACTCGCTCTGGATCCGCTGAGTCGTCCGGATCGTCGTGACCGGCAGGAACCACCTGCAGTGTTACCGGAAGATTCGCGTCCCGTTCAGGTTCAGGAGGTCGATGTGACCGAACTGGCAGCGATGAACGACACCGACTCGTTCCACGTCATCCTGCTCTGCGATGTACCTCGACTGCCGAAGGCCGGGGCCACACAGTTGGCACGTTATGTCAGCGAAGGCGGACGGCTCTGGGTCATTCCCCAGCAGTCTGCGGAAACGGAGTTTTACAACACGTGGAAATCTGATGAAAACGATGAGTGGATTCTGCCGTGTCAGCTTGTTGAGCGATTGGAGACTGCCACGAGCAACCGTGATCAGGAGGATGCCCGGAGGACTGTTGGCATTGCTCCGGAGTCGGCAGGTACCGCATGGCTGAAGGAACTGTTTGAACGCGGGGAACATGATTTGTTCGATCTGCAGGTTTCGTCGTTCTGGAAACTGTCACCGAGGGATCATTCCGCCGAGCATCTGAAATTCACAAACGACCATCCGCTGTTCGTCGAACATGCGGTTGGCAAGGGCAGAGTGCTCCTGCAGGCAATCTCGCTGACTCAGAATGACAGTAACCTGATTTCTCGAGTCAGCTTTCCAGTGCTGATGCACCTGTGGACCCGGTCCCTGACAGCCGGTCAGTCTCCGGAGGCGAACTTCGCGCCTGCAGCAAATGTGACTCTGGAATTATCCAGGAGCCATACGGGACCGCTCAGTCCGGCGGATGACGCAGGTAAGCCATCACTTCCGGAGTTGATGCTTGCCCGACCGATGAGCGAAGGTACTGAGGAACCAGTAACTGTTGATGTGGAAACAGGGGACGACCGGGCGTTTGTTTCCATAGAGAATGCGGTCAGTCCCGGGCTTTACGAACTTCGGCAGAAGCAGGACAAGACGGTAGTTCAAGCGTTCACGGTGATTCGCGATCGCCGAGAGTCGGATCTGGCGGTCGCATCGGAGGAAAAGCTGAAGGAACTTGCCGCCGAACCGACATTCCAGTGGTTTCAGAATGTCGATGAACTGATAACCCCGGAGATTATCACCGATGTGGGACGCGAAATCTGGAAGACTCTGGCCTTCGCGGTCCTCTGGCTTCTGGCTGCCGAGTCGCTGTTGATCCGATGGATTCAGAAACGCCGAAGGGTACCACGAGCAAGTCAACCCGGTGGTGGAGTGACTGAGCAGCCGCGGTCACAAGCATTCGCGATGGAATCGGAGGGAGCCATTCGATGAATCTCCCCGGGATTTGTTACATCCTGCTTGCGCAGCAAACACCCGCTACAGCCTCGGTCATCTTCGCGTGTGTGGCATGGATCGCATTGATGGCTGTACTCCATTTGGTGCAAAATGCCGTACTGCGACTGGTAATGGTCACGGCCCGCGCGGTCATGGGATTGATCTTCTGGCATCAGTTGCTCCACCTGGTCTCCAGCCTGGCAGAGACTTCACGAGCATGGCCAGTCTGGCTGCTGGCAGGGTCTGCGGCGGTCGCTTCAGAGATCATCCTGCTGACTTACCATCAGACAGACAACTCAGCAATTGGCACGATGCGTTTCCGGCTTCAGCAGCCCCTTGTCGGGCTGCGACTTACTCTGGTTGGTTTGGTCGCCATCCTGCTGATGGAACCTGCACTGTTGCGTGAAGAAGAAAAGAAGGAAGATCGCACCATCGCGGTAATGCTGGATATCTCCGGCTCCATGACTCTTCCAACTCGAAGTGGCCCCAACCCGAAGCAGTCGCGTTCGGAAGTGGCGGCGAATCTTCTCCGCAGCAACGACGGTGCTTCCAGCGGATTGCTCGACCGTTTCCGTGCCGACTATACCCTGAGGGTTTACGAGTTCGGCGCTACGGCTCGCGAACTTGCGGTCGACGATGGGACGACAATTCACCCCCAGGCCCCTGCACCAAAGTCTCAGGAGACTCAGTCGACGGATATCGCAGCGGCGTTGAAAAAGGTCACCGATGACACACCCGCGGACCAGCTGTCCGGAGTCATCATGCTGACAGACGGTCGTGATCATTCACGGACTGATGTGCAGCAGTCGATTCGCAGTTTCGTCCGACGAAAGATTCCCGTGAATTCGGTGGTCATCGGCAGTCAGGAACCCATTCGCGATGCCGAAATCATTTCGCTCGACGCACCGCCACAGATCTACAATGGCGACAGTGTATTGCTGCAGGCCACGCTGCGAGTCGATCGGCTGAAAGGCAAAACGGCGCTGGTTCGACTGTATGAAGGGGATCATCTGCTGGAAGAACGCAGCATCATGATCGCCAGCGACCGACATCGGGAAACGATCCGGTTCCGTCACGAGCCCGAGGATACCGGGATGCATCGTTACCGTGTGGAATTGGTTCCTCTGGAGGGCGAGGAGACGACCGACAATAACTCAATCTCCCGCAACGTGTGGGTGTCCAATGACCAGATTCGATTTCTGCTGATCGAAAACCGTCCTCGATGGGAATTTCGCTACCTCCGCAATCTGTTTGCGGGGCGTGATCGCACCATCTTTCTTCAGGCCGTTCTCCTTCGCCCGGATCGACTTGCGGGCGTACCCGCCCCGCCCATCGTGCATGCGTCTGCAGGTCGCGCATTCGATGACTGTGACGCCACCGCGCTGCCCCGCAGTGAAGCGGAGTGGCTCAAGTTCGACGCCGTTGTTCTTGGCGATGTGTCGCCGGAGCAGCTGGGCGCGGACGGTGTCAGGGCGCTGGAGACGTTTGTTCGCAGGAAGGGTGGCTCGCTGGTTGTGATCGCGGGTCCGAACTTCATGCCTCACGCGTACCGCAGCAGTCCTCTCGCGGATCTCCTGCCTGTGAAACTGACGGGCCCCGAGTTTGAAACGGCGAAGAGTCCGGAATCTTCGTGCTTCCTGACAACGACCACGGAAGGGCAGGCACATGTGATTCTTCAGCAAGCTGACGGACGTCCCGCGTCGGCTCTTCAGCAGTTTCCGGAATTGTCATGGCGCCATCCCGACTGTGAAGTTCGCGTCGGAGCCACGGTACTGGCATACGCTTCGCAGCGGCCGAAAGCTGATGCGAGGAACGAGGACAATGACAACGCCCCTGCTGACGAGCCATCGCAGGAGGCTCAGCGCCGTGCCGCATTGATGGCGTGGCACAGATTCGGTGCCGGCAAAGTTCTGCAGCTGAACTTTGATGAATCATGGCGTCTGCGGTACGGCATCGGCGATCGGCTGCATCATCAATTCTGGGGCCAGATCATTCGCTGGGCGGTCAGCGAACGCCTGTCAACGGGTACAGATCTTGTTCGCATGGGAACGGATCGCACTCTGTATCACAGTGGCGAACCGATCATCGTGCAGGCCCGGCTGCTGGATGATCAGCGGAACCCCGTGACAAATCAGCCGGTCAGGGCGGTGTTGATGGAGAACGATGTTCCTGTACGCACCATCGACCTCGTTCCACAGGCTGATCGCCAAGGACTTCTGCAGGCAGAGATTCGAGACTTCGCGGCTCCAGGCAAGTACCGCGTGGAACTTCAGGGCGAAATCGTGACGCATCTGCTGAATCAGGATTCACAACAAGGTGCAACTGTTGGCCTGGAGATTGGAATCGAGCCGGCTACGCCTGATGACGAGCTGCTGGACCTTGTCGCTGATTCAGCGATCGCGACCCAGTTGGCAGACGCAACGGGCGGCATCGTCGTAACGCCGGAGCATTCCAGCGACGTGTTGAAGCAACTCGGCCCGACATCCACGTTTCATCGCAGGCGATGGACGGTGCCTCTGTGGAATCTCTGGCCGGTCATCAGCAGCTTTCTTGGCGTATTAAGTGTCGAATGGATCCTTCGAAAGCTGCTGGATTCCAACTCACTGTGAGGGAAGCAAATGAGCGCACTTGCTGAAAAAACAATTGAATCAAAACCTCGACGCCACCTGTCCGCACGACCGACCGTTCGCGTCACCGAGGAACTGGATTCCCTCGTCCAGCAATTGCGCCGTCAACTATGGCTCAGGGGAATCTGCCTGTCCATCGGTACTGTGATGGTCCTTCTGCTGGTGCTGGTGGTGCTCGATGCGATTGTGCAGCCACAGTCTGCAATCGCACGCTTTCTCCTGTGGATTGCTGGTTTCACGATTCTTGCGGAGACAATCCGCAGGAGTCTCTCGAGACCACTTCGGGAACACTGTTCCAGACTTAATCTGGCATGGTCACTGGAACAGCGTCATCCGCAGATCGAAGAACGCCTCACGTCCACCGTGCAGCTTACGGCTCAACACGATGCAAAATCCTCCGCCTTCGTTGAAGCCATCGCGACTCAGGCGCAATCCGGTATGGCCTCCTGCTCAGAGGAAAGTCTGGCTGGTCGATCACTTCGCAATGCCATCACCGTGGCCGTGATCTGTGTAGTGGTTTTCGTTCTCGGACTGCTGTTGGCTCCTGAGCGACTGATTCCGTCACTGGCCAACGTGCTGCGTCCGTGGCACGACCGAGTCCTGCCGCGTTTGACTGCGCGGGTTCTTCCGGGTCACGCTGAGATTGCAGAAGGTCTCGACCTTGAAATCAGGGTTGCGGGGCTTGATGAACACAGTGCCGTTCTGGAGATTGTGTCCGACGCTGCCACTTCAAACCATAACGCCACACACGAATCGCATTCGATGGTCGTCGATTCCGAAAAGCAGGAGGCCACATTCCTGCTGCAGGGTGTCGAAAAGTCACTGTCTTATCGCGTTCGCAGTGGGGGATTGTATTCGGACACCTTTCGAATCACCGTGCACCCGATTCCTGTGATCACTGGCCTTCAGGCCACCATCACGTTTCCGGACTACACTCAGCTTGTCCCCGCTACTGTGGATCTGCTGACTCAACGCACTCCCTCGGCCCCCCCGGGCAGCGTGCCGGTCATGATCGCCTTAGCCGGGGCGCGAGTGACTCTGACGGGGACCGCGAATCGTCCGATCAGCACAGCTGCGATGCTTCGAGATTCCAACTCACTGACCGGCAAGCCGAGTGCGGACATTGCCCAGCATACGTGGGAGTTCGACATCAGTTCAATCCCAGCGGATGTTCAGTCCATCGTGCAGCAGTGCAGCGTCACAATGACCAGTAATCATCAGGTCCCCAGCGCACCCACGCGTTTCGAAGTCCACGTGGCGAAGGACCTGCCTCCGACGGTGGAGATCGAGGGGCTGAATGCCGACACACTGACGGTCCAGCCAGATCAGCTGCTCGAACTGCCATTCACCGCAGTCGACGATTTTGGAATTCAACAGGTCGAACTGGCCGTTGAGAAGGGCGTTCAGGAACCGTCACTGACGATCATCCCACCGGCCGAGGCAGCCGATCCGGACATCGCTGCCGCAGCGCGGCAACGGGATGGCAGCACGACACTGGACGTCGCAGCGTTGAACGTAAAGCCCGGGGAAACTCTTTCCGTCTGGCTCAGAGCCGGCGACAACCGCAGTGAGCCACTTGGCGGCTCCCAGTCATCTGACTCGAGGATCCTCACCCTCCACGTCGCCGAAAACGCCCCACCCGTCGGCCAGCAGGCAGTGCAGCAGCAACACGAAAATGCTCACCAGGAACTCAGCACCGCCATTGATCACCTCAAAGCCGCCCTGGCAAATGTTAAACAGTTGTCCCAGGCGCTCACCCCCCCAAATGAAGACCCCGCCCCCCAGCCACGACAAGCCCCCGACCAGCCTGACGACCCGGCCAATGCCCAACTCTCGGACAAAGCGGCTTCGGAAGCTCGTGAACAGATTCAGTCGGCTCAACAGGCGCTGCAACGCATGCAGGACCGAGCCGGCGAACAGCCGACTCCTGTGTTCCAGCTGGAAATGGAACAGGCAAAGGAAGTTTCGGAGCAGGAATTGAAGAGAGCTGAGCAGCAATCCAGCCTCATTCCCTTGTCGGACGCACAGCAACAGAAGCGGGAGGCCACTGAAGCCACTTCGAAGGAACTTGAACAGGCCATTCAAAAGCTGGAACAGATTCGTTCCGATGTCTCCCAACGCCGCAGCGAAATGGAGCTCGCCGCCCAACTTGATGAACTGGCGAAACAGCAGGAACGACTGGCCCAGCGCATGAATGCAGATCAGGCGGAGCCGCAGCCGCAGCCACCGAAGGAACTACCGGCCAGACCAGATCAGGCTCCTGAGGATCAGCAGGCCACCAGCAAGGAACAATCAAAGGACGTCCAGCAGCAGCAGGAAATCGCCGATGCTCTGCAAAAACTGGCGGCCAGCGATGAAGATGCCCGCAGCGAACTCTTCCGACAGCGAGCCGAGGAAGCCAGCAAGCTCGCCGAGGATACGCAGCGGCTGCAGAAACAGCAGGAACGACTGAACCAATTGAAGGACTCACGGGATCAGCCCACACAAAAACGCGATGAACAGCTGATGGAAATGATTGCGGAGGAGCAGGATTCCCTCGACCAGCAGACTCGCGAACTCGATCAGGCCCGAAAGGATCGCCAGGCCGCTGACGCACCGCAGGACTCTCAACCAGAAGACGCATCCGACGATGCCACTGGCAACGAGCCGAAAGTGTCGAAACCAGGCGACGAAAAAAACAACAACGAGAAAATGGAAGCGCTGAAAAAACAGCAGGAACGAATGCGTGACGCCAATCAGGCTGTTCGGGAAAACCGCCCTGAAGATGCCGCAGCGAAGCTTCAGGAACAGGTCGCCGAACGCACTGAACAGGTACGGCAGAAAGCAGATGAACTGCTGCAACGCCCATCAGACGACGAAGAAAATCGAACTGCCATGGAGGTCGCCCAGGAAAAACTCCAGCAAGCCGCTGAACAGACAAAAGCCGCCAGCCAGCAACCGAACAACCAGCAGCAGAAGAATGAGCCACAGGGAGAGCAGCCCAGGGAGCCACCAAAAAACAAACAGGCCCCCCCTGAACCTGCAAAAGCACTTGAAGAAGCTAAACAGGCCCTGCAGAGCGTTTGCGAGTCCTGCCAGAACTGCGCTCAGTGCAAAAACCCAGGTGGGTCTTCGGGATCCGGCGGCAACGCAGGAGCAACGGGCGACCGAGGCAATACAGAGAATCCGAAGAATCCGGAAGGCTCAGGCGACCCGAAGACGCAAGCCAACGCTTTGCCCCCCACAGATGGTCCGGCGAAGGAAAGCGGAAACGGAAGGGAACTTGCGAAGGCCGCTGAGAAAGCGAGTCAGACTGCGAAGAAACCAACAGCAGAAGGAGCCAAAGAGCTTTCGCATGATCTGAATCAACTGGCTGATCAGGCCGCTGAGAAATCGCAGTTCCCTGGCCGGAAATCGAAGGGCACTGCGCGTAAACAGGCGGCTAAAGACGGAGAGCGTGGCGGCAACGACGAGGCTGGTCGGAATGATCGGTCAACACCGAAGGCGGACGCGAATGAGCAGCCTGGCGGCACGGAAGGTCAGCCGGATGGTGCGACCGGCAATGCTCCGTCCAATGATCAACTGGATTCGCCGGCACAGCTTCGCGGCCCATCGACGTCCAACTGGACGCGTTCTCGCAGGATGCTGAACAGCAGCGTGCTGGATGATCGCGACGCGAAGGTGCCACAGGAGTATCGAGGTGTCGTGGAGGACTATTTCGAACAACTGTCTCGCATTGAATCCAGGAACAAAAATGCTGCCGCAAGGTCCACCAAAGGTGGCCCCGACACTGATAAGGAGAACGAACAATGAGGTATCAGTTCCTGACCACGCTGCTTCAGGCACTCTGCTGTATTGTCCTTTCGTGCTGCACACTCAACGCTCAGGATGCGGATGAGATTCAAAGAACCTATCAGCCGCGTCTGGACGCTGCCGTCAATCGTGGCCTTGAGTATCTGGCGGGACAGCAGATTGATTCCGACGCAGCAGCTGCGCTGGGACGGCCTGAGCTGGCCGGGTCTTTCCGAGAGCCGAACAGCCCGGGAAACACGGGCATCACTTCACTGGCGGTGATGGCATTTCTTGCGAGGGGACACTTGCCAGGACGAGGGCCGTATGGCAGCGTGATTAATCGAGGCATCGACTATATTCTCAGCCAGCAACTGGAAAATGGCCTGCTCATCTGCCGTCAGCAAACGGGGCGGACAACCGGACTGATGTATGAACACAGCATTGCCACTCTGCTGCTCTCTGAAGTCTCCGGGATGGTCGATGCGACGCGACAGCAAAAGCTGGACGATGTCCTCTCCAAAGCACTGCTGGTGCTCCTGCAGGCACAAAAGGTGCCGAAGACCGAAATGAACGCAGGCGGCTGGAGATACACTCCGGGTACAACCGACAGCGACCTGTCTCTGACCGGCTGGTCCGTGATGGCACTGCGAGCAGCCAAACTGAACGGAGCGGCAGTTCCGGACGAACATATTGAAATGGCGGTTGCATACATTCTGAACTGCCATGAAGACAACGGCGGTTTTTCGTATATGCCCTCCATGCGGAATCCCACAGCTTCGATGACCGGCATCGCGCTGCTGTGTCTGGAACTCTGCGGTGAACATGGCAACGAAGACTGCGCGGCCGCTGGCGAATTCATCCTCAACCGTCCGCCACAAATGACAACACCCGATGGTCGCCCGGGGCACTTTCGATATTACTCGTTTTATTACTGTGGTCAGGCCATGTTTCAGCTGGGTGGCAAGTACTGGAATGAGTTTGCTCCGATGATGTACGAAGCTCTTCTTCCAGACCAGCAGCAGGATGGTCGCTGGGCGTATCCGGGGAATTCGTTCCCCTACAACACGAGTTACCCGACCGCCATGTCAGTGCTGACCCTGACCGTTTCGGCGCGACAGCTGCCGATCTATCAGCGTGAAGAGTAAATCCGCTGGTATCCCGTGGCTGGCTCAAATAAACTTTGCTGATAAGAGGAGATTGACTCATGAATCCAGGCCGTTTGACACTCGTGGCAACCCTGCTGGTGCTCATTTCACAATCAACGCTTCTGGCCCAGAAGCCATCACAAGTGAAAGCCGCGAAGAACGCCCCGCTCGCCAAAGACTCAACTCCAGCTGCCAAAGCTGAACCGGCTGCCGCTGGAACAGAGCCTGCAGACAAGCCGAAGGCGGACGATGAAGCACAGCCAAACGAGATCGACGAACTCGTGGCGGAGCTTGACCATGAACGGCTGACCAAACGTCAACAGGCACAGAAGAAGCTGCTGAGCATGGGCAAGGCTGCCATCCCTGCACTGGCTAAAGCTGCCCTGTCGGGCAAGCGTGAAACGATTGAAAAGTCCATCGATGTCCTGGCAAAGCTGGCTCAGTCGAAGGATGAAAACACAAAAGATGCCGCTCGAGTCACCCTGCAGATGCTGAGTGAGAGCGAACAGCCTTCCACGGCGGATCGCGCGAAGCTGGCTTTGAACAGCAGGGAAGCGGAGGGCATAAAGCCGTTTGAGGGCTGGGACAAGCCGGGAAACGAGTTTGCAGATCGCGGCCAGATGAATCAAGTCATCTCGGTCTCCAATGTCAACGGATTTCGTTCAATTAACGTCAGGGAAGGCGGACGAGAAACCAGCATTCAGGAGCTGGCCGGCGGAAAGCTCTTTGTGTCCATCAAAGGCGGTGCAGAACCGATCGAACTGATGGCGAGGAATCTGGATGACCTCAGGAAGAAGCAGCCCGAAGCGGCTGCTCTGTATGAACAGTACGCCGGAGGACAAATTCCCCCCAGATTCAACTTCCAGGGCATGCCATTCGGCAATCCGAACGGCGGATTCAAAGTGGGCATGGCAAACGCTTTTGGGAACGGTCTCGTCATCGCCAACGGCAACGGTTTCGGTTTTGGCAACGGCAACGGCAACGGCTTCATCATCGGCAACGGCTTCGGAAACGGCATCGGAGGAAACGGCAATCTCGGCGACCCGAGTCAGATGCTGATCCAGCAACTGCTGGACCTGAAAGGGCGAATGACCGACCCTGCCATGCAGGCCATGATCGACCAGCAAATCCGGGCCCTGCAACGATAAAGCACTTTCGATGGATCGTGAGTTTCTCAAGGGACGCCCGGTTGTCCTTCCTGGGGTCTGCGGAGCACCGGACCGGTCTGTGGCCAGCTCCTCGCCCTCAGGGTGTTCCTGGTAGTAAGCGTTCGACCAATCCATTCTTGTCAGGGTCTGTAGTCTGGAACCCGGTATCCTCCGGTTTCCAGATTCCCCCCGATGAGATTGTCCATGAACGGGCTGGAGCAGTTGTGGCGTGAGCGGATTAATTGGGTGCAGGCTTCCGGGCTGACCATCGCGGCGGCCAGTGCGGAGCCTGGCGTGTCAGCGGCGTCCGTCTACCGCTGGAAGAAATTAC
>JBEIEK010000038.1:0-27011 GCA_040382995.1 Planctomycetaceae bacterium
CCGGTGCTTTCAGGGCTTTTTTTGTGGTTTGCCAGTCTCCGCTCTGAGCCTGAGATCCTTCAAAAAGCCCGCTCAGAACTTCGGGCTCGGCGATATGCCGAAGCCGAGGCTGAAGCGCTGCTGATCAGCGCCGATTCATTACTCTTCACACAGGCCATGCTGATTGCCGGCGAAGCGGCCACACGTCGCAACGATCTCCCCACCGCTGCCGCCCACTACCGTCAAATCAAACGCGACGAATCCGATGATGGGCTCCGCGCCGCTGCCGCCCTGGCCAACGTTGCCATTCACACAGGTCAACTGGCTGAGGCCATTCAGAACTTTCAACATGTTCTGCGGTACCGTCCGGAAGACCTTGCCTCCCACTCCCGCATCGCCTTCCTCTACGCCGCCGCCGCACGCAGCCAGCAGGCTCAGTCACACCTCGAAATTCTCCTCAAAAGCGGTTCCGCCACGGCTCAGGAACTCGCACTTCTCAGCGACCTGCAGCGTCCCGTTGATGAACGGGAATTCCTGCTGAAATCGCGGCAGCTTGTTCCGACTGATCCCCACACTCGCCTGGGGCTCGCTGCGTCCGACCTGCTCGATGGGAAAATCACAGCCGCCCGCACGGCCCTCGAAGAACTCCTTCGCGAAAACCCTGCCGATTACGACGCCGCTGCGCTTCTGCTGGAACTGCTTGCCGAGTTGCCAGGCGATGACTTTGAACAGCTTGATCGCCAGCTTCATGCTGCTGCCGCCCAACATCCGGAGATCTGGTTCGCCCGCGGTGTCAGACTTGGCCGCCGACAGCCCCGAACTGCAGTCCGCTGCTTTCTTGAAACACTTAAGTCCGCCCCATTCCACCGCCGGGCCTGCTACCAACTCAGTCGCCTGCTGACCGAACTTGAACATCCCGCCGCTGCAGAATTCACTCAGCTGGCCGCCGATCTGTTCACCCTCTCCAATGCCCTCAAACGCGCTGCTGACTCCGATGCCCGTGATCAGAAATCCCTGCAAACCATCGTCCGCATTCTGGATCAGCAGGGCCGCGTCTGGGAGACCTGCGCCTGGGCTCAACTCGCTCGCCACACTTCTCCCGATGCCGGATGGACCGATGCCGTCCTTCAACGGCGCGCACCGCTGCTCTCCCGGGAACTTCCGATGGCACTCCCGGACGGGCTTCCCGGCAGACTGATCGCCGCTGCAGACTTCCCGGAATATGAACCGACCGACAGCCAGGCGAGCGCTGCCATCGCGCAGTCCGCCCCGCTCTCAACAGACAGTCCCCTGAAATTTCACGAAACCGCATCCATCGGTCTCGATTTCACTTGCATCAGCCCTGCTGACCCCACCACTTCGGGGCAGCGCATGCAGGAACAGACCGGAGGCGGCATCGCCGTGCTTGACCTCGATCTCGACGGCTGGCCCGATGTTCATTGCACCCAGTCAGCACCATGGCCCTCCAGTGCCGCCAAACCTGTTGCCGATCCCCGGTTCCCGGATCGCACGTTTCGCAATCTTCGTGGCAGCAGTTTCACAGATGTCACCGGTCTCTGCGGAATCACCGAGCTCGGCTTCAGTCAGGGTGCCGCAGTCGGCGATTTCAATCAGGATGGATTCGACGATCTGTACATCGCCAACATCGGCCCCAATTCGCTCTGGCTGAGCAATGGCGACGGCACGTTTACGGCACAGCCCGTGCCTGCTCCCACAGATCCCCTCCGCTGGTGCTCCAGCTGCGCCATCACCGACCTCAACAACGATGCCCTCCCGGACCTGATTGACATCAATTACGTCTCAGGAAACAACGTCTACTCACTGATCTGCAACGGCCGCGCCTGTTCCCCCTCCACATTCACCGGGACACTTCCTGAAGTCCACATCAGTCAGGGCGATGGCTCGTTTCAGACCATTGCCGCCAGTGTCCCTGTGGCCGATGCAAAAGGACTCGGGCTGCTCGTCTATCGTGATTCCGCCGATACGCCCCCTTCCATCTTCGTGGCCAATGACCAGACCCCAAAATTCCTGCTCACACCTGAAATCATTGACGGTCGCCTGCAGCTGATCGATTCGGCCTCCCGGACTGGGATTGCCTTCAACGGCGACGGAGTGCTCACAGCTGCCATGGGTATCGCCGCTGCGGATCTCGATGCCAGCGGCACTACGGATGTCTTCGTCACCAACTTCCGCGATGAACCCAATACACTGTACCTGCAGCTGGCTCCCGGGCTCTTCCAGGATGTTTCCCGCACCTCAGGGCTGGATACCCCGGGACTGCCATACGTCGGCTGGGGAGCTCAGTTTTTCGATGCCGATCGCGACGGAGATCAGGATCTGGTCACGGTGAATGGTCACATCGAAGACTACCGTGACACCGGCGGCGAATTCGAAATGCGCCCGCAGCTTTTCCGCAACCAGGGACAACTGCGATTTGAAGAAGTCAATGCTGAAGAAGCCGGATCGTGGCTGGCTCGCAAAACGCTTGGTCGCGCCCTCGCAACACTCGACTGGAACAATGACGGCCGCATGGATTTTGCTGTCAGCAACATCAATTCTCCGGTGGCACTTGTGGAAAACCAGTCACCGCCCGCGGGTCCATTTCTGGAACTGCATCTGCATGCTGTCTCCAGCGATCGGGCTGCCTGGTTCACGTCCGTGGTCGTTGATAACGGTCAAACTCAAATTCGCGAACAGCTGCGGGCGGGAAGCGGCTATCATGCAGCCTCACAACGAATCCTGCAAATCACCCCAGGCCCGCTGCCGGATTCTGGTTCGCAAGGCCTGACGCTGAGTGTGACATGGCCCAGCGGCAAAGTCGTCACTCTGAATAACGTTCCCATCAACTGTCGACTGCATCTTGTCGAGGATCGTGCGGCACCGTACCCCGCGCCGAATTAGACACGCCAAATCTTTCATGACCCTCCGCATGTCAGGCAGCCGTTCAATCGGTCCCCCCAGCTCCCGCCGCCGACCGCGATTCATTTTCGCGGCCGTCGCGCTGCCGGCCATTGCCACGCTGATAGCAGCCATTCTGTGGCTCCTGTCCCCTTCCGCCGCAGATCTGCTTCCCGTTGCTGAAGAACAGCTGCGCCGCCGCGACTACGCCGCAGCACTCGAAACTGCTGGCCAGGTCCTCCGTCAGCAACCAGCGACCCCCGAAGCCCACTGGATCGCCGGTCGCGCTGAACTGGGGCTCAGACAACCGCTTGCCGCCACGGAACATTTCCTCGCTATCCCGACCAGGTCCCCGCGCTGCCTCGAAGCAGCCCTGGAAGCCGCAGAGATCCTGCAGCAGCGACTCGCACGGCTCACCGAAGCCGAAGTCGCCTGGCGTAAAGCCCTCGACGCCGCACCCGATGACACGAATGCTCTCACCGGACTGGCCCGACTGCTGGCAATCGCCGGTCGTCGCAGTGAAGCGATCCCCCTCATCCTTCGGCTCGTTCAGCTTCGGCAACCCTCCGAACTCCTGATCGTCCTCGCCCGTCCTTCAGGAACACTTCAGGACCAGACACTGCTGCAACAGGCCACCACGGCCAACCCGAATGACCCCCTGCTGCTGCTCGCACAGGCCCGTGCGGCGGAACAGTCCGGTAACGCGGCTCACGCTGCGGAACTCTGCCGCAAAGCCCTCAAAACAGCCCCCGGATCCCTGCTCGCGCCGATTCATGCCGAACTTGGCCGTTGCCTGCTGCAACTGGATAACACCGAACAACTCCAGGAATGGCAGCAGGGCCTTCCTGCAACAGTGCCGACGTCCCCCGAGCTTTCGCGGATCACGGGCCTCCTCCGACTCCGCGAAAATCGGCCCGCAGAAGCCCTGCCTCTGCTCGTCGATGCAGCACGTTATCAGCCCGAATACCGGGATGCACTCTGGCAACTCTCCCGGCTGCTCGAACAGGCCACACTTCACAAGGCCGCCAGACGCTGCAATGAGTTCCTCGAAGCCGACCGCAGGCTGCAGGAAGCACAGGATCGAGTGCTGTTCTCTGAGGAATCCAATTCAGGCGATGCACTCGAACTTGTCAAAGCGTCCCTGAACTGCGGCCGACTCATCGAAGCCGCCGGCTGGGCACAACTCGCCACCAAACGCTTCCCGGAAAACGGCGAACTGCAGACTCTGGCGGATCAACTGATGCAGGCAGCCGCGGATGCTCCACTGCAGCTCTTCCAGGATTCCTTAAACCCAGTGCAGGCACTCACAGCTGCCGAAGTCGCAGTCGCCGTCGATCGCCTCCGGCAACTGCCAGTGTCACAGAGATCCCCCAAACCGGTGGCCACAGCAGACGTCGCCAGCCAGCCGGGCAGCGATGTCGACATCGTGTCATTCGAACTGGTTGATCCGTCACAGGGTTTCGACTTTACCTTTATCAACGGCTCCACCACCACACCCTCACGCCGCATGTATGAACTCACCGGTCCAGGCACCGGCGCGGTGGACATTGATCACGATGGCTGGACAGATCTCGCCATCACACAGGGTGGCACATGGCAGGGGGATCGCAAATCTTCAGCTGAACCCGTCCTCGCACTCTTCCGCAATCTTCGTGGCGAACGATTTCAGGATGTCTCGACGGTCGCTGGATGTACCGCAAACGACTTCGGTCAGGGGCTTGCCGCCGGTGACGTCAATCAGGATGGATTCACCGATTTTGTTACCGCTGCGCTCAATGGAGCACGGCTCTGGATCAACAATGGCGATGGGACCCTCACAGACCATGGTATCCTGCCGGAATCCGTTGGCAAATGGGTCACCAGCTGCGCCATCGCTGATCTGAATGCAGATACCTTTCCTGATCTGTTTCTCGTGACCTACCTTGGCGGATCTGATGTCTTCTCGCGGCTTTGCGACGACGGCACCGGGAAATCGGCAATGTGCCTCCCCGCTGTCTTTCCGGCTCTGCCGGACCTGCTGCTGCTCAGTGACGGGGCCGGCTCCTTAATTGACCACTCCGGCGTTCTTCCGGCGTCCAATGCCGAAGGCAAGGGGCTCGGAATTCTGATTATGCATAACGCCACTGCCAGCGAACCCGCCCGGCCGGAGATCCTCGTTGCCAACGACACCACACCGAACGCACTGCTCAGCTGGGACTCCGCCAGTGCCACATGGTTTGATCGAGGCTTCGCCTCTGGTCTGGCTGTCAGTGGGCAGGGCAGGGCAGAGGGCTGCATGGGGATCGCCGCTGCTGATCTGAACTCAGATCGAATCCCGGACCTTGTGATCACGAACTTTCTCGGTGAGGCCCACGCATGGTACGAATCCCGTCAGGACGGAGCGTGGGAAGATCGCCGATTACTCAGCCGGCTTGAGCAGGCCACCCGCGACGTCCTCGGCTTCGGCACCTGCTTCCTTGATGCCAATCTGGACGGCCGGCCGGAGCTCTTTGTGGCTAACGGTCACATTGACGACCTGCAGCATCTGGGACGCCCCTACCGCATGCCCGCTCAGGTTTTCACAGCGGGGGGCGGTCAATTCCAGCAGTTGCCAGCCGCCTCTCTGGGAGCGTGGTTCCTGGAACCCCACATTGCCCGTGCCGCCGTTCCGCTCGACTGGAACCGTGACCACGCACCGGACCTGCTGGTGGGACTGCTCCATGAAAACTCTGCTCTGCTGACGAACACCTCTACCAACCGCGGACAGGGAATCTCGGTGACACTCGTCAGCCATCGCAGCGAACGTCACCCCATCGGCGCGCGTTCTGAGGTTCTTCTTGAAGACCAGTCACCTCTCGGCCCCACACTGCAGATTTTCGCGGGCCATGGCTATCAGGCTGCCGCTGACACAACACTCATCCACGGCTGTGGTCCGCGCAGAACGGTTCCCACGCTGCGAATCACATGGCCGACAGGCACCAGCGATGCGTTTCATGACGTGGAAACCGGTTCGCACTACATTCTGATCGAAGGCCGCAGCAACCTCTGGAAGCTGCCAAAGTAACTAGACGCGCGGAATCTCAAAACCCTTCCGCGGGACCCTTCCAAAGAATCCTGATGCCTGTTCGTCTCCAACAATCGACTCCGCCTTTGCATCCCAGCGGATCACTCGGCCCAGACGTGCGGCAATCGCAGCCAGGTGACAGACATTCATGGTCTGCACGTGAGTGTACACGTCGGAGACGGGCAGGCCGCCTTCCGCCAGACAACGGAAGAAGTTCTGTTTGTGGCCCTCGAATGGCTTGCCTTTGTACAGTTCCTGCAACTGCTCGGGACCAAACTGTCCCTTGTCCCGCTGCTCTTCAATCGGCTGCCCGGCAATCTTGCCTCGGTTCACAAAGAACCGTCCCTCTGTACCTTCAAACAAGATCCCATTGTCGCCGCGACTGGTGATGTGCATCTCCAGCCCGCCGTCGAACTTTGCAATCACGTTGAAATCATGTGACGAATTGTAGCTGTCGTCCTGAGTTGGGTAGCCATCCTTAAAAGGCACCGGATGCTTAGCGTCGGTTCCATCAATTTCGACCGGGCCGATGCCGTCCTGATCCAGACCGGCAGCCCAGAGCGAAATGTCGACATGGTGAGCGCCCCAGTCGGTGAACTTGCCGCCGGAGTATTCGTACCACCAGCGAAAGTTGTTGTGGCAACGCTGCTCGATGTATTCGACCGCGGGAGCCTGGCCCAGCCACATGTCCCAATTCAGATTCTTCGGTGGTTCTGTCTTTTTGAACGGTCCACCCACATCTCCGCCGTTGATGCCCACAGTGATCTTCTGCAGCTTTCCAATCAACCCCCTGCGAACCATATTCACCGCTCGCAGGAATCGCTCCTGATCACTCCGCTGCTGCGTGCCAATAAAGAACACCCGGTCGCTGTGCTTCCGGCAGGCGTTGCGAATCAGCTGGTTCTCTTCCAGTGTCAGTGTGAGCGGTTTCTGACAGAAGACATGCTTGCCCGCCTGCAGGGCCTCGATGGCAATCTTCACGTGCCAGTGATCCGGGGTCACAATGCTGACAACGTCGATGTCATTACGCTCCAGAACCTTTCGATAGTCGCCATACACGTCCGCCTTGCCACCACCGATGTTGGGGTCCTGATTCGCACGCCCTGCCTGGTTTTCGTCCACATCGCACAGTGCCAGAATGTCCCCAAACTGACGGTGGCCATGAGCATCTCCGCGGCCCATGCCGCCGAGTCCAATACAGCCCACGCGCGGACGGTCATTCGCAGAGACATTCGCAAAACCTTTCCGGGTCCACGGAAACCCAGCGCTCAGCGCCGCGGCCGAAGCTGCGCCCGCAACAGATTGAAGCATGGAACGACGAGTTCGAGGGATCTTCGGCATACTTGAGGTCCTTGTGGGAATCAAATGGTCAGGGAACACGCGTGGGGGGTGGAGTCTAGGTATTGGTGTACGACAAGGCAACTACGCACCCTGCAGGGAGTCCGACTCCCTCACCATCGCCGCTCGGAAGGCCGCGACTGCGCGGTGCGACCGTGAGAGAGCGTTCAGCAATGCTGATCCTCAATGCCCCGGTGGCGGGATCGTCTTC
Organism: Planctomycetaceae bacterium; assembly: GCA_040382995.1. GTDB lineage: Bacteria > Planctomycetota > Planctomycetia > Planctomycetales > Planctomycetaceae > SXXK01. The sequence goes on from JBEIEK010000038.1 coordinate 7,470, forward strand.
AGCTCTGGTCCTGCGACGGAAATACATCCCGCTATTGTGTCCTCGGGAATCACGCACACCACTGTCGTATTCCGCCCGTCCTCCACACGCACCACAAATTCCCCGTGACTCGGACGCGCTCCAAAACCCGGCAGCGATCCCAGCAACTCCAGGCGATGCTCGCCCGCCGGCAACTCTTCCTGTGCCGCAAGCACCACAGCCGGCAATGTTGTCCACGAACGCGTGTCCGGTCGCTCCAGCGCCTCCCACACAACGCCCGCCGCATTCACGCCCAAATCCACCAGCGTGTTTCCCGAAACCTGCGCCGTCTCCTTTACCGCGTATACCGTCCCTTTCTTCACCACCCGCCGCACCACCGCCGCAGCCAGCTCGTCATCCCGATGAGCCCGATACGAAGCCTCTGCCGCCGCATTGAGATCAACCAGTGTTGTCAGATCCAGCACCCTCGGGTTCGCTCCGTCACCTCCCGACCGCAGACGACAAACCACCGGTGCCGCTGAGCCTGCTCTCCAGACCACACGTGGCCGTGCGATCTTCACTGAAACCAGTGTCGGCGGCAGCGTGTGCCGACCCGTTGCACTCAATATCCGGTCCGCAATCAGCAACGCCGTGGTCGTTGGTTCTGCCGACTCCGATTCCCATTCCGGCGCCCGGCCCGCCAGCACAACCACGTTCAGACTTCCGTTGCCCCGGCCACACCGCACACCCAGTTGACCACCCGGCAGATGCACCGCCGGCTCGCCACGCCAGAAGGCCACCTGCTGCAGCGCCGCTTCGGTTTCAATCGCCCGCGATGGCGTCTCTGACTGCACCAGCGCTGTCAGCCACGAAGTCATCGCGAGGGGCGAGTCGTGGGCGGCCGGAAGCAACTTCGGCGAAGGTTTGGCCTCCTCCACTCCCTCGGACTCCCAGCCCGCCTGCTCCACGCCACCAGCGGATTCAGGCGAACTCTCCTGCTCCAGAGTCGCCACGCCCGCCTGTGGTCCTCCCGATAACTCCTGCCAGCGAAGTCCTGCCAGCTCTTCTGCCTGCAGCGACCATGCAAACGCATCCCCGCTGCCGCTCATCACGCTCGACAACAACCCCAGACTCAGCACCATCTGACGCTCGTAGTCCCGGCCGGAATATGACTTTGCCCGAGCATCCGTAAACGCCGCCGCTGTCTGCTCAGCAAGATCCCGCTGCGATAAATACGACAGCTCTTCACCCAGCTCGCGAAATCGCGACTCCGCCGCAGTCGCCTCGCCTCGAGCCAGATCCACCATCGCCAGCTCAAGCTTCAGCAGCTCGCGCTCCGCTCCCCGGGCGTCCCGAGCTTTCTGCAGACGCTCAGCTGCCGCAGAGATATTGCCCTCCGACCATGCAGTCAACGCCGACGCATGAGTTGTCTGCCAGGTGTGACAGCCGCACAACAGGGCAGGGCAGAGCAGCATCGCGGCCGATAATCGAACGCGTTTTCCGATCGCTGCCAACACTCCGCTACCCCCGGTCCGCTGCATGCAAACACCCGTAAGTATCAGTCGTCGTAGTGCTTTCGTTTCCCCAGAAAACTCTTGTGATAACCCTTTCGCAACATCGCCGAATCCTCGATCGACTCCAGCGTGTGAATATTCAGCAGCTCCAGCTTCAGCAGATAATCCCGCTGATAATCGCCGTTACTTGTGGTCGTCCCCGAAGTAATCCTCGCAAACAGCAGATAATCAAACGGCTGCTGCTCACGTTCCAGCACCCCCTGAAATTCACGCTGCTTCGAAGGCAGCACCAGACTTTCCGGTGTGCAACGCAACTCAGCCATCGCCGCCTCAACCGCTCGACGACTGATCATGCGAAACTGATCATGCTGCCCAATCTGCGTACTGATGTGGTCGTAGATCTGTTCCTTGAAATCCCCCAGCACCTCGCCGCTGCGATTCTCCACACCCACAAAACACACGGAACGCACCGCGGCACCGTGCTCGTTCACTGACACATGCGAGGCCTGCTGGATCGTCGCACAGCTTTTCCCCAGCAGCCGCCCAACGGACTCGTCAATCAACGGCTTCCACGTTTCCGCTCCCGCGGTGTGACTGCCCACCATGTCTGGGTCTGAATCCTTCAGCACATGCGCGTGCTGACGCCCTCGGCACCCGACCCCGATACACAGCAGGATCAATCCCGAAAACAGCCACCGCCGCCAACTTCCAGTTCGTGTTGCCATCTTCCGGATTCCATTCCAGAAATGATCTGCACCCAGCGCCAGCACCGCCTGAACAAGAACGACGCAGAACCTCGGGCTGGAGTGTATAACGGGTACCAGTTTCACTGATAGAGCAGGCTGCGCTTGCCTATCTGTTGCATATTTCCTGTCTTGTGTCGGTGAAGCTGCCGGGCCCTCGGTCCTCACCCCTGAAGTGCTCTCCGTCACCGCAAAAAACAAGGAAAGGCGTGCGGGGGTGGTAAATCCCCTGGTAACGGTACGTACGCGCGGCCAGCGTCACCCCTGGGGCGGACCGGGGCCGCACCGCCCGATTGACATCGGCCGCGCGCCTGTCAGGATCAAAACGAGGCGTGTCAACGGAAGGCAAGTCCTCCAAAGCACCCGAAACATCAGAAGGCCGTCGTCCGAGCAGCGTCTGCGGAACAACGGACCGCTGACCAGGTTGCCCGAAGCCCCCAGATTCCGCAGGTGATAATGTCAAGCGTATTCCCTCGCCAACAGGCATCGGTTTCCGGAAAATCCGTTGCTGCCAAATGCAGGGGCTCGGCCGAATATAACGACTGTTCGACGTCTCCTCGCTCTCCAGACGCCATGTCAGGGATGTTCCATGCTCTGCGACCGCCTCCGATGCCTGCTGCAAACACTCGCTCTGGCCACAGCGGTTCTGAGTCTGACTGCCCGCTCCACAGTGGCGCAGGAATTCGCAGGCGAGCCCTCTGGAGAGCGCCCTGAGCAGACGGCAGGTGATCAGCCTGGCGATGCTGATTCGGTCTTTCCGGCGAACACAGAATCCCCCTTCATCTCTGCCGGGTTTTCGCGGTCGGACCTGCAGACTGAAATGGAATTTAACAGAGCCTCGCCCGCACTCAGTCCGCCAGCATCGACCCCGCAGCGGCGTCCGCACGAATCGGCCAGCGAGGCGCCGCTGTCGCGGTTTCGCAAAGGCTTCTTTCAGGGGGCTGCGGTTTCCACTGGATTTGTGAATGACAATGCCACCACAGGCCTGGGTGTCACATCCACCGACCTTTCGGCGTCCTTCGCCATTCCGCTTGGATCCTTCGATAACGTTGTTGTGGCCACGCCATTCCTGCGGACCGACTTCCTCACACCGGCGGCGGCACTCGACCTGCCCGAAGAACTTTACGAGACCGGTGCCCGTTTCTTCTGGCGGCGACCCGTTAATGAAGACCTGAGTATGATGGCGATCGTTACTCCGGCCATGCGGACCGACTTCGAGAACACGGACAACGCCTTCCGCATTTTCGGACTGGGGCTGCTGATCTGGCAGGCTGTTCCCGAGACGTTGTCGCTTTCCGGGGGCCTTGTTCACACGGGACGCGACGATTTTCCGATTCTTCCCGCAGCGGGCCTGCTCTGGACACCCACGCGCGAATGGAAAGTGGACATCCAGTTTCCATCGCCCCGCATCTCGTACCGCCTTGCCAAAAATGGCTGCGAGAGTGAAACATGGACATATCTTTCAGGCGTCTTTGGTGGCAACACCTGGTCCGTTCAACGTCCCTCGGGCACGGCCGATGAACTCACTCTTCGCGACTATCGGCTGCTGGCCGGTTTCGAGCATCTGCTGTCGGAAAATCGCAGCATCTTTGTGGAAGGCGGATTCGTGTTTGGTCGCGCTGTCGAATATGAAAGCAGCCCGGATTCCACAGAGCTGGATTCAGCAGGCATCATCCGCTGTGGGCTGGCCTTCTGACGTCGCCACAACTCATGGCACTTTCGAGATCTGGCCACTGCGGACTGCAGGCTGAGCCTGCGACACCGGAATCGCGCGCTGATCAACCGCGCGAGCGGGTGATGCAAACAGCACTGCTGCGGCGCACATCAGCAGGCCAATCCCAGCGGTTAGAATTCGCTCCAGGTTCAGCCGCTGCCGCACCGCAAACTCAAGCGGTTCGTTACCTGCCATGCGGAACCACGTTTCACCCGCCGGGACCGTTCCCGCGACCAAACGTGAACTCAAAAGTTCTTTAGACAGACGGCCCGCTTCAACTGCTGCATCTCCACTGAAGCCCAGCTGCACCGGTGACAACCCGGCAGACTGCAGAGAGCTCAGCAGTTGCCTCGTCACCACGTTCGCGGCGTCGTCACGGTTTCCGAGTCGCTGCGGCCCCTGAACCCCTGTGGCACCCTCGCCGACGGCAGTCAGTCTGACAACACCCTCCATGCTCGCTCCCTCCAAATGCGGCAGCTCCAGACGCACCACCGGGGAAAACAGCGACGCACCACGGCCACGACTCAGCCAGCGCAGTTCCAGTCGAGTCACTGCTGCGGCCAGTTCAAATCCAAATCGACCACGTTTCTCCACCCCGGGGAGCGGCTGCAGACCCTCCGGCAACTGCTCAAGCACCAGCGAATCCGGAAGCGACAGCTCGACCTGCACAGGATACCTTCGCGCAAGGATCAACAGCGTTGTCGTTCCTCGCGTTGGCCTGCCGTCCTGCATCTGGGCCGCTGTCACCGCGTGGACCAGCGGTCCGTTTGTGAGCCCTGCCTGCCTTCCGTCAGCTACAGCGACGAATCTGGGTACCACGAGTAAATCACCCTGCAGCACTGACTCCATCGGCAGCCTCAATCCTCGACGCAGCGAGTCCTCCGACATCCTCAAGCCCAGCGCCTCTGCAGCTGCGCCAGCCCACTCCGGCAGGTCTGTCGTCACCGCGCCGGCAATGGTCTCGGTCGCACCCCCTCGGTTACCAAACGCCTCCGTCCAAACCACACGATCAGAGACCCTGGGCCACGCATAACGCTCGTCCCCGGCAACCTCGGAGCCCTTCAAAGCCTTCGCTGACCAGGCCACCGTGAATTCTGTCACCCCAAACAGTTCCTTTAGCTGTTCCGGACCTGACTCAAAGACATCGCCATTCTGCACCAATTCCAGAGGTCCACGGTCCGTCAGCACAATCGGCTCCGCGACAAACTCAGTCCCCGGTGAAAACTGCATCTGCAGTGGACCCAGCCGGCTGGACCAGTTTGACAGACGCATTACCATTACCACCCGATCTCCCGTCCGCAGCACCGCCATACGTCCGTTTGGCTCCACGGGATTCAGACGTTCAAGCACCACCACGTCGGATTCCTCAATCAGCTGCAATCGAAACGGTTCTCCTGACCGCAGTTGGTCATCAGCACTTCCGGTCTGTAATGGTACTGCCTTTCCAGTGGCCTCCAGTCGCAGACCCACCGTAGTTTCGTCGGTCAGTGTGAGCAGCGACTCAAGCACCTGTGAATTCTGCAGCCGCGGGCTGGCTACGCGAACACGACTGTCATCCGGACGCAACTCCATTCGCCCACGCAGTTCAATTCCGTGCAGTCCCGTCGTCCCCTCCCGCAACTGAACTGTCAACTGATCACCACGACGGTGCCACGACTGCAGCCGATTGGCTTCTCCCGCAGTGACCTCCACGTCCGTCACCCTCAGCTCTGCCGGCACTTCGATGCGATGCCGAAAGACCGGCACCTGAGATGTTTCCACGTCCATTCGGCAGCTCCATGACAACTCTTTGTCCCGCACAATACAGGACTGACTCATCCGCAGTTCGTGCTCGCTGCTTCTTGGTTCCAGCTTCACTTCGAGCGGCTGCTGTCTGGCCGGAGCCCGCAGGAGCGTGTCTGTTCGTCGCAGCCATGTTCCCCACTTCTCGGACACGGCGGAAAAGGCAACTGCTTCCGTTCCGTCCTTCACCACTGGAGTGGCGGACACGGTTGCCCCGCTGCGTATCGCAACCAGAATTGTCCCGTTCGCAATACAGTCTGCAAACTGCTGCAATTCCTGCATCGGAAGCATCAGACGGTTGACGGCCACGGGTCTGAGACTTGCCAGCTGCAGTTGCAGCACAAACTCAACGGAATGTCCCGAGGGAAGTGAAATCAGGGCCTGTTGCTCCTGCTGCGACCACAGCAATTCGCCCGAACCAAGCCCTTCCAGCGCGGTCACGGCTGTCAGGCTCCAACCTTCAGGCACACGGCACCTGAGTTCGCCCTTCAGGGCGTTCCAGCCCCGAAAGCGACAGATGGTGGAGAGCTGCTGAAGCCCCGCTGTATTCTCGCCAATGACCAGTGTCTCCACTTTCGCCGGCTCAGGCCCACCCTTTTCCAAACCCGCCTGCGACAGCCGCAAATCCGCGCCGGCAATGGCTGAAAAACTGTTCAATTCCTGCTCTCCGGCCGACGGATCCCACTGCAGAACTCCATCCGCTGTCTGCAGCCTCGCTCCCGAATAAAGCCCCGCCGGTGAGACAATCTCCACCGTTGAACGTGGACAAGGCAAACCTGGAAGCCGAAACTGCACGACAGCCGGCTGACGACTGAGCAGTGGCCACAACCGACACTCGAGGCGATGCGAAGTAAACGCTGCTCGCTCGTCCGCCGCTGCCGCCGCACCCCCTGCAGACACACCACCAGCAGCCAGGCTCTGCTCCGCCACCTCCACCGATGCCGGCAACCTCACCACCAACTGCTCGCCTGCCTGGATCTCCGGGAGGATCGGAACACCATCCAGCTGACACGACACCAGACGATTTCCATCCAGTGGCAGTCGCACTTCGGACTCCCGTCCTCCACTCGCCGCCGCCACGTCGATTTCGAGGACCAGTTCCACGCGGTCGGCGGCTTCGGCCAGAACACGAGTTTTCACTCTTTGAATCAGGCCTTCACGTTCACCGCCGCTGCGAATGCCGCCTTCCCCGCTCTCAGCCGCAGTCACAACTTCCGAACGCAGGCGACGCAGTACGTCCTCCCGCACGAAGATCAGTGTTCCCTCGCTCCCAGAAGGACCCGGCTCCAGCACTTCAGGTCCCTCAGACTCTTCCCGACCACCTGAGGCGGTCGCTGCCGACGAGGCCGGCGTCTCCTGGCCAACAGCAGAAATCGGCAGCGCCAGCAGCAGCAAAGTCGCCAGAACGACTCTTCGCCAGCGAAGCCTGCCAACCGCCCGTCGACCCCCATGCACCAACAACACCAGCAGCATACCCGCACAACATCCCCAGAAGCTGCCACGGATAACCAGTCCCAGCACAGAGTCATCGGCGAACACACTGGCTGCACAACTCACACCCACAGGCAGGGACGCCCACGGCAACCGAACCGACAACCATCCGGCAACACCCAAAAACAATCCAAAACACACCAAACCGGCACCCAATGCCGCTGCAGCACTTCGCTGCCTCAAGGCCGCCCGCAATTCAATTGACCCCGCAGAATCGCCCGTGTCCACATACAGTCGCTGCTCAAGGCCGTCCGCCACTGCCAGCTGCCATCGCGAAACAAATTGCCGCAGGCCAGCAGCCCCCGGCAAAGCATCGTCCGCCGACTCAGAGACACCTCTGCCCGCAGACCCCATCAGTAACTCACGCCAACCCGGCAAAGGTTCTGACGGTTCAGTCGAAACCACCAAACGAGGATTACCTGCCGTCTGCAGGTCACCCAGACTCACCACCGCATGAATCGTGCTTCCGGAAAATTCAACACCCGCACTGTCTGTCATCATCATTCGAGTCAGGCGAACGGGCCATTCAGGGCCCAGCCGAACATCACCATGCTCACTCCACAACAGCAGCACGCGCGAACGCCCGCCCACCGTCGGCAACGGTATGTGCAGCTGCTTCCCGCGCACCTCGCCGCGCACCCCGCGACCATTCACCACAATCTGCGGAGCAGTCTCGCTTAACCACTGCACCACACACTGCTGGATGCCTGCGGTTGATTCCAAATCAATCACCCCGAGGATCTCATGGATGCAATCCGGTCCCGTCTGCTGCAGCAGGTGATACTGCCTGACATTCCGCACCACAATGCCTGCAGCCAGCGAACGCTGCGATGTCCGCAGCGTCACCAGCTCTCCGTTTCCCGGAAGTAACCACTCCTCAACTCCCTCGCGTTTTGCCTCCGTCGCTCCGACCCGCTCAAGGTTCTCCGCCACCAGCTGTGACGAACCGGACGCCAGCACCCGCAGCACCCCGGGCCAGCCACCCTCAGCGGAGCGCGGAATACCAGCGACAAAACGTTGCCCCTGCTCCCGTTCCAAAGATGCCACTATCACCAGCGGTCCTGCTGCCATCCCCTCGGGTCTCGCAATCGCGTACTCCCGCCACTGTCCTCCACTACCCTGCTGTCCACGACTCTCCACCAATACCTCAGTGCCCCCAATCTGCCATACCCAGCCCTCCCCGCACTCCGCCGGAAACTGCAACGTAATCACCCCGGTCTCCGGCCACCCCGGCAGACTGATCTGCGACTCCTCACGTATCCGACCGCCCACAATTCGGATCTCATGCCTGACCGAACCCGGTATCCGCTCCCGTCCCGGTCTGCCTCCGGCCGCGCCACCGCTCCCAGGCAGACAACAGCGCAAACCGTCTGTGAGCAACTGCACGGGAAACCACGGCACTCGCCCCCGGAATTCATCGAGAGACAGCTCCGATCGCCCCTCTGACCACTGCGCTGCCGATCCTCCCGAAACGCCCCCGCCACGCCCCCACAACAAGTACACATCCCCCCGCCGCACGCCCTCAGCCACCGCCAGCGGCAACTGCAGCAGTTCACCACCGGCAACCAAATCCTCATTCTGCTGCAACAGGATCTCCAGAACTCGCGACGAACCCGCCTCCAGCGTCTCCGGGAAATAGACTTCCAGCCGAGATCCCTGACGCCCCTCGCCCGCCGGAAGCAACTCAAACAACAACGGTCGACCACTCGACGCATAACGCACACTGATGACGTCCCAGCCAGCAGCCACCGGCCAGGCTGCCTCCACCACTGATGCCTCTGCACACGCCAGATTCACGTAACTTCGTACCGATTCCGCCTGACCGGAAACCTCTGCCAAATGCACAATCGTCTCTGATAACTGAGGAGAATTTGTCGAGGTTCTCAGGTAGGCAGTGGCCTCAGGCTGAAACTGCAGCAGCTGAAAAGTCTGCGACATATCCGGCCCCGCAATGACGTCGCGCTCCTGCATCCCCTTTAAATCCCACGCATCCACTCGCAGAGTTGTCGGCAATGTCACAGTCACAGGGCCCGAGGGTGTCAGCAGCGGACCACGCTGTTCAGGCAGCACCTTCCAGTGATCCGGCACCAGTGTCGGCAGATTCCACCCTTCCAGCTGCTCAATCACTGTGACCCCCTGCACCGAAATTGAGCCCACGCTTCCCTCTGCAGGCAGCCTCACACGCAGTAACGGCGAACCTCCTTCACTCACCGATTCCCAGAGCAATTCCCGACGGTCCTCCATCGCCACTCCCAGCACCCGCATGCCCCTGCTCATGCGCAGCGTGATCTCACTTCCACCCACCAGCTCTGGCGGGACACCCACCGTCCACCGCGATGTCAAAATGTCGCCCTGCAGCGAATGCCAGGCTCCAAATCCCGTTAACAGGGCTGCATCCTGCGCTGCAAGACCCGGAGCATGCCGACACGTAAAAGTCAGCCGAGCAGGGTCTGCCGGAATCAGTGTCCATAATCTCTTTGCCCCATCACCTGCCTGCACACGCGATGTCACCAGACAACCCGAACCCGTGACCTGAATGTCCGCCGGTGTCTGCAGCTGCAGCTGAGCTGTCGTTGCGGCCGGGAGCTCCAGCCGAAACACAACAGTCCCTCCCGACACCACACCGTCCGCGCTGAAACTGCCACGCACATCACCCGAGACTCCACGCTTCAGCACATACAGCCGCCGCTCCAGATCCGCCCCCAGCGGCAGGGGGCCCTGCGGATCCAGTAACTGCAGCTGCTGCAGATTCGTTCGCCCCAGCAGCGGCGGTGAATCCGCAGCACTCGCAGCTCCAGCATCGTAAAGCTGAAAGGTGAGCTGACCTGCCGACAACTCCCCGCCCTTAAAATCAGCCTGATACTCCGCTCGACGAATCCAGGGACGCTGCGGCGAACCCACGCTCCGCTTCTCCGAATGCCTCATCAGCTCCCCGAACTCCGACCGATCAATCGCTCGATAACCGCCATCTGCCAGCTTGTCACGAAGCTGCTCCCACGGCAGCACCTCACTGCGGAATGCTTCCTCCTGCTGCAGGAACAAACAGCAGAGAATCCAGACAAGTCCTGCCATCTCTGCTTACCCCGCTGCCGCTTCAGATTGCCCAGCCGCTGATCCCCCGGCCACACCCCGCAGTGATCGCAGACCCGAATCCGCATAATCCGGAAACCCAAAGACCGTCGGTCGCTCTGTCACTCGTCTCAGCGAAGCCACGCCGTAACGACGCATCAGACTCCAGCGCTGCACTGCTGCTCCCAGCACCCCAGCAAGCACCCCGGAAATGCTCCACGGCAACACCAGAGCCGCCCAGTCGGGCATGGCCACCCAAAGACCCGTTAAGCCAGCTGCAGCGAGCGGAATCGGCAATCCCAGCGGCAAACGGATCAGCCACGTCAGCAAGACAAACACCACAAGACAAACGAGTGCTGTCACCAGTAGCAGCAGCGATTGCGGCACCAGACTCATGCGGACCAAACTGTCCTCTCCGGAACCCAGACACAGGTCGTGATCACCTGAACCCTTCAGCCAATTCGTACCACACTCCAGCGCCGCAATACGGATGCTCTCCGGAAAGGCCGACATCACGGCCTCCATTTGTCTCAGGGAAACTGCCCGCGCGCCGGATTCGCTTCCAAAAACCCGAGCTGGCAGCGGTGAAAGCGATGCCAGCGGCTCAGCCGAAGTCACGACACTCTGGCCCGATTGAGGACGCAGAAGCCATATCAGCGTCGCCGACGAAGATTCACCGCGCAGACGCACCCGCTGAATCTCTCGCTGACGCAGGCGTTCGACAATCCCTCGCACACCAGCCGGAACACGCAGTTCCTGTCGGACCCGCAGCTCCAGCACCACCAGTCCGCCGGCAGGAGCCTCAAGTCCAGACAGGACCTCTGGCAAAATCTCCCATTTCACCAGCCGCTGAGCTGTATCACGCTGCGCCTGCAGAACACCGGATCGACCATTCAGTGACTGACCGCAAAGCACAACAGACTCGAGCGATAACTCCTCGGGAACGTCCAGCACAAGCCGCTCCGGACGCCTCTCAAAATACCAGCGACAACTGGTCAGGGCCTGACCTGGAAACAATCGCGACTCCGCCATCGCCAGAACCGGCCCGGAACCCACGCCCTCGAGCGCCCCGCGACGATAGCGCAGAGGCACCAGCAACCGCCCTGCCTGCTGGACAGCATCACCCTCCGCAGCGACTGTCGCTGCCCCATTCTCCAGGCCTTCGACAGGGCCGCCACTCCACTGCGAATTTCGCCATGCAGACGTGTACGTCTCTGAATACACCGGCTCCCAGCCACTGCCACCACGCACTTCCATACCAGAGGCACTCGTGCCAGCCAGAACGCGCCAGATCCTCGCCTCCCGCGGAACCACCAGCTCAATGTCCAGATCCTCCTCAGACTTCACCATCGCAGTATCACCGATGGCAACCGCCCCGCCCCCGGCTGCCTTCAGCCAGCGAACTTCCAGAAGCAGGGTGCCACGCGTTGCCTGAGGCAGGCGAAATGTCCATTCATTCGACTTGCCAATCACTGCTCGCAACGGTTCGAGAACCCCGGCAACCCGCACCACCGGCTGCACGGATTCCGGAACCAGCAGAGTCACCTCGCTGATGTCGCGATACAACACATCCAGTTCGATCGTCTCCAGCACCTCCACTCCCCGCGCCGCAGCCGTCAGCCCCGCCGTGACCGCTGCCCGAATCATCTGTTTCTGAGGCTCCAGCTTAATCCATACAGGCTGAGCCGAATCCTCCTGCAGCCACGACGATCCCCGCTGAGAATCTGGTTCTGCCCCGGCCCCCACCGGACCCTCGCTGCCCGCTGCACTCGCAGCACCGGCCGGGCCGGAACTGACACTTGAAAACCCCGCCGACAGCGATGATGCCGCGGGGACTCCCCGCAGACGCTCGCCACTGCCCGCATTCAGCAAAACGGCCTGATAATCGTCCGACTCCTCCGTCCGCAGTACCACCGGCTGACCACGACGACTTTGCACCTGAGGACACTGCAGCAGCAGTCGATTCTTCTCCAGCCAGACCGACAACTTGTCCGTTGCGGTCCCGGAAGGTACCTCCGTTACCGCCTGAAAAGCCACCAGAAACTCCCCGGACTGACGCTCCGGAAAGACAAACCTGAGCGTTCCAGGGGCTCCCGGTGATGCCGGACTGACCTCAGGATTCAGCGGAATTGACCGACCGCTGCGCTGCAGTCGCGCTCCACCCGGAAGTAACGACCACTCAGTCCATGCCGAGCCTTCCGCCATGGCAGTCCAGTCCAGCAGCAGCTCCTGCAGGGCGCCGCGCAGCACATTCACGCGAATCTGACCCGTCAGCAGCACTGAAGTGCCTTGCGGTCGAATGCCCAGTTCCGTCGTCACTGCGTACTGCGCCTCCATCTCCTCCACATGCAGTTCAATAAAGGATTCCCGCGAACGCAGACGAAAGGCCGTGGCTGCAGCACCCGCGTCCGTATCGGCCGTCACGCGCCGCCGCTGAGCTCCCTCAACCTTCTTTTGCTGCACCAGCAGTCCCGCGGGAAAGATCAGCTCCACATCACCCGTCTGCACCGTCGCGTCCCGCACCTGAGGCACCGATACCCGAATGTCCTGAGGAAAACTGCGGTTGCTGCGCTCCGCCTCGTACTCCAGCGTCAAATTGCCGTCCACTCCCTGCGAAACTGCGATCAAGGCCTCACGATCACCTGATTCCGGAGTCAACACGTAGTTGTTGAGTACTGACGAACCCGAACTGTTCCGCGCCTGAATGCCCTTCACCATGAACCCGTCAGGCCATGTCACCAGAACTTCAGACAACGGCGAACCGGTGACCTGTAGCTGCAGTGTCCCCGTCAAACTGGCCGGGATTGTTGTCAAATCCAGCTTCATCCGGTTCTGCACCTGCACCACAGGTTTCACCGCAACCGGTGGGGAAACGTCGCTCCAGGAAAGCGTGGCCGCCCCGGAGAGTCCCACAAACTCCACCTTCCGAACTCCCCGCTCGTCCCGCGTCTGCCGGTCCACCGCTCCCGCCGGCGGCTTCTGGATCTCAACCGGCCTCGAAAACTCAAACCCCGCGTGCGAAGCCGCGGATTCAGGGAGCATCAGATTCAGCTGATGAACCCCGGGACCGCCCGACCGCGTCTTTCCGGAAAGATGGAACTTCAACCGATGCAGGCCCGCACCTCGCAGACTCCAGCGACGCTGGTTCTGATCCCCCACCTGCAGCACCGACTCCGCACCCGCCACCGAAGACTCATGCTGAAAGTCAGTCAGGTACACATCACCAAATGCCAGCGGCACTGAGACCCACTCGGCAGCAGCACGCACCACCACCTGCAGCGCAACGTCCAGATCCAGAACGTCGCCCTCGACCTTGCCCTGCATTTCCAGACGCGCAATCCAGTAACCCGGCAGCTGCTGCTCGCCAGCCCGCATCAACAACAAATTGACCGCCTCTGCACCCAGCAGATCCTGCAGCGGAATCAAGCGGCCTTCCTCGGTCCGCAACAGCAATTCTCCCGCCCCGCCAAAAAGAGCCGTCGCTGCGCCGGACTGCGATCCCGCAACTCCGCCGCTTCGGCCCCCCGTCGCCACAGGCCCGTCCTGGCCCAGCACCACTCCGCGGAATGGATCTGCCAGCATCAGCAGCAGCAACATCCGCCATAGCCACGAAGAAATCCCCCCGCAGCCACGAAGCCCTCCCTGTTGTCGCTCCCGCTGCTGCTGTTGCACGGCACTGCCTCACACAAAAATGTCAGTCTTTCGCACGCTGCGATCAATACACGACCTCGACTTGCCACGGAGTATATCTTACGCAGACTGCCCCGGCCGGAGAAGTTGCCAAATCAGCGGCCACCAAGGACCCGCAACAGCTCCGCCAGCAGTGGCTCTGTTGATGCGGCTGCAAGGCTTGGAACGAAAATATCGAATTTGCCGCCGTCCAGTCCGGAAATCACCCCTCCGGACTCCATCACCATCAAGGCCCCCGCAGCCACGTCCCACACCTTCAGACTGCTCGACCAGAACGCATCAATGCGGCCACACGACAAGTACGCCAGATTCAACGCCGCCGATCCCGTCCGCTGGACTGTCTGAAACTGACTCAATGCCCGCAGGAAACGCTCAACCGCCGCATCCCCCGCACCCGTCACAACCGGCAAACTCCCAACGCCAAATGCCGCTGCCGCTCGCGTCTCGCCGCTTGTTCGCACCGAAACACCATTCAATTCCACCCCACAACCCCGACTCACCGAAAACATGTCGCCACGCGTCGGGTCGTAAATCACCCCGACCTCCAGCTGACCACGCACCTGCAGCGCGATCGATACCGCATAGTAGGGAAACCCATGGACGTAGTTCGTGGTTCCGTCCAGCGGATCAATAATCCAGAGACATTCCGCCGCGTCTGATTCCCGATGCAGGTTCTCCTCTCCGAGAAAACCATGTTGGGGAAATTCGTGCTGCAGACTCTGCACGATCGCCGCCTGAGCTGCCTCGTCGGCTTCCGTGACCAGATTGGAACGACTTTTTTCCCGGACCGAAAAACGCCCACGCCATTCCTGCAACACCCGCCCGCCAACCTCCGCAGCCCGCTTCGCTGCGTTCAGCCAGTGCTGTTTTTCCCGGTCCAAATCCATCGATCGAGTCCTTTCTGTGGTCGCTGTGCTGCCATCCTTCAGGTGACCGTGGGGTTACCGCGGTTCACCACGTCCCGCATTCTCGCAAACTCAACCCCCAGACGCCAACCAAACCCCTGCGGATTCGACTCGCCTTCAACCAGTACCAGTGTTTATCATCACCAGACCGCTTCCGCGTTTTCCCTGCCCCGTCCATGGATTGCCGCCATGCCAGCGTTTCCGGATGCCCCACAATCCAGCAACCAGCACTGCCGCCGCCCGGGGTCCCTCCGGACCCCGATCGCAGCTGTCGCACTGCTGTGCTCCGCCGTCTTCGCTTCGCCGGCCATCGCCCAGCAGAAATGGGAACTGCAGCGCGAAATCATGGTCCGCACCGCACTCGAAGCCGAGGGCATCTCCAACCCACGCGTGCTCGCAGCCATGCGCAAAGTTCCCCGGCACGAATTTGTACGCGGCACCGAAAAATCACAGTCCTACGAAGACACCGCACTCCCCATCGGACACCAGCAAACCATTTCGCCCCCGTACATCGTTGCCTACATGACCGAAACACTCGATCCGCAACCGGAAGATCGAGTCCTCGAAATTGGCACCGGGAGCGGCTATCAGGCTGCCGTACTCGGTGAACTCGTTCGCGATGTCTACACCATCGAAATCGTCTCACCACTGGCCAAACAAGCCACCCGGCGACTTGAAGAACTGGGCTACAGCAACGTCCACGTCAAAGACGGCGATGGCTATCAGGGCTGGCCTGAACACGCCCCATTCAATCGCATCATCGTCACCTGCTCACCCGAAAACGTCCCCCAGCCACTCGTCGATCAGCTCGCTGAAGGTGGCCAGATGATCATTCCCATGGGCGAACGCTATCAACAGGCCTTCCACCTGTTCAGAAAAGTCAACGGGAAACTCGAAGACGAAAAACTCATCTCCACCCTCTTCGTCCCCATGACCGGCGCCTCGGAAGATCTTCGCCGCATCCTCCCCGATCCCGCCAACCCTGTCCTTGTCAATGGCTCGTTCGAGATCGATGCCAACGAAGATGGCCGCGTCGATGGCTGGCACTACCAGCGCAAAACTTCCGTCTGCACCGAAAACGTCATGGATGGCAAACAGTACCTCCGGTTTGAAAACACCAGCGAGAACGGAATCTCACAAGCCCTTCAGGGAACGGCCATCGACGGACGCACCATCAGCTCCCTCCGCCTGCAGTACTGGGTGCGCTGCAAATCCATCGTCCCCGGTCCCAGCGCCGCAGGCCAGGCGTCCATCGTCGTGCACTTCTATGACAATGTCCGCCGCGAAATCTCCACGGTCCAGGTAGGCAAATGGCGCGGCTCGCTCGACTGGCAGGATGCCCGCTCCGTCATCCCCGTCCCCCCCAATGCCAAAGAGATGATCATCCGCATCGGCCTCAACGAAGCCTCCGGACAACTGGACCTCGACAACATCCGCATGCTCGCCGTTCGCCGCTGATGCCAGAGACGCGGCGATGAGATTCTGTTGTCGCAGATCTCCGCAAGCACCACGCTGCGGGCGGCGGATGTTTTTCGAACGATTCAATCGCCAATACGCCGACAGATGAAGCACAGCGTGGTTACGCGTTTACGGCCGCGTTGCAACATCCGTTCAAATGTTCCATACCGCTCAGCCCGCCGCAAACCAGGCCACCAGCATCTGAAAGAACAGGTAGCCCGGGGCCAGCAGCAACAGACAGCCCTTGTCAAGAAATCGCGACAGGGACGCCTGACCAAATGTTTCGTGCAGGTGCAGCGACAGGATACTGATCAGAATCGTGAGCAGGATCACGAGGGTGCTGATCAGGTTGATCAGATCGGCAAGCGTCAGAGTGCCTGTATCCGGAATTAACTCCTGCGTGACCCATGAATTGGCAACGGCCGCAAACAATCCGCCAACACCAAGCCCAAATCGAGGATCAACGAAGTGCGGCGGTACAAGCAGTGCCGCCAGAGCCACGCCCACGGCGATAAACGTACACTGGAACAACTTCAGATGATAGCCCCAGCTCCGCGGTGACAGGCTGATGATCGCCCGCAGCTGCGACCAGTTGACTCCGGAGGGACCGAACTGACGCGGATCTCCCCGGCCGGTCTGCCATGCGTGCGGCTTTTCAAACACCCGCAGATCAGAAATTTGCCACAGAGGCACAATCGCCCGGGAACTCATCCGGCTGTTCTGCACATCAGCCTGATACGTCAGCTCGCTTCGCGGCCTGCGGGGGTGTTCAATCGCGATCACGATTTGCTGATGATCAAGCGGGAACCGATCAAGTTCCCAACGCACAGCAAGTCCTGTAAGCACGCGACAACGCAGATAGTGGTCTCCCTGCAACTGCAGCTGCTCCTCGACCTCCAGCGACTCGATTTGTCCATTCAACACCGAAAACTCACGCAAATCCTCTGGCGTCAGCTGGCTGGAAACCGGCCAACGGAACCAGATCGTGAAACCAATCTGACACTGCAGATCCCGGATCGAAACAGACCGGATCTCGTCCACGTAGACACCGGCCGTCACAGTTGTCTGCACATTTTGTGCGGCCTCATCCGTGATGGGCTGCGTCAAACCAGACTCTTCTTCGGTTGGATCAAGGCGTTCGGCAAAACGCGACTGAGTTGCCCTGCGGCAGCTTGTCGCCCAGTGAATCGCCCAGGCCGTGCCAGCGATCTCCAGTAAACAGAGCACCGCCATCAGTCTGAGCAATGCACGCTGCGAACGCAGCCACCGCGGACATGAAAACACAGGTCGGCTCCGGACTGTTTACTGTTGACTTCATCGCGATCCTAATGTGTTTCTTTAATGTTCTGTGAATACCACACCTGAACCGACTGATTCGGCCCAACACTCTCTGAAGTATTCTTCAACTGCAGAGGCCGAAAGCTGATCTTCCAGTCCTGGCGATACCGACACCGGACGCACATTGCCAGGGGCTGCGCCAGGTCCACCCCGCCTGCTACTGCAGCACGCCCCAGACCTCACTTCGGCCAGCCACCGTCCACAAACGGTACTGGCCTGAGTTGCTGCGGATCCACGACCGCGTGGACGATTCGTTGGCGCTTCCACGTCCACGTGACATGCACCAGCCCATCGTTCGTCTGAATCACGGCCGGATAAGAAAACTCAGCGCGGGGTTCATTGTCAAGGATCAATCCGGCGTGCCAGGTTTCGGCATCCTCGCTGATGGCGAGATTGAGCATTTCGCGGCCACGGGGTGTGCCCTGGCCGCGGTGGGTGTGGTTGTAGATCAGCACGTGACGTCCGTTTTTCAACGTCACACCGTCAATGCCGCTGTTGGGGTTGGGCAGGGCAGTGGGCTTGAGTTCCGACCACGTCCTGCCACCGTCCGCAGACGAGGTCGCAAGGATGGATCCATTTCCGTTCTGGTTGCGACAGAGCGCAAGAACTGACCCGTCGGGACGGGTGAGCAGCGTGGGCTGGATGGCACCGAACGTGCGGCCGTCGTGAATGGGGCCGATGCGTTCCCACGTGCGGCCAAGGTCCCGAGTCCGCTCGAAGTGCACTCGCCAGCCCGCGTTCTCGGTGCTGCTGCCACACAGCAGAGTCCCATCGGGCAGCAGGATCGGCTTGTTCCGCACCGGGCCGTCGATCTGTTCCGGCAATCGCTGCGGGGCGCTCCACGTCTCTCCGTGATCGTTTGAGACGGCCAGCATGCCCCACCAGGACGCCGGATCCGGGCCACACTTCCAGAAAAGCAGCAGCGGACCACCGGGGACCTGCCAGAGCACCGGGTTCCACGTGGGGTGACGGTGAGCCGTCCCATCGGGGCGCGTGTACTGCACGCCCGTGGCAACTTCGCGAGGAGCCTGCCAGCGTCCGTCGCGGAGTGCTGAAATCCAGATGCCCACATCCGGGTGCTTTTCTTCGGTACCCCCGAACCAGGCCACCACCAGACCCATGGGCGTCTCCACGATCGTGGATGCGTGACATTCGGGAAAAGGAGCAGTTTCGTAGAGGAATTCTCTGGAAACGAGCCCTGGCTGGGGGTCGGCGGCGTGAGTTGGGGCGGACTGGCTGAGCAGGCTGAACAGGCACGCGCAGAAGATCGCAGAATGCCGCATAACGAGGGCTCTCCGGTGGGCTTGAGAAGGAATGATGGCAGTGACGCCCAGCTATAGCACCAACCGCAGCACAAGTCCAGCCGCGACACAGGCGGCCAGCACAAGGGCCAGACCTGCACGGAAGCCGAAGATCAGCACTGCGCCGAGTGCAGCAACTGCCGCGGCATCGGGACGCAGTGAACTCCACAACGGCAACTGCAGCGTGACCGGACCGATCTGCAGAGGCTGCTGTTGACTGAACAGCACGGCGCCAGCCAGCTCAAAGCTCAGCGACGCAATCACACCCACCACAACTGCCGAAATTGCCTGCAGGGCGGTGGTCAGGCCACGGACACGCGGCAGCTGTTCAATCCAGGGAGCGCCAAGGAAGATCCACAGAAAACTGGGAGCGAACGTCACCCACGTGGCAAGCAGTCCGCCAAGAACTCCTGCCAGTGCCGGTGGAAGGCCCGCTGAATGCCGCCAGCAGGCCACGTGGCCGACAAACTGCACGACAAGAATGAGCGGTCCAGGGGTGGTTTCGGCCAGGCCAAGGCCGTCCAGCATTTCGCCACGTTCCAGCCAGCCAAATTTCTCGACCGCCTGCTGGTCAACATA
>JBEIEK010000039.1:0-27006 GCA_040382995.1 Planctomycetaceae bacterium
CTTCGAGCTGAGTAGTCCACGCGCTTACCGAGCAGGTTTTCGCGGAAACGTCCCTGCTTTCCCTTGATCATGTCGGTGAGGGACTTGAGCGGGCGGTTGCTGGAACCGAGCACCGGTCGCTTGCAGCGATTGTTGTCGAAGAGGGCATCAACGGACTGCTGAAGCATGCGTTTTTCGTTACGCACAATCACTTCAGGCGCGTTGAGGTCAACGAGTTTCTTAAGACGGTTATTGCGGTTGATGATGCGGCGATAGAGGTCGTTCAGGTCGCTGGTGGCGAAATTTCCGGAATCGAGAAGAACGAGCGGTCGAAGGTCCGGAGGGATCACGGGGATCACGTCAAGGACCATCCACTCGGGGCTGTTGCGACTGTCGCGCAGTGCTTCAACGATCTTGAGTCGCTTGATGAGGTCCTTGCTTTTCTGCTGAGTGGGTTTGCCTGCGAGTTCTGCGCGGAGTTCCACGGAGAGTTCGCGGAGGTGCATGCGGGCCAGAAGCTTTTTGATGGCTTCGGCCCCCATACCGATCTCAAAGTTGCCTTCACCGTAGTCAACCCGCGCCTGACGTGCTTCTTCCTCAGTGAGCATCTGGCAGGGTTTGAGCGCTGTCTCGCCCGGATCGATCACTACGTAGTCCTGGAAGTAGATGACCTTTTCGAGGGACGTGGTCTTCATGTTCAGCAGTGCGCCGAGGCGACTGGGCATGGACTTGAAGAACCAGATGTGGACAACCGGAGCTGCGAGTTCGATATGTCCCATGCGTTTGCGTCGCACGCGACTGTGGGTGACCTTGACGCCGCAGCGATCACAGATCATGCCTTTGTACTTCATGCCGCGGTACTTGCCGCAGGCGCATTCCCAGTCCTTTTCAGGTCCGAAGATGCGCTCGCAGAACAGCCCATCTCGTTCGGGGCGATAGGTTCGGTAGTTGATGGTTTCCGGTTTTTTGACTTCGCCGAAGGACCAGCTTTTGATGTCCTGGGGGCTGGCAAGGCTGATTTTGACAGCGGCGTAGTCATTGACGCGATCGAAGGTTGTTTCGCTGACGCTCACGAGTTATCTCCTGGAGACCGGCATGATTCCGTTTGGATGTGCTGTGGGAGCAGTAGTTGGGGCGAACTGGCGGCACCGCAGGGGGTTCAGGTCACAGCTTTCTCAAGCTGGAGGTTGAGGCAGAGTCCGCGAATTTCGTTATTGAGCACATCAAAGCTGGCGGGCGTACCGGCTTCGAGTGTGTTCTCGCCCTTGACCATACTTTCGTAGATTTTGGTACGACCTTCGACGTCATCGCTTTTCACGGTAAGCAGTTCCTGGAGGATGTAGGCAGCTCCGTAGGCTTCGAGAGCCCAGACTTCCATTTCTCCGAAACGCTGTCCGCCGAAGCGGGCTTTGCCACCGAGCGGCTGCTGGGTGATGAGTGAGTAAGGGCCGGTTGCTCGGGCGTGCACCTTGTCATCAACGAGGTGGTGCAGTTTGAGCATGTAAAGGTAGCCGACTGTGGTTTTCTGTTCGAGCCGCTCGCCGGTGCGTCCGTCGTGCAGGTAGGTCTTGCCTTCTTCAGGCAGCCCGGCTTCTCTGAGGGCCACTCGAACATCCTCTTCGGCCGCACCATCGAACACGGGGCAGACGGCGCGATAGCCGAGCGTTCCGGCGGCCCAGCCGAGGTGCGTTTCCAGAATCTGTCCGACATTCATGCGGCTGGGAACGCCGAGCGGGTTGAGGATGATGTCGACGGGGGTGCCGTCTGCGAGGAACGGCATATCTTCGATGGGCAGGACTTTGGAGATCACCCCCTTGTTTCCGTGCCGTCCGGCCATTTTGTCACCGACGGAGATCTGCCGCTTGGAGGCGACGTAGACCTTAACCATCTGCAGCACGCCGCTGGGGAGTTCATCGCCACGCTTCATGCTGTTCGCACGATGATCTTCGCGATCGATGACATCCTCGACGATTGTCCAGTTTTCGCGGATAACGCGGCGGGCTGCCGTGCGTTTCTGCGGACTGCGGATGTCCATTTCCTCGAAGTGTATCTGGAACCGACGTGCGTACTCGGCAACCGCGTGGGCATCATCCAGCTTTGCGAGCTGTCGGCCATCGTCGTCGACAACAGGCTGCTCGAGCACGGTTTCGAACTCGGTGAGGAAGTTCCGGAACGCTTCGGCAACGGCCATATCTGCCTCTCGCTCGACGCGTTTGAGTTCTTCCTCAAACTTCTTTCGCTCAATCTCGGACAGACTCATGCGGCGGCAGAACTTTTCGGTGTGGATGACGATCCCACTCACACCACTGGGAACTTCAAGGCTTTCGTTCTTCACGTCCTCACCGGCGCGACCGAAGATCGCGTGCAGCAGTTTCTCTTCCGGGGTGAGTTCTGACTTGGCCTTCGGCGAGATTTTTCCGACGAGGATGTCGCCGGGGTTCACTCGGGTGCCGACTTTGACAATCCCGGATTCGTCGAGATGTCTCAGGGCCTTTTCACTCACGTTGGGAATATCGCGAGTGAATTCTTCGCGACCCAGCTTGGTTTCGCGAATTTCAACGTCGTACTCGTCGAGGTGAATCGAGGTGTAGACGTCTTCCTTCACGAGGCGTTCAGAGAGAATGATCGCGTCCTCGAAGTTGTACCCTTCCCATGACATGAAGGCGACGAGTACGTTTCGGCCGAGAGCCAGCGAGCCATTGCGGGTTGCTGCGCTGTCGCACAGCACCTGGCCCGGCTTGACCCGATCCCCGACGCGAACGATCGGCTTCTGATTGAGGCAGGTGCGTTCGTTGAGCTTCACGAATTTGCGAAGCTGATGCCGCCGGCCGTCGATCTCGATCACGTTTGCGTCCACGTACGTGATCTTCCCCGCCTTTTCGGCACGAAGGACCATCCCCGAATTCTGTGCGACAAACGGTTCCATACCGGTACCGACAACGGGACGCTCGGAAATCAACAGCGGCACAGCCTGACGCTGCATGTTCGATCCCATGAGGGCTCGGTTCGCATCGTCGTGCTCAAGGAACGGGATCAGACCCGCGGAGACACCGACCATCTGGCAGGGGGCGACGTCGATAAACTGAACATCACTGCGGTCAATCCAGACCACGTCGCTTTTGTTTCTCGCGAGCACTCGCTCTTCTGCGATCTGCCCGTTTTCAACGAGCGTATCGGCGGGGCAGACGAAGGCAGTGGCTTCTTCGTCAGCGCGAAGCCACACGACTTCGTCGGTTACGCGCGAATCGCGGACGACTCGATACGGTGAAATGAGAAACCCGTAATCATCGACGCGGGAGTAGATGCTGAGGCTGGAGATCAGACCGATGTTGGTACCTTCCGGTGTCTCCACCGGGCAGATGCGGCCGTAGTGGGAGATGTGCACATCGCGCACCTCGAAGCCTGCACGTTTGCGGTTCAGACCACCGGGGCCGAGCGCACTCAGTCTACGCTCATGGGTCAGCATCGAAAGTGGGTTTGTCTGGTCCACGACCTGCGACAGTTCACTGCGACCGTAAAAGTAATCAATGGCCGCACTGACGCTCTTGGGATTGATGAGCGACCGAGGCGTCATGTTCTCGGTTTCCTTGACCGTCATTCGCTCCTGCACGGTGCGACGAAGTTTGAGGAAACCCTTGCGGATCTCGTCTGCGGCCAACTCGTCAATTGTTCGCAGCCGGCGATTGCCAAGGTTGTCGATATCGTCAATCTGCGCCGTTTCGTCGCCACCGCGCAGTCGCACGATGTACTTCATCGCGTTGATATAGTCCACGGGGTTCAGCGTCATCTCATCGTCGGAGATGTCCTGCTGAAACTTGCGGTTGATCCGAAACCTGCCGACCCGACCGAGTCTGTAACGATTGACGTCAAAGAACTTCTCCCGGAACAGGTCGTTGGCTTTGTCGAGGTTTGGCGGGTTACCCGGCCGCAGACGCTGGTAGATCCGCAGCAGCGCCTCTTCGTGCGTGGAGGTGCCGTCCTCGGCGAGTGTCCGCATAATCAGGGCATCGCGAAGGTCAGTGGAGAGCACGACCTCAATTGACTTGAGGCCACTGCTGATAATCTCTTCCGCGATGGTGTCCGTAATTTCACTTCCGGCATCGACGACAATCTCTCCGGCTCGTTCATGCTTCGGAGGATATACCACGTCCTCCACGGACCAGTGTCCTTCGAGCTCCTCCACCGTGGTCTTGGTGGACAGCTTCACTGTTGTCGTGGTGTAGAACAGGCGAATGATCTGCGCGTCGCTGGAGTGTTCACGAGACATTGCCCGAAGCAGGGTCAGAGCAGAGAACTTGCCGCTCTGATCGATACGCACACCGATCGCATCGCGTTTGCTCACGAGCAACTCGATCCAGCTGCCGCGTTCAGGAATAATGCGGCAGGAGTGCGTTTTTCTATCGCTGCTGGCGCTTTCTTCGGCCATAACGAAGTCGACGCCTGGGGAGCGGTGGAGCTGGCTGACGATGACGCGCTCAGCACCGTTGATGATGAACTCTCCGCCGCCGATCATCACAGGGATATCACCCAAATACACCTCTTCCTCAACTGGCTGCTCCTTGACGAGACGCATCCAGATGCGGAAGGGCATACCGTAGGTGAGCCGGAGTTGACGGCATTCGTCCGGAGTATAGCGCGGCTTCAGCAGCTCGTAGCGGACGTACTCAAGGCGGAACTGGCCATCGAAGCTGGAGATCGGGAAGACTTCTCTGAGGATGGACTCAAGCCCGACGTCCAGCCGATCGCGTGAGGGGCGATCAAGTTGCAGAAAGCGGGAGTATGAGACGGTTTGAATCTGAGTCAGCCCGGAAATCTCAAAATCGGACTGAATTTTCCCGAAGCTTCGGACTGTATCCTGGTCGATGGTACGAACGGACGGGACGGGCATGCCCATATCCTGCCTGCGAAAATCAAGTTCGGCTGTGCGGACTGCACAGTTTTGGGACGAATCAAGAGCACTAAGCGCAATAAATCGGTGCGCGCGGAACAAGGCACGTGTCGAATGCATCGACAGTGCCCACTGTGCTCACCAAATGGATTGTAAGAATCC
Organism: Planctomycetaceae bacterium; assembly: GCA_040382995.1. Lineage (GTDB taxonomy): Bacteria > Planctomycetota > Planctomycetia > Planctomycetales > Planctomycetaceae > SXXK01. Next base: position 5,030 of record JBEIEK010000039.1, read on the forward strand.
GCCAATCGCTATGCACAGTTTGCTGCGCCTTTTGTGATAAGCGAACGGAACCTATGGGGATTCTGCTGAGTCCGGGGCGAGACCGCCCCGGACACAGAAAACGAAAAGCTCTGCCGAGTTGGTCCGCGAGCTATTTGATCTCGCAGGTACCACCAGCGTCGACAACTTCCTTCTTAAGCTTCTCCGCGTCCTCCTTGGAGACTCCCTCTTTGAGAGGCTTCGGAGCGCCTTCGACGAGGTCCTTGGCTTCCTTGAGCCCCAGCCCGGTGGCAGCGCGGACGACTTTGATGACCGCGATCTTCTTCGAGTCTTCGAAGCCGGTGAGCATCACCGTGAACTCGGTCTGCTCTTCCTTGACTTCCGCTGCAGCTGCTGGAGCAGCAGCCATGACCACAGCACCGCCACCTGCGGGCTCGATTCCATGGACCTGCTTCAGATAATCCACGACCTTCTTGGCCTCGAGCAGCGTAAGGCCAACAATTCGATCACCCAATTCTTTTGTAGTTGCATCAAACGTTGCTGCTTCCGCAGACATGACAGGAACCTTTCGTTGACGTTACTTGGCTTTGACTAAGCCGGAAAATCCACAAGACAGCGATCGCTGCCTCACCTAAGTCGCTGGCTCTTTGTCGGACAAAGTCTTCAGCTGGCCAGCGAGTTGACCGCCGGGTCCCTGAAGACAACCAGCCAACTGACGCCCCGGTGCGAGCATCAGCCCGGCAAGCTCAGCGATCGTTTCGCGGCGACCGGCGCTCTTGCTGAGAGTTTCCACGGCGGCAGCGTCGAGAGTTTGCCCCTCGACGGAAGCGCCCTTGATTTGAAGCTTCTGAATATCCTTCGCCCACTTGGCGACGGAGCGGGACAAGGCGACGACGTCGTCGCAACCCCACAGCAGCGTTGAGGGGCCGGCAAGCACAGGGTCGAGCCCGTTGATTCCACGGCGACGAAGTGCATTCAAGGCAACAGAGTTTTTGACCGTCAGGGCGCTGATGCGCTCCCTGCGGAGTGCCAGCCGCCAGCGATTGGCAGTAATGGCGTCGAGTTTGGACGCATCAACAACGATGAAATCCGTCGCGTCACCGATGCGCGACTGGATGTCAGCGATCACCATATCTTTAACGTGTTTACCCATGACGAAAGCTCGCTGAGAAACGCAGTGCGAAGAACGAAAAGAATCAGACAGCCACAGAGATCGATGGCATCATCGTGGCCGAGAGCACCATGCTGCGAAGGTAGACACCCTTGGATGTGTTCGGCTTGAGGCTGCGAATGTACGCCAGCAGGCTCTCGATGTTCTGTGCGAGCCGATCAGCATCGAAGGAGAGCTTTCCCACGACACAGTTCACGTTGGCACCGTTGTCGACCCGGAATTCGACCTTACCGGCCTTGTACTCGCGAACGGCATTTGCCACGTCCTGAGTCACCGTACCAGCCCGGGGGCTGGGCATCAATCCGCGCGGACCGAGCACTCGACCGAGAGGACCGACGACGCCCATCATGTCAGGCGTGGCGATACAGACGTCAAAATCGAGCCACCCTTCCTTAATCCGATCAGCCAGCTCGCGACCACCGACGTGATCAGCCCCGGCTGCCTGTGCGATCCCGACATTCTCGCCCTGAGCGAAAACGAGCACTCGCTGGCTCTTGCCGATACCGTGGGGAAGCACGATGGATCCTCGCACAATCTGGTCAGCCTGGCGAGGGTCGACACCGAGACGCACAGCGATCTCTACCGTCTGGTCGAAGCGGCAGGGCTTCACCCCTTTCGGGAGCGAAGTGTCGAGCCCTTTGAGTGCCTTGACAGCGTCTGCGATATTCAGCACACCAAGCTCACCAGCTTTCCTGGTGAGAGCTTTCATGCGTTTGGAGTGGCCGGGCATTGTGGACCTCTGGAAAATCAAGGAAGACTATTGATTACAAGCAAACTAGTCGAGAACTTCAAGCCCCATGCTGCGGGCGGTACCCGCAATCATGCGACGAGCCTGTTCGAGCGAAGAGGCATTCAGGTCCTCGTACTTCTGCTTCGCGATGGTATCAAGTTGTGCAGTGGTCACGGTGCCGACCTTATTCTTAAGCGGACTGCCGGAACCCTTCGCGATACCCGCGGCCTTTTTGAGGAGCACGGCAGCGGGCGGGCTCTTAAGGATGAACTCGAAGGTACGGTCGTTGTAGACAGTGATCACGACGGGGATCGTGACTCCCATCATGTCACGAGTCTTCTCGTTGAACTGGGAGACAAACTGACCAATGTTGACGCCGTGGGGACCAAGAGCAGTACCGACCGGCGGTGCTGGGGTGGCCTGACCGCCCGTCACCTGCACCTTGATCTGAGCAGTAACCTGTCGCTGTTTACCCATGGAACGAAATTCCCGAATTTAAACTGAGAAGCTGTGTGAGCCTTAAACGATTTCGACCTGCCAGTGATCCAGTTCGACGGGGCTTGAACGCCCAAAGATATCAATCAGCACTGAAACCTTACCACTGTGCTCGTCAATCCCTTCGACGGTGCCTTCGAAATTTTCGAACGCCCCTTCCCGAATCTTGACAACGTCACCTGTGGAGAAAGCGATGCGGACCTTCGGGGCGACAGTTGCCTGTTCAGAAGACTTCCCAAGCATGCGCTCAACTTCGTGAGCCTCCATGGGCAGCGGTTTCCCGGCGGCGCCCGCGAAGTCGCCGACCCCCCCGGTATCTCTGACGAGATACCACGTTTCATCGTTGAGCACCATCTGGATCATCATGTAACCAGGAAATAGCTTCCGATCCAGCGTCTTCTGCGGAGACCTGCTGTCGACCACCTTCTCTGATGGAATGACAATCTCGCCGAAGTATTCTTCCAGCCCGTCTCGACGAATCCGCTTCAGGATTGCCTCCTTGATCGTGCGTTCGCGGTTCGTCTGCACCTTCAAGACGTACCACTGCTTCTGTTCGGCAGACGCAGCATCAGATTTACTTGCCATGCCTTATGCCATCCTGAGCAGGGAACGGGAATTTAACGAAGAAACAGATGGGGCCGGGATGCCTAATTGAACATCTCGGTGAACCCGATTACTGAGAGCAGCCACGTCCAGATGAGATCGATCAGAAACAAAAACCCACCCAGTGAGGCCATTGTAACAAGCACAACCACGGTCGCCTGCGAGACTTCGGACCGAGGCGGCCAGGTGACTCGGGCAAGTTCAGATTCAACAGAGATCAGAAAGTCAGCAAAGCGGGGAAAATTGATTGCTCTGAAGGCAACCCAGCCGGAAGCGAGCCAGCAACCAAGCGAAAGAGCAACCTTGAGCACTTCGCCCCGGGGGTTGAGCGGGCCGTTTGCGAGAGTGATGCAACCAAACGCCGCAACGATCACGACAGTGAAGAACGTGAACTGCCGAACCATGCGACCCTGGTTAGCCTTATAGAGACCAGTGCTGAGCAGTTCTTTGATCAGCGTGGTGTCACTTTTGGAGGCCATCGGATGCTCGTAATAACTGAGGCGATCGAACAGATGGAAGTTGCCACAGGTGTCTTTGTGTCAAGCACGGGAGGAGGGAGTTGAACCCCCAACCGCCGGATTTGGAATCCGGTGCTCTGCCAATTGAGCTACTCCCGTTTGCTGTGCTCTTTGGCAGCTTATTTTTTTCGTGATTCTTTGTGCAGCGTGTGCCGCCGAAGCTTTGGACAGTATTTCATGAGTTCAAGCCGCTCAGTACCGCGCGTTTCTTTGATGACACGGTAATTGCGAGCACCGGACTCGGTGCATTCAAGCCAAACATATTCGCGCACAAGGCACCTCGGCGAGAAAAGAAAACTGCCTGCCCGCCAGGGCGAGCAGGCAGTCTTGGATACTTGAGAAAAAAACTACTGCAGGATCTTCGTCACAACGCCTGAACCGACAGTCTTACCACCTTCACGAATAGCGAAGCGTGAACCATCTTCGAGGGCGATCGGCTTACCGAGTTCGACTTCGACACGAACGTTGTCGCCCGGCATACACATTTCTGCTCCGCCGAGCAGTTTGGTGGTGCCGGTCACGTCCGTGGTGCGGAAGTAGAACTGCGGACGATATCCGGTGAAGAACGGAGTATGGCGTCCGCCTTCTTCCTTGCTGAGGACGTACACTTCAGCTTCGAACTTGACGTGCGGCTTGATGGAGTTCGGTGCAGCAAGAACCTGTCCGCGCTGGATGTCTTCCTTCTTGAGACCGCGAAGCAGGAGACCCACGTTATCACCGGCGATGCCCTGGTCCAGCGTCTTCTGGAACATTTCGACACCGGTCACAGTTGTTTCCACGGTGTCCTTGAGGCCGATGAGCTGGATCTTTTCGCCGACCTTCACAATCCCCGACTCGATTCGGCCAGTGGCAACCGTACCGCGACCTTCGATGGAGAACACGTCTTCGACGGCCATCATGAACGGCTTGTCGGCCGCTCGCTTCGGCTCGGGGATGTACGAGTCAAGAGCCTTCATCAGTTCCGTGATGCAGTTGCTGTACTTGTCGTCTGCGGGGTTATCCAGAGCACCGCGAGCGTTTCCGCGAACGAGCGGCACGTCGTCGCCGGGGAAGCCGTACTTGGTGAGCAGTTCGCGGACTTCCATTTCGACCAGATCGAGCAACTCGGCGTCATCGACGAGGTCGCATTTGTTCAGGAACACAACCAGTGCAGGAACGTCCACCTGACGGGCGAGAAGAATGTGCTCGCGAGTCTGCGGCATTGGGCCGTCAGCGGCGGAAACGACAAGGATCGCACCGTCCATCTGAGCAGCACCAGTGATCATGTTCTTGATATAGTCAGCGTGCCCCGGGCAGTCGATATGAGCATAGTGCCGATTTGGCGTTTCGTACTCAACGTGGCTGGCCGCGATGGTCACTGTCTTGGTGGCGTCACGGACTGTACCACCCTTGGCGATGTCCGAGTAGGATTTGACAGAGGCCAGTCCCTTGGCTGCCTGGACTGCAAGAATTGCCGCTGTCGTTGTTGTCTTGCCATGGTCGATGTGACCGATGGTACCGACGTTCACGTGAGGCTTCGTTCGCTCAAAGTTACCCTTTGCCATTCACCCAACTCCGCAATAAACTTCGCCGGGAAATTCGACCCGCCCGACAAACATCTCCAAGGAAACCGGCCACACGGATCGGCCAAAAGCTGAACACTCCGACGCAGAGCATTCCGAAATCGCTGACAAACACCTGAACCAGAACACCAAAGCGCCGGTCGCCCGGCATCGTACACAAAGCAGTACACCAATCGAGCCACCGGCTCAATCTGACTGTCCTGAAGCTGCTGATGGGACTTGAACCCATGACCCCGTCCTTACCAAGGACGTACTCTACCAACTGAGCTACAGCAGCGATATTGAGCAATCAAAGAGCGGGCGATGGGAATCGAACCCACACAGCCAGCTTGGAAGGCTGGAATTCTACCATTGAACTACGCCCGCGAGCAAATCAAACAACACCAGTTACAGGAATGGGGGAAACAGGATTCGAACCTGTGAAGGCAAACGCCACCAGATTTACAGTCTGGCCCTTTTGGCCGCTTAGGTATTCCCCCGATGATCGAAGCAGCCGCAAATTGTCGCGTAATCGGACTTGAGATGAGTACCCAGCCGGGAGCGGCAGGTTTGTGGCTGAATTAAACCGTAACTGAAATTTCAGACGAAAGAGGTGAAGAAGGAAATAATGAACCTGAGCACGGTGGACAGAGGAAGCTAGCGGTGGGAGTCGAACCCACAACCGCCGGTTTACAAAACCGGAGCTCTGCCAATTGAGCTACACTAGCGCAAGTCGACCGCGAAGAAGGGAGAAGATGTTAACCGTTCAGCAAGGAATTAGCAAGTGTTCTCCGGGATTCGTCCCGGGATCGAGCAGTTTCGGGTGCAGATCCCGGTGTTGGGGCAGCTTGAGTGAATCGAGACATTTACCCAGGAACGGCGCAAAACCCAGCCGGGTTGCTCGGGAAATGCCACGTGATTTCGGCGAGTCGTTGAGCCAACCTGAGTGAAATTCTCAGAATCCGGGAATTTCGACGGCTCGACGTTCTGCAATTCGGCGCAGTTTCTCCAGTGTGCGAACTTCGATCTGGCGGACTCGTTCCTTGGTCACACCAAGTCGCCAGCCTACTTGTTCGAGGGTCTGTGGTTCGGCGCCTTCATCGAGTCCGTAGCGGAAGGCGATGACTTTTTGTTCCCGACCATCGAGTTCGTTGAGCATTTCGCGGATGATTGCCCGCTGCCCGCGGTTGATTTGCTCATCTGTGATGGCTGATGAACGGTGTTCGGAGGACTGAGCGAAGATTTCTTCCTGGCCCGTGCGGAAGCGGTCGAGTCGCTGATGTTCAGCGGGGACGCTGCGAGTGAAGTTCTTGAGGATGGCCCAGGAGGCATAGGTCGAGAACTTATTTCCCCGAGCGTAGTCGAATTTCTCGACTGCGCGCATGAGGGAGATGTTTCCATCGCTGACGAGCTCAAAAAAGGCGGTTCCGGATTTGATGTATTTCTTGGCGATGGAAACGACGAGTCGCAGGTTGGAGCGAATCAGGTGGTTTTTGATTCGGAGGACGTCGTCGGCGATCGCTTCGAGGCTTTTGATGAGCTTTGTGGAGGGCTTATCGGAAGAAAGCTGCTGCCGCAGTTCCAGCAGTTGCGATTTGCGGAAGTTCATTCTGCGGAAGTAGTACTGCTCCTGCTCGCGCGTGAGCAAAGGGACGCGGTAGAGCTCTTCGAGGTAGGCGGGGAGGCCTGAGGGAACGCGGACGCGACCATCGGGATTTTGCACAACCGGCTCCGGGCCACAGATTCGGGATTCGGCGCCGGGCTGGTGGAATTCCGGATTGTCAATGAACTCGACCTGCATGTCGAGCAGTCGCTGGGCGCGTGCGGAGGCGAGCGCGGCGTGCACGGCCGGACGGCTCATGCCGAATTCCCGCGCCAGCACTTCCGGGGAGGCTCCTTCGAGATACCGCGACAGCAGGTCGGGGGCTGGTCCGCCATCGCTGATTTTGGCAACGACGGCCGAAGTCAGGATGGAGGCCTGAAGAGCCGGGTGAGCCCCACGGAGATTTCCAGTCTTGCTGATCATTTTCGGAACATTGCTGCGTTTAGGTACGGCGTTGACCATGACTGCCTCCTCGTTCTGATTGATTTACCGTTTCTTCCGGAAACCCCTTGGATGGACTCAGAATCAACTGTTGGTTTTCAGCGACGGGGGATGAAGGATCTGTCGCTGAAATCCCCCGAAACCGGGAAATCGAAAGGACTGGAACTTGTTCGGAAGTGCCGTCAACAGCAGGAATTGCCGCTGCGGCTAGTGAGCAGGATCACCGCAGAAACGACCGGCGAAGTTAACTATGCAAAAACCGGTCCGTTCTTGTGAAAATCACCTTGCCGGGACTGAAGACGCCAAACAGAACGAAAAACAGCAGATCCGGATCACTGCAGAATTCCCTTTCTGTGTTGTTGCCGCAGACGGGAGGTTCCCTGTTGCAATTTCTACAGGGATAGGGAGACGTGCAGACGCGGGAAATGTTCGGTGCGGTTCGCGATCTGGTCGCGTTTTGGCCGACGCGAAGAAATCAGCCTGACGACAGGCGCACTCACATTGACTATCAACGCACATTCGGTGCGGTATGGCGCAATGCCGGAAGCCACGTGGGTCTCGACGGTTCCGGGGCAGGTCTCCCCAGAACCACCTCGCCAGCCGAGGCTCACGGAGCAACGGACTTTCCATCTGACCGCAGGCCCCTCGTGTTCACCGCGATCACGCGGTAGGCTGAGAGCGGTCGCGCGGCAGGCTCCGGGTCGCGCCAGCTCATGTCGGCGAGCGGTTGCGGGGGCGTGTCACTGTACTGCAGGTTTTGGAACAGGGGGCGACCGAAGGGGTTTTTGGCTTGTTCGAGTGTGCTTCCGACGATGACTCCATCTCGTTCAATCAGAAATCCGGCGAGGCCGGATTCGATGTCAGCGACGCAATCCCACGCGAGCGTGTTGCCGTCAAGTCGCAGGCCGGAGGGTGTGGGAGGTGCGGAGTTGTCGGTGACTTCGGTGTTTTTCACATATTCCATCCATGCCCTGGCCATTTCGGGGGAATGGAGCCAGCCCATCGAAAGCGGGTCACCCGTAAAATCCGCTGCCGGCACAGCCACCAGTCCGGTGGCTGGTGCGAGCCATGCGGTGTCAGTGGGCAGTGGCAGCAGGGGTTCGTCGGCCGTGGCAGGCAGTCGTCTCCGGAGACAGTCGCTGAGCCAGGGAATGGCGAGATACCGTTGGTTGCCGCATTCGTGGCTGGAGAGCGGATCGACGGCGACTGCAATCGTGGCCCCCTGAGATCTCAGGGCCTTAAAGAATGCCTCATTGGCCGGCCAAACTCCCGCAAATCGACCGTCTTTGATTGTCACGCCTTCCTGCGTGCCGGGGTTGCAAATGACGGGGACAGTGAGAGCAGCGAGGGGGAGTGAGTGGGGTTGGATGTTGCTGCGGGCAGGGTCGGGCTGGAGCAGCGGGACACCGGACCGCAGCCAGACCGCGGCAACTCGCTCCGGATACAACATCAGCATTCCACCGGCCCAGTGACCACCACCACTGTGTCCCCAGAGGGCCCAGGGAACGGTGGCGAGTTCCGGATGGCCGGAAAGTTTTCCAAGGTCAGTGAGCGCCCGGAGGAAGGTTTGGGCGGAGCCGTTCCGGGGGTCACACCATTTCTGGCAATCGGCTTTGTCGGGCTGTTCGTATGCGGGTGAGAGCAGAGCACAGCTGTGACGAAGAGCGAGTGCTTGCCAGTGGAGATCCCAGGCACCGGTGAGTCCGGAGCGGCAGGAGCCTTCGCCGCAGCCATGCTGGTGCACAATCACCCCCCGCAATCGCTCAACCCCAGGAGGAATCCAAACAGTGTAATTCGCGGGAAAGATCAGACCACCGGGTTCTGTGGAAGCTGGGTAGCGGACGCGGAACCAGGGTGGCTGAGCTTTGGGAAAAACGTCGTAAGGGGCATCCTGGGCCGGGAGCGGGCGCAGGCTGATCAGAGCGAGAGTGGCGGGCAGCAGTAAATGTGTGAGAACGCGACTCAGCATCGGAAATGCTCCGGATGAAAGAACTCGTACAGTTCGCCGCAGAATGCGGTGTGCGGGGTGTGGGCCAGGGCGATCGATCCACGGTTGAGGCGTCGCGGGGATTTTTTATGCGGTTGTGAGGATTGGAGCAACCGAGTGATGGGGTTGGGCGCGAGGAGCTGACGGCGATGAGATTTCAGCAGCGGTTGAGATGACCGTTGCCGTCTGCTGCGGTAGACTACCTGATTCGTGCACTGGCGTGGTTCAGGTTTTGTCGTTTTCAGCTGGATGGGTGTTCCATGGAAGCCGGGATTGTCGGCCTGCCAAACGTGGGCAAAAGTACTCTGTTCAACGCGCTCACGTCTTCCACGGCGGCTCAGAGTGCGAACTACCCTTTCTGCACGATAGAGCCAAACGAGGGCATCGTGAGCGTGCCGGACGAGCGGCTGCAGCGGATTACGCGATACATCCCGCCACAGAAAGTCATTCCAGCGGCGCTCAAGCTGGTCGATATTGCAGGGATCGTGAAGGGTGCCAGCGAGGGTGAGGGTCTGGGCAATAAGTTTCTCAGCCACATCCGTGAGGTGGATGCCATTCTGCAGGTAGTGCGTTGTTTCGTGGACGACGACATCACGCATGTTTCGGGTTCGGTGAATCCAATGTCGGACATTGAGATCATCGAAACAGAGCTGCTGCTGGCGGACATGCAAAGCCTGGAAACATCGCTTCCGAAAGCCCAGCGTTCTGCAAAAAGCGGGGACAAGGAGGCGAAGCTGCGAGCAGCCGTGATGGAGAAGTGTCAGGAGTGGGTGAACGGCAGCCGGCCGCTCAGAACATGCACTTTCACTGAAGATGAGGCAAAATCTGTCCGGGCTCTGGGATTGATGACAGCGAAGCCGGTGTTGTTTGTGGCGAACGTGGCGGAAGAGGATTTGCAGGGGAACGGGCCGCTGGTTCAGCAGGTGCGGCAGTACGCGACCGAGCATGGTGCGCACGTGGTTCCCATCTGTGCTCGTCTGGAGGCGGAGCTGGCCGAGCTGGATGAAGCCGACCGGGCAGAGATGCTGCATTCGGTGGGTTTGACGGAACCAGGTCTGGGTCCGCTCGCTCGAGCCGCTTATCGAACACTGGGTCTGCAGAGCTACTTCACGGCGGGTGAAAAGGAAGTGCGTGCATGGACCATTCCAGTGGGCGCCACGGCCCCTCAGGCGGCCGGCGTGATCCACAGTGACTTCGAGCGAGGATTCATTCGCTGTGAGGTGTACTCCCTTGAGGACCTGGAGACATACAAATCGGAAAAGGAGATTCGGGCGGCAGGTCGCCTGCGTGTGGAAGGCAAATCCTACGTCATGCAGGATGGCGACATCTGCCATTTCCTGTTCAACGTTTAGTGTTTCCCCGCTGAAGTAAAGTCGGGGAAGATGGAATTCGGGAATCGCGTCGATTGAGGACCGGTGAACTTCCGGTTAAGACTCGCATCAGCCAGCTGTCCTGCACTCGATCCGTTCACCGGGGGCGTGTTCTGAGGTGACAGAAAGTGGCTGAAACTGACTGTCAAACTGCACGGACGGAACATGAGCCGACACATATTTGTCACGGGAGGGGTTGTCAGTTCTCTGGGGAAGGGGCTGACGTCGGCGTCCATCGGCATGCTGCTGGAGAGCCGGGGACTCAAGGTTCGCATGCAGAAGCTGGACCCCTACCTGAATGTCGACCCGGGCACGATGAGTCCGTTTCAGCACGGCGAGGTCTACGTGCTCGACGATGGCTCCGAAACCGACCTCGACCTTGGCCATTACGAACGATTCACCTCAGGCGAGCTGAATCGTCATTCCAATTACACAACCGGCCAGATTTATTTGTCAGTGATCGAAAAGGAGCGGCGTGGCGAATACCTGGGACGGACAGTCCAGGTGGTGCCTCATATCACCGATGAGATCAAAGCCAGCATCCTCAGCCTCGCGACTCCGGACGTCGACGTGGTGATCACGGAGCTGGGTGGTACGGTGGGAGACATAGAAGGTTTGCCGTTTCTCGAAGCGATCCGCCAGATTCCTCTGGATATTGGTCGCGAGAACTGCATGTTCATTCATCTGACGCTCGTGCCCTACCTCAAGGCTGCCCGGGAAGCCAAAACCAAGCCGACTCAGCACAGCGTCCAGCAGCTGCGGGAAATCGGCATTTCCCCTGATATTCTGATTGTGCGAACGGAACGCCCCATCGGCCGCGAGCACACTGATAAGATCGCGCTCTTCTGCAACGTGGAAAAACGGGCAGTCATTGAAGAGGTTGACAAGGAATTCTCCATTTACGAAGTCCCCGTCGGACTCGTGGAACACGGCCTTGACGAGCTCATCTGCCAGAAACTGCAGCTGAAATGCGGTCCGCTGCAGATGGAGGACTACCGGCAGCTGGTACACCGGATTCGCAATCCGCGGCATGAAGTGACGATTGCCGTTGTCGGCAAGTACATCGAGCACCGTGACGCATACAAGTCCATTTACGAATCGCTGGACCACGCCGGTTTTGCTCATTCCACGCAGATCATCGTCAAGCGTCTGGAGGCGGAAGAATTCGAGCGACAGAACGCCGACATGCTGCTGAAGGGTGTCGACGGGCTGCTGGTCCCCGGTGGCTTTGGCATGCGCGGCATCGAGGGTAAAATCCAGGCAATTCAGTTTGCCCGCGAGCATGATCTGCCGTTCTTTGGGATTTGTCTCGGAATGCAGTGTGCAGTGATCGAATTCGCCCGCAATGTGCTGGGACTGGCAGATGCCAACAGCAGCGAATTCTCCGCCGATACTCGCAACCCCGTCATCTGCCTGCTTGAAGGTCAGAAAACGGTGAATCGCAAGGGTGGCACCATGCGCCTGGGTGCTCAGCCCTGCCTGCTCACCGCCGGAACGCACGCCGCACGCGCCTACGGTGCTCCGGAGATCAGCGAACGGCACCGACACAGGTACGAGTTCAACCCGGAATACCGTACCCAGTTCGCGGATGCCGGCATGGTGATTGCCGGTACCAGCCCCAGCGGAACGCTGGTGGAGGTCATCGAACTGCAGTCGCACCCGTGGTTCCTTGCAGTACAGTACCATCCGGAGTTCAAATCGAAACCCCATCAGCCGCATCCGCTGTTCCGGGACTTCGTCGGCGCCTGCCTTGTCCGCCGCAGCAATCGTTCCGGCATCTGACCTGAACGAGCGAAAAGGCGCCTGCGGGATGTGAATTGCCAGTTGCGACGCACACAAACTCTTGCCAAGGGAATAACACCTCGCCCTTACCCCCGCACGCCGTTTGGCCGCACGCCCCAACCGAGCCGCAACCGTGAGGGAGTGGGAACAACACCACAATCCAGCCCTGTCGCGGTGGCATGTCACGGGTGGAGGCTCAAGACACGACAGGACGGTCCCGCAGGGTGTCTTTGCCCACATAAACGCCGACTGCAGGCGATCGGGCTGCATGCGAATCGCCGTCGGCATCACGCATTTCCGCCAAAAAGCCCCGGTAAGCGGGGGTTCTTTCGACTCCTTTCGCATTTCTCCCGGTTTCTACGAGAACAAGGCCTGGAAATTGCTTTCGCAAGCGAATAATTCTGGTTCCGTTGTCCCGCCGAATTCTCTTTTGCGGATAAGTTTGACATGCGGTCGTCATTGACAGTCTGTTCAGTACGTGTTTTCCTGAGTTTGCTGATGACCGCAGCGGTTTGCTGCAGCGGTCTGCTGCCTGCCGTACAAGCTCAGGACGAGGCGCCTTCCAGTCCGCTCTCGCTCATTCAGGAAGGTACTCGCCCGCTGCTGACGATCACGTTTTCCGGGGCGGATCGGTTCCTGAAGAAATCGCAGTACATCTTCGATGCGGCAGAACATCCTGCGGTGCACCAGCAGCTTCAGGATTTCCTCAAGAACACCCTGAACGACCTCGAAGGCTTCAATCGCGAAAAGCCATTTGGGATCATGGGATATCTCCCGGTCGCCATCCCGCCGCTCCCGGAATTCATTGCCTTTGTTCCCGTGGATTCCGTTGAAGCAGCCACAAAGCTTGTCGAGAAAGCCCCGGTGGTGATTCGCAAGGAGGACGAAGAGGGTCGTTATGAGGTGATTGGGCCCAACCGCACGTTTCCCGTGGTGATGAAGGACGGATATGCCTTCATTCCCCTTGGCAACAACCCCGACGCAAAGATTCTTGACCGGGAGTTCCCGGATCCGGCCCAGCTGCTGGCCGGACAGGCCCAGCAGTTCGACGCCTCAGTGCGGCTCGACGTCGAATCCATCCCCGTGGCAACTCGTACACTGCTTTACGGCCTGATCAATTCCGGCATTTCCACACAGCTGCAGCAGCGGGACGGTGAACCGGAAGGTGCCTACCGAATTCGACGGGTGGAAGGAGAACGTGGTCTTGCCGCCCTGAAGATGCTCTTCATGGACTGCCAGAAGCTCACCTTTGGGGTCGACATTTCGGAGGAAGAGCAGGCGGTCAACATCGATTTCGTCGTGGACGCCATCAAGGGTTCACAGATGCTCAAGGAAATCCTCAGTTCAACCGACCGCCCCAGTCAGTTCATTCCGCTGCTGGATGACAGTGCCGCAGTTTCGCTTTCCCTGTCCACGATGATGGCGGACCGGGAAAAGGAGGCGTACGGAGAGATGATGGAGGGCTTCCGGATGGAAGTCGCGCGGCTGATTGAAGAGAACAGTCTGGGTCCTGCACCGGACGAAAACAGTCCGATTGGTCAGGCACTTTCTGCAGTGCAGAAGACCTTGCAGGAGGGCCACATGGACGTGTTTGCTCAATTCTATCGCGATTCAGCCGGCAAGCTGGCAATCGTCTGGGCCGGTCGCGTGCAGGATGGCGACGCAATCAACTCCGGCGCCATGGATCTGCTGACGCGGCTGAAGGACATTGAAGTGCTGAAGCAGGCGGGTGAAATGCAGATTGGTGCCGGCGAACACCTCGGCGTGACGTTTCATCGCCTGACTTTCGCTATTCAGCCTCCCGAGGCCACCGCGGTCTTTGGCGATAACGTCGGACTGACCCTGGGCATGGGTTCAACGGCCATCTGGGGAGTGATCGGTGGTGAAGAGTCTCTGGCCACGCTGAAGGGCGTCATGGATAAGCTTGAAGCAGCCACTCAGTCCCCCACCGACGTACGAACTCCTCCAAGCTTTCGCGTGATCGTCAATGTCAACCAGCTGGTGGAGATGGCTGAAACGGCTCAGGTAGCCAGTCAGTCACGGCGAGCCGAGCGGGAAGCCGCCGCAGGTGCCGAAGCGGCTCTCGAACTGCAGATCGCGGACGGCTCCGCTCCCGCTCCCGGTGGGGCTCCGGCCCCAGCCGCAGGCGGGCCAGGTCGTGGCCAGGGCCGCGGTCGAGGCTTCCGTGGCGGTCCCAATGCTGCCCGTATGGCTCAGCGTGCCGAGCAGGGTGGCCGGATTGCCCGCGAAACACTCAAGGAAGGCGATGACCGCATCGAAATCGACACCCGCCTCACCGAAAACGGAGCCAGAAGTCGGGTGCGGCTGGAACAGGGTTTTGTGAAGATCTTTGGTCGCCTTGTCGCGAATGCACTGAGCGGTGGTGATGAACCAGCAAACGATGCCACTCCGGCCGCACCTGCTGCACCGACAAATTAGCCCGCTCGCCAAAAGGGGCACAGATTTCTGTCGCCCCTCCCCAATCCTAACCGAAGCGAGCCTGCACCGGCGCGCTTCAGGAATCACATGACCGGAACCACCGACTCGCCAAACCGCTCCGCAATTCCTCTACGGGTGCTGGTGTCATCCATCGTGGCTGGTTGTTTGCTGGCGATTATTGGCTGCGGCACAACAGAAGCTCCTGCCGTCGGTACGTCGGCAGGCTCCGCGCCATCCCCGGAAAGCCTGGCTGCCTCCATGACGCCAGCGGCGCCGGCACCCGGCATGATGAACACTCCATTCATCGTTCCACCAGTGACCGACCCTCCGATGTCCGCCGCAGCGGACGTCGACCTGAGTCCGGACGAACAGGTGATTGGTGTCAGCGTTGCCGGCATGTCTCGTGCGTGGCTGATCAGCACCATGAGCGACATGCAGTCGCACGTGGTGATCGATACGCGTGGTCCACAGCCAATCGCCGTAACGTATTGCGACCGCTCGCGCTGCGCACGGGTCCTTGCGGGCCAGTCAGGCGCAGCATTGCAGGTGCAGACCGCCGGGTTTATCAACGGTGAAATGTGGCTGCGGGTCAACGGTCAGATGCTGCCTCAATCCTCCACGGACGTTCCGCTTGAAGACATTGAAGCCCTGGTGACAACGTGGCAGGAATGGAAGACCTCGCATCCAGAGACAATGGTTTTCCTCCAGCGTGAATCAGAAAAGGCTGAATGATCCGCCCGCCACTCCTGCAGATTCTCCCGTGGACACTTGCCGCAGTACTGCTGGTCGGACTTGCGTTCGTTTGCGGCGACGTGCTGCTGGATGGTCCGGGTCGTTCGTTCGAGGAACGGATCATTGCCGGACTTCGTGATCCTGCCAATCCGCAGCGGATGATTGGCCCGCGGCTGCTTGAAGAATCCATGCGAGACTTTACCGCATTGGGTGGATACGCAGTGCTGCTGATGGTGAGTTTCTGCTTTGCGATTTTTTGCCGCCTGGAGCTCAGCCGCGAATCCTTTCGATTTTTTGTGCTGACTGTCACGGGCGGTTTTCTGTTCAATGTGCTGATGAAGGAACTGGTCCAGCGCGGACGTCCGGATGTGGTCCCGCATCTGTCCTTTGTGAGGGGCTCGACCAGTTTTCCCAGTGCTCACGCGATGATGTCCGTAATCGTCTACGTCACCATCGGTCTGCTGCTCTCCACGCGCACTCGTGACCACCACCTGCAGCGATTATTTTCTGTTTTTCCCTTGTGGCTGGCTGGAGTGATCGGGATCAGCAGAGTGTGCATGGGTGTGCACTATCCCACAGATGTGCTGGCTGGCTGGATGCTGGGTCTGGTATGGACCTGGGTGGCATTTCGGATTCGCGACCGGATTATTGGCCGTCAGGAACCTGCAGGCACGTGACAATCCATGCGGCTGGGACGCCGATGTGTTTGACGTGGAGGCGACCGCAGAATTCGCGTCCAGAAGGAGTCAGCAGGCCAGGTTTGGCAGCCACGAAGGTGACGGTGTGGCCGGCACGAACGGCAGCACCACAGGGTTCACCACTGTCGCAGTCCAGGCCTGAGGGCACATCCACGGCAATTTTGGTGGCGTGCGAGCGATTGATGGCGGTGATTATACTCAGAAAGGGGGCTGAAACGGTGCCGCGAACGCCGGTCCCCAGCAGCGCATCGACAAGCAGGCTGTCTGCCGGCAGACCAGCAATAAGCTCCGCGGCAGATTCCGGCGATAGCTCGTCCACAGGAATTCCACATTTCCGCAGAATCATCAGGTTTGACTGGGCGTCCGCGCTGAGTGACTTACCACCACGAATCAGGAGCACCTGAACTTCACCTGTGATGGACTGATCGGCAGCCAGCAGCCGAGCGCCGGCAAGACCATCACCGCCGTTGTTACCGGGTCCGGCGACGATCGTGATGGCTGGCCAGGAACCAGTGCTGCGAATGACTTCACAGAGCCCGCGGGCTGCGTTCTCCATGAGCACCAGCCCTGACAGTCCGAGCTGCTGAACAGCGGCACTGTCGATGCGACGGATCTGCTGGCGGCTGAGCACTGAGATCGGTGGTGCAGGTGGCATGGATTCAGGACCTGACTTGACGGAACAGGGTCAGGGGCGAGGCTGATTCAAGAGCGATTTGCGTGCGTCACGCAGCAGCTGGATGGTGTTTTCCAGATTGATGCATCCGTCGGTAATGCTGACGCCGTATTCCAGTGCGGCGGGGTCGCTTCCCAGCGACTGAGCACCTTCGCGGAGGTTGCTTTCCAGCATCAGGCCGACGATGTCTTCGTTGCCGGCAGCTCGCTGGCGAATGACGTCGGTCCAGACTTCGGGCTGGCGACGGTAATCCCTGGAGGAGTTGGCATGGCTGCAGTCAACAACGAGTCGCGGGGGAAGGTTGGCGGCCTTGAGCAGGGCTGAGGCTTCGGCGATGGATTCAGCGCTGTAGTTGGGACCGGTGCGGCCACCGCGAAGGATCAGGTGTCCCCAGGGGTTGCCGCGGGTGGACACAACGCAGGTGCGGCCGTCGTGGTCGATGCCAAGAAAGCAGTGCGCTGCACGTGCAGCCTTCATCGCGTTGATGGCCACTTCCAGACTGCCTTCGGTGCTGTTCTTGAATCCCACGGGCATCGACAGACCGCTGGCCATCTGGCGGTGCGTTGGAGATTCTGTGGTGCGAGCACCGATGGAAGCCAGAGTGATCAGATCGGCGATGTACTGCGGTGTGATTGGTTCCAGCATTTCGGTGGCAGCCGGCAAACCAACTTCGTTGATCTGGCAGAGAATTTGACGTGCCTTGCGGAGTCCGGCAGCGATGTCGAAGGTGTCGTTCAGATGCGGATCGTTGATGAGACCCTTCCAGCCGACGGTTGTCCGGGGCTTTTCGAAGTAGACCCGCATGACAACAAACAGCACATCGCTGACTTCGTCGGCGACGGGCTTGAGTCCGCGGGCGTATTCCAGGGCCATTTCCGTGTTATGAATGGAACACGGCCCGACGATGGCGATGACCCGTCGGTCCCGCCCCTGAAGAATGTCACAGACAGTCGTCCTTGACCGCAGCACGTGATCAGCCAATGCCGGCGCGGAAGGGAGCAGCGCCTTGAGTTGGGCGGGGGAAATCAGAGGGGTGGTGCCGGTGATATTGACGTCCTGGAGGGGACGTGCGGCGGTGGGGGTCATGGGTGTTGACTTGCGATAACCGGATCAGGGAAAACGACTGAGGAATTCGGGATTATCTGAAATGCAGCCGGAGTATTCAACGCGTGTTTCTTCCGGCCGGCCCAGGTTCCCAGAGGGAACTGCACTGCGGAAGGGTGAAATCCAGCTGTTTTTTCTGGAATTCGCGTGCAATGGTCGCGAATTTTGTTGACCGGTGCTGCAGGTGGATGGTTGCGAACAGGCATCCCCAATGGCCGGGGCTGATGTGTTAAGTAATATCCCTGGCCACAACGACGATGTGCTGACCTTTGGGGACGGGGGCAGCCCAGGCCTGGGCAAGCACCACGCCGTCAAGTGCAGCGATGCAGGGCCAGGGTTCAAGGTCGAACTGATCGAAGTCGTGCAGCAGCCCGACGGTTTGTCCGCGGCGGACGGCGGTGCCGCATTCCACGAGCGGTTCGTAGTGGCCGGCGAAAGGTGCCGGGATGAAACAGTCACGGTCCACCATTTCCAGTTTTCGCTGGGTACCGGCCTTGTGATGCGCGATGGGTTCAATGGTGCCGTGGAGCAGATTGTTGCGAATGAGCGCCGCGAGCACTCCCTGGCGACCATATCGCACTCCCTCCGGGTTGACTGCCCTGCCCCAGCCGAGTTCAGTGCCGACGGTGATTTTTCCCAGTCGTTCCGCTTCGGAAGGCAGCAGTCCCGGAGTCTGGTTCTGGTAGACCATCAGGGACGGGGTCCCAAACCAGCGGGCCGTGTCTTCGATGCGGGCGCCGAGTTCGGGATCATCGATGGGGTGATAGTTTGCGCAGATGGAGAAGCGAGCGACGTCACCACCGGAATGCAGGTCGAGCACAATGTGCACGCGGGGCCAGATGTAAGTGCGAACGAAGTCGGCGATGCGATGAGTGATTCCGGCAAGGGCGGGGTTACGCCCTGCTCCGTCCACGAACGCGCGATTCAGATTGACGCCGTCGTCCAGCCGACTTTCGCGGGTGCCGGCGAGGAACGCGGCGGGGTTGAGGACCGGGATGAGGATGATGCGGCCACGGACGTCTGCCAGCCGGATTTCCCTGACCAGGTGCTTCAACGCCACGGGACCTTCATATTCATTGCCGTGGTTGGATCCGAAGGACACGAGCCCCTGTCCGTCGCGCGCTTCCGGGCCAACGAAGACGGTCAGCGGCAGGAGGTGGTCGCCCCAGATGCTGTCATGTTCAAGCGCCACCCAGTAATCCCGGCGTCCGGGGGAATCCAGATCCAGCCGCTCCGGCCGCACGATTGTTCTTGTCATGAGTTCGTCTCCGTGTGTTGGGAATTGAGCTGCCGCAGGTGCAGAGGCAGCGGGCGGGATTCTGGCGATTGGTACCGGAGTTGAAAAGGCAGCGGCCGATTCAGGGGTCGCTGGAGCAGGTCAAATCCAGCTCGGCCGGACTCCGACGATTCAGCAGGTACGCCTGGAAGGCCTCACAGGCCATCGTGAAGTTCGGTGTCCGCTGGGCCTGCCCGAGGTTCTCTGGTCCGAAGAGCTTCCATGCGTCTTCGAGCAGCCTCAGGCCTTCGGAGCTGCGGTTTTGTCGGGTCAGGGTGCGATCCATTCGACGAGCTGCGATAAGGCCACGCCAGCGGAGGCGTTCGTTAAGCAGTTTCCGGTCGTGCAGCTGACGGGCTAAGTCATCTGCCAGTATCCACGCTGCTGCTGCGGCAGTGAGCTGCCCATCCTCTGCGAGACCTGCTACGTCATACAATCGTGCCAGCAGCAGCGTCTGCGGGTCCCGATCGTTGAGTGCCTGCACCAGCAGTGGATTGCTGAGAAGTTTCCTTGAGGGCCGAATAGCAGCATGCCAGAGAAACTGGGCCACAAGACGATCCTTATCGGCGGGTCCGTCTTTTGCGGCCATCAGCACGTAGGATTCGCCCACACGGTCTGCCTGCTGAATTTCTGTGCCCAGTTGCATGGCGTCGAACACCGTTGAAACCTGTGGAGCAGCAGAGAACATCAGCAGCGGATTGCGACCACCGTATGCTGCCCCCAAAAGGAACCCCGCCAGCATGCACAGCACCTGCAGCCTGACTGCGGCGGTGAACCGCGGCTGACGCAAATTCTGGAACGGTCGCCGAAGCCATGTGCCGGGCAGCGAGCGAGCGGCCACGGAATCGAGTTCGTCGGCGAGTTCTGCGGCGGCCTGGAATCGATCGCGGGGTTCCTTTTGCAGACAGCGGAGGCAGATCAGATTAAGCCTCCTGGAAATGCCTGGACAGAGTTCACGCGGAGGACAGGGAGGACAGCGGCAGATTTGTCCGCTTAATACGACATCATGGCCGGCCCGAAACGGCAGCACCCCTGTGAGCAGTTCGTAGAGGATGACTCCAAGAGCGTACACGTCGGTGGCGCGGCCGAGCTGAGCAGACTGGCCGGAAACCTGTTCCGGGGCCATCCAGGCGAGCGTGCCGCGCGGGCGACGCCATGTTTCCGCGAAGTGGCCCTCGCCATGCAGGCTGGTGCAGAGCCCAAAGTCCGCAACCTTGGGTATCCATGGAAGGTACTCAACAGATCGGTCCCCAGCCTGTGACGGGCCACTGTCGTCAGCGGGGAGATTCACCAACAATATGTTTTCCGGCTTTAAGTCCAGATGCAGCACTCCGGACTCATGTGCGGCGTGTACCGCCCTGGCCACCGCAGCCATCAGCTGCACACTTTGCTGCTGGTTCAAAGTCCGGTGTTTCAGAGCCTGTCGCAGCGAACCTGCAGCTGCCAGTTCCAGAACCAGAAAGGCAGGATCGTGTTCAAGGTTGAATTCCAGAAGCGGCACGATGTTGGGGTGCTGCAGCTGCGACAGAACGCGGGCTTCCCTGGCCAGGCCGCTGATGAATTCGGCCGAACTGCGGGCCGGATGCAGACATTTCACGGCAACCTGACGGCCACAGCGATCGTCGACCGCCAGATAGACACTGCCCATGGCTCCATGGCCCAGCAGAGAAAGCAGCCGCAAATGTCCCAGTCGAGTGCCCGGCGGAAGCCGGTCCGGAACGAATGCTGTTGGGATCTGACGCTGTGGTTCGGACACCGCAACAGGCTCATCAGCCGGGTCAGCGGCGCGTCTCGCAAGCCCCACGTGACCGCGAAGCAGAGAGAATTCTTCTGCGCCCGCGGCGAGGCTGCCGACCATTGACCAGCACGACTGGCAGTGGTCAAGGTGATTGACCAGGCCGGGATCAAGTTCAGTGTCCGGCAGTTGGCTGAGCAGTACGGACCAGTGTTCACGCGTGGGGCAGGCGATTGGCAATGGTAGCTCCTTTTCCCAGTGTTCCGTATGCGGATTCAGCTGATTCGAGGCCAGTGATTTCTGCTGCGAGCAATTGCCGAATCCTTGTATTCCACAAATACACAGTCGCCCGACTGACTCCGAGCATTCCGGCTGCTTCCTCTGCTGCGTAGCCTCCGAATGTCAGCAGTTCGAAGGCCTGCCACATCGAAGCAGGCGCCCGGGCACGGATCCGTTTCAGGGCCACATCCAGAAGCTCTCTCTGCTCCAGCTGCTCAGCTTCCTGCGACAGCTGCTGATGCATTTCTGACAGATCCACGGCAAACTCTTCACCGCTGTCTGATCCGGAAGCTGGTTGCTGCAGCGACACCAGTACGGGGCGACGGGAACGGTAGCGGAGCAGCATGAGCCAGGTTGTGCGGGCAACAGTGCGGACCCAGCCGCGAAAGCTGAAGGGCCCCGAATGCTGATAGCTTTGAATGTTCTGGTAGACTCGCAACAGAGTCTCCTGGGTCAGGTCTTCTGCGTCCGCTTCTGATGCTCCCCAGCGACGACACCAGCCAAACACCAGTTCGCCGTAACGCTGAGACAGTTCGTTCCAGACTTCAGAACCGGGACCGTCCGACGCCAATTGTCTCAGGAAGCTGCTGCGAGTGAGCGTCTGAGGGGACATGGGATCTCGTTGAAGGAGGAAAAAAGCGAGCCGGCGCTTTGAACACAAGATGAACCCGACAAAACCGGAAAACACAGGAAACATAGGTAGTATGCAATGACTGCGGGGCTTGGGCTGGGGGGGGGGGGGGGGTTAAGGGGAAAATTGGAAAACAAACAAGGGGAAAAAAATGAAAAAACCCCCCCCAGTAAATTACCCCACAAAAAAA
>JBEIEK010000040.1:0-26694 GCA_040382995.1 Planctomycetaceae bacterium
CCGTCGACGCGTTCAGCTTTGCCGCTGAACGCGTCGAAACGGATAGACCCACTGCAAAAGCGGATAAACATACCGTGTCTGGACCCAGACTTTGCCCTGCCCGGAAAAGCGACAAACCAGTCCTTCGCCACCGAAGAGGAAGTTTTTCAGGGTTTTGGCGGGGCGGGCACCGCGAAGTGCCTGCACGCTGTACTGCAATGTGTCCTCAAACGCGACAATGTAGCCCGTATCAATCAGCAGACTGTTGCGGACATCAAACTCAATGATGGCTCCGTAGGAATTGAAGAACACGTCACCGGTACCTGAAGCCTTGACAAGCACCAGGCCTTCACCGCTGAAAAAGCCTTTTGCTCCCTGCCACTTGCCGCTGATTTCAATTCCTTCGGAATGGGCAAGAAAGGCACCTCGCTGCAGATACAGTGTGCTGCGGTCCAGATAGTGATGCCGGACATCACCGGGGACTCCGGGAGCAAGCGTGACTTCGCCGGGGCCTTTGTCTGCACTGAACGTGCTGGTGATCAGACTTTCGCCGGCAAAGACGCGTCCCAGTGACTTGCGGAGCCCGGATTTGAGTCCGGCCTTCAGCGTGAGATTGGGAGTCATGGACGCCATGGCCGACGGTTCAGAGAACACTTTCTGGCCATGCTGCAGCCGCACCGAGACAACAGCGTAGTCCGGATCCATCGAGATCTGATGTTCAAGACTGTTCATGGCTGTGACCTTTGCTAAGAGACACGATTCAGCGTGGTTTCAGGCTGGGGCTGAGCGTTCGGCCGAAACTGACGGGGTTATGACTTTGACAATACAGTTTGCCCTGACCGGTGAAGCGGCAGACGAAGCCTTCTCCGCCCAGCAGACTTCCAATCAGACTGGCACCGGCCTTGACCACCTGAAACTGCATCGTATCCTCGAACGCCACGATGTGTCCGGTGTCCACGGTGTACTGCCCGTTGACTTCCACTTCATAGATCGCGCCAAAGCTGGACAGAAAGATTTCGCCCTGACCCTGCGCCTTGATCCAGAACGCGCTTTCGCCGCTGAACAGTGCCTTGCCCAGACCCTGCCACGTCGCGTCAATGGTCACTCCATCGGTGCTGGCCAGCCAGCTGGAGCCCTGAATCAGCAGCGTGCCTCCGCGAAGCCGGTGATGAATCACATCGCCCTGCATGGTCGGCCCCAGCATCAGAATCTGGTCATTCTGCTGAGCCGTGAAGTGGTTCAAAAAGAAGTTTTCGCCGGAGAACATGCGTTTGACGCCGCTGAGCAGTCCCCCGGCCTTGCCTTTCATGGCAGTGCTGGTTTCCACACTCAACCCCTCCGTCATGGCAATCATCGACCCGACTTCGCAGGTGATGCTTTCGCCTTCGTCAAGTCCCAGCTTGACGACCGATGCCATTGGGCGGCAGAGAATCTTGTATTTCATGGGCAGCCCCCGGTGAGTCAGATGTGTGAATTGATCCAGGCGGTGAGAGCACTGAAGTTGCGGGACTGCAGATAAATGCGGCCCGGTCCGCGAACGCGAGTGACCAGACCTTCACCGCTGAAGAAACTGGAGAACAGACCACCCGGCAGACCGACACGGATGTTGATGGTCGGTTCGTAGCCCACAAGATGGCCGGAGTCGACGATGTATTCGTCCGTCACTTCTTTGACATAGATGCCGCCATAAGCTGAGAACCAGACGCGTCCATGCCCTGACACCACCAGCCGAAACAGTCCCTCACCACCAATCAGGCTGGCCAGGCCGGCCCACTGCATCCCCAGACGCACTCCAGGTTCACACGCCAGAAACGCACCGGGCTGAAGAAACAGTGAGGTTCCGGTGAGCTGCATGCATTCGATATCGCCGGGAAGGGCCTGAGTCAGCACCAGCTCGGCAGGTGTCTCGGCGTGGAATTCATTGACAAACAGCGATTCGCCCCCGAAGAGCCGCCGCAGAACGGCCGCGAAAAAACCGCCGTTCCAGCGCGTGACCAACCGCAATCCGCTGCTCATGCTGGCCATGGCATCCGCTTCAGCCGTGATCATCTCACCCGGCTGCAGCTTCACCAGCACATTTGCAAAGGACGGACGATTTCGAATCTCAGATTCCATAATGCCGATTCCGATCAGTTCTGAAGACGCTGTTTGAGTCCGTCCCAGTTCACTTCGAGCGAACGATACTGCTGCGGAGGCAATTCGGCAACCCGGGCACGGATTGAGGCGATGCGGACATCATGCTGCGGGTGAGTTGAAATCCAGGCGATTGCTGCCGGCACGTCCTGTCCCTGCTGCTTCAGCTGCTCAAAGAATTCCGCCAGTGACAGCGGATCAATCGCCGCCGCATGCAGCATCCGCACACCCTCCACATCCGCTTCGGTTTCCTGTTCTCGGCTGTAACTGGTGAGCGCTGCCTGCTGACCCAGCTCGGCACCCAATGCCACCAGTCCGGCGGCGTCACCAATGAGCAGTTCGGCGGCGATCACCACGCCCGCCGAGCGCACAACAGACTGCAGTCCATGCCGCAGGGTGGCGTGAGCCATTTCATGGCTGAGCACTCCCGCAACCTCTTCCGGAGTTCGCGCTGCTTTGAGCAGTCCAGTGTAGATCACCATTTTTCCACCCGGCAGACAAAATGCATTCACCTCCGGAGAATCAATCACGGCAATCTCAAATTTCATCCCGGCCACCGCGGCGTGTGGTGTCAGCTGTTCAACGATTTTCCTGCAAGGCTCCACGATCAGAGGGTCATTCACCTCAGGCCCGCCGTGATCCATCTGCGACCATGCCAGATCGCCAATCTGCTGGTCCACCTTCACCGGCAGCGTTTTCACAGCCGCCTGGCCAAGCGCCAGCACGCCGTAGTAGCCAGCGTACAGCAGCACTCCCAGCCCGGCCAGACTCAGCAGCACAATCGAACGCCAGCGGCTGCGGTCGCTCTTCTGATCTGCAAACAATCGGCTTAACTGCTCGGACAACTGCGCACCGCCGTGAAATTCCAGTGCGGCGCGGAACTGACGGTCCTCGCAGAACAGCGTGAGCGATCGGTCGGAGTTGCGACAAAAGAGCATGTGGCCACTGGCGCCCCCCAGTTCCAGCTGCAGCTGTTCATAGCGCAGAAGAAACTGCTGTCCGGCTTCTGTTATCGCCCGCAGTCCCGACGCTTCACAGAAAAGCGTCACACTGCAGCGACCTCCCGGCACCTGCTCACTGAAAACTCCCCCTTCAAACTCCTGTTTCAGATCCCATTCGTTCATGGCGGTTTCCGGAGGTTTGTCTCTTTGAGCTCAACAGCAACTGGGTCCCGATCATCAGGAATACCCCGGCAGGCACCAGCAGCTGCCAGGGAAGATGTGCTTCATTCTCCAGATTCAGATCAATACCGGCAAGCAGAAAGAATGGCTGCAGAGCTGTCAGGCTCAGCAGCAGGCCGTTGTTGGCAGCGTGCAGCAGCATTCCCGGAAGCACACTGCCACTGTGCAGACGCACCAGCCCCAGCAGCAGTCCCAGCAGCAATGTGCCGGGAAAACGCTCCAGCGCCAAATCAGGAATCAAATGCGCCGCAGCAAACAGGCAGGATGAAATCAGCAGCGGCGATTTCTGACTATTGGATCGGGCGAGCAGACCGTTCAGCAGGAAGCCACGAAAAAAGAGCTCTTCAGCCACGGCTGGCACAAGGGCAAGACAGAAGAGCTGTAACGGCAATGACGACTGCCGCATCAGCCGCTCCACCATCTCACGAATCGCCGGGTTTTCCAGCAGCCGACTCCATCCGGACAGTCCACTCGCCAAAATCAGCAGTTCGTACACCACAGTCCATGCAGAAAGCCCCAGCAGCAGCGATGCCACAAGGGTGCGCAGGCGAAAGGGCCTGATGGAAAATGCCGTGGATGCGGGAAACCGCGCCAGCCGCAGACAGATCAGCGGCAGCCCGATGAATAACCCGGAGAGAATCGCTGCGGAAAGCAGGAGCTGTGCCGCGGTATTTGCCGGATCCACAAGGCGATGTCGGGACATTGAGACAATAATGAACAGCGGCAGCAGGACAGCACAGCAGGAAGCAACAAGTCCCGCTGGGAGTGCTTTCGGGACGAATCGACCATTTTCAGATCGGAGCGGTGCGGGGGCCGACTGCAGCACCGCATCGCTGCCGAAGATGCGGGCTGCCAGTGTGAGCGCCGCCGCCGACCAGCCGGCTGTGGCCACGATGGTGGCAGCAAACAGCGGCAGCGTCGCAGCACCCTGAAAAAGCTCACGACCCAGCAGCACGATGTTCACCAGCGGGACGAGCGAGAGCGGAAATGTCAGTCGCACGCCGGGCATCAAACTCAGAATGCCCGGTGCCAGCGATACCAGCATCAGCGGAATCAGCCATGCCTGAGCTTCGCGGAAGCTTCTGGCAAAGCTGGTCACCGACAGCAGCACGGCTGAAAAGAAAGCGGCGAACACCACCAGCATCAGCAGGACCTGAGCCAGCATCAGCGGGCCTGCACCTCCGCTGAGCAGCACGCGGTCGAAGCCAGTGCCGTACAGAGTGAGCATCATGCCTGTGAGATTCACGAGTGCTGTCATCACGGCAACAAGAAATACAGCAGCGAATTTTCCAAGCAGAATATGCTGCGGGGGGACTGGGGCTGCCATGAGCATTTCCAGTGTTCCGCGTTCACGCTCTCCCGCTGTCAGATCTATCGCCGGATACACAGCCCCTGTCATGGTCATGAGCACCAGCATCAGCGGGACAAAGGCGGCCAGCGGTGATTCGGCAGGTGCCGTCGACGCCAGCGACAGGCGACGCACATAGGGCAGGGCAGCCCGGCCAAGACGGGTTTGGTCCAGCAAACCACGCAGCAGATTGTCGCGGTTCTCACGCAGGCGACGTTCCAGCTCGGCAGCGGTGTTTTCACTGAGCGGTTCGCCTTCACGGCATACCACCTGCAGCAGGTCCGGCTGCCGGCCCTGCTGGTTACCACCGGTCGAGCCCTGGATCAGCAGTACCCCGGCATCGGCGGCTCCCAGACGGACCGCGTCCTGTATCTGAGCTGCCGAAAAGGCCTGAGCTTCAATACGAATCCGTGGAACCAGTGGCAAAGATGTCCCCGGCAGGCCCTGCGGCAGGCCGGGCAGACCACTGCTGGACTGCTCACCTGCAGGCTGCTGTTTCCCGTCCACTTCCTGAAGCAGCAACGCAGCTTCCTGCATGGGGATCTGATCGTGGTACAGCACAACCGCCTCTGGCGCTTTTTCACCGGCGCGGGATACGGCAAATTTCTGGATCACCATGCCCAGCAGCGGATAGACGATCAGGGGCATGAGCACCAGCGTGGCGATTGTGCGGCGGTCCCGGAGCGATTCGCGGAGTTCCTTGCGGGCAAGCCGCGTCAGTCGCAGGACCAGCGACGCACGTGGCGGCTGAGGCAAAGCGGGTGGCAGGTCAGACATGACTTCCGCCTTTCACCGCATCGGTCTGCTGCAGCAGGTCAAGGAACATATCCGTGAGATGTTCGCGTTTGGTTTGTGCCTGCAGATGCTGAAGCGTTCCCTGCAGAGCCAGCTTTCCATGAAACATAATGCCGAACCGGCAGCACAGTCGCTGCGCTTCGTCCAGCCGATGTGTGCAGAAGATCACCGCCTTACCCTGCTGGCGAAGGAGTGCCGTGTAATCAAAAATGCGTTTGCTGCCGACAATATCCAGCCCGCGAGTGGGTTCGTCCATCAGCACGACCGGAGGGTCGTGCATGAGAGATCTGGCAAGGTTAATGCGCTGTTGCTGCCCGGTACTCATCCCCGCACAGCGGCGATCAAGGAACCGACGAAGTTCAAAGATGTCAGCAAGCATTTCCACGCGGGCTTCGGCGACATCCTGAGGAAGCTCGTAGAGTTCCGCGAAGTACAGCATCAGTTCACGCGGTGTGAGCCACTGGTAGAGCCCCGAACTGGCGGAGATCAGCGTCACGTTGCGGCGGACCTGCATGGGCTGTGTGGACACATCAAAGCCCGCCATGCGAACCGAACCGGACGTAGGGGCCAGCAGCCCCATCATCATCCGCAGCGTTGTCGTTTTACCGGCGCCGTTGGCACCCAGCAGTCCAAAGACCTCGCCGGGCTGTACCTGCAGGGTGACGCCGTTCACCGCACGGATGGTCCCAGCTGCCGTGGAAAACGTGCGGACCAGTTCCTGCACATCGACGGCAGTCATGAGCATTGTGCTCCGAGGGTCAGGGCGGAAAAAGGGAGGGATTCCTCACTTATAGGCGAGCAAGCCTGAAAATCCAGACTGAGAGGGTCAAAAACGCCGTGGAAACGGCTTAGACTGCAGGAATGAGTGATCCGTGCCGAAAAAATCGGATCGGATTTCCCTTGCAAAGCCCGCAATCGCTGTTCCGCTAAGGATTTTTTCGTGTCCACAATTCGTCGCCTGGGTTCGCACGCTCGCTGGTCAGATGTTGTGATTCATCGGGGTGTCGCGCGCTGGGTGGAGGTGGCAGAAGACCGCTCTGTCGACTTCAGCCAGCAAACGCGACAGGTGCTGCAGCAGGTCGATGAAACACTGCAGGGGCTCTCCGCTGACCGCTCGTCGCTCCTGCAAATGCTGGTCTTTGTCAGCGACCTTGGACATCTGGACCAGTTCAACGCCGTCTGGGATGCGTGGGTACCGCACGGTGCCGCTCCCATTCGCGCCTGCGTGCAGGCGGGGCTGGCGGGAGGCTGTCTGGTCGAGGTCATCGTCGAAGCGGCTGTTTCTGAATAGCGAAGCCAAGCGAAAAGCAGCCTCAATCCCCCCTCTCCCCTGAGGGGGAGAGGGGACGGGGGTGAGGGGTCAAAAAACACAGCCAGTCTCCTTGCAAACACTTCCTCGACACTGTGAACCAGCATCATCGTGCACTGCGCGAGCAGCGTGCACTGCTCGTGGTGTGCGTGGCCAAGTAGTTTTACCCCTCACCCCCAGCCCCTCTCCCCTGGGAGGGGAGAGGGGAGTCAGGTGTGGTGTCCGGGGTTTCGCGGGGGCGGATGAGTTGAAAATAGCGGCGGATGAGCTGTTTCTGGCCGGGGGGTACGGGTTCGGAATCGAGGCTGGATTCCTGCAGCGATTCATAGCGTTCCAGATTGGCACGATACTCCCGTTCGGCCGGCTGTTCTTCGCGTTCGCCCGGCAGCATTTCGGTTTCGGAATCGCCCTGTCCTGAGTTTTCGCCCTTCAGCCGCATTTCCTGGGCCGTGGCGGACCGCGCAGACTCGCTTCCGCGCGGGTCACCGGAAGAACCTTTGCCGGCCTTGCGGCCACCCCGGCCCTGTCCCTGCGCCAGATTGCCAGCCTCGCTCTCGATGTCAGCTCGCAGCTGAGCCAGGCTTTCGGACTGCTGTTGCAGCATCTCTGAGAGTTTCTTCTGACCGGCCTGACGACGAGCTTCCGCGGCGAGATTCTGAGTGCCCTCCTGGAAGGACTGCTGATTGCCGTTCTCCAGCCCCTCCGCCATCTGACCTGCAGCCTTGCCCGCTTCGTCCGCCCGGCCGGACTGTGCGGCCTGCTGCTGGACTTTTCTGAGCTGTTCAGCGACAGCGCGGCGAGTTTGCCGGTCGGCGTCGGGAAGGCTGAGCTTCTGCAGTTCGGTTTCGGCCTTCTGCAGATCCCCATCCGCCAGTGCCCGACCGGCTGGCTGCAGATCTTCAGATAGCTGCATGGCATCGCCGATCTCAGCAAGCGCTTTGGCCGAGGCCGGGTTGCGCAGTTGCTGCTGCAGCTGTTGCAGCGATCCTTCAAGCTGGGAAAGCTTTGCGAAGGCTTCACGGGGAGTACCGGGGTCTTCGGCAAGCTCCGACAGCGTTTGATTCATGGCATCCAGAGCTTCCAGCAGACTCTTGTCCGCGGACTGTTCCTGCTGCAGTTGCTGCAGCTGTTGAAGCTCCTGTTGCAGCGTTCGCGTGGCGTTCGCCGTGGTGGTTGTGCTGAGCTGCGGAGCCGAATCGGCAGATTTGAGGTGCGGGCCAATCATCGCCAGCAGCACTGCGGCGGCCGCAGCAATCAGCCCCTGCTTCCAAAGCAGCGGTGTTTCAAGAGGGATCAGGCTGCAGGCGTTGATCGGCCGCAGGCGGTCGCAGGCGAGCTGCAGCTGCAGCGCCTGCACGGGCGAGCGTTGCTGGAGTCCACTGAATGCCAGTGCAGTCGCCGTGCCATCATGCAGGCAACATGTGGCATCGATCCACGCCGCAGTGTCCGCAAGCGAGCGACGGCGAAGCAGGCTGATCAGGCTGCCGAGCAGGAGACCGGTAACGACCAGTGACAGCGGCCAGAGGACCTGCAGCTGACGGCCAATCAGCAGACATAGAACTGCCCCGAACAATCCAACAATTGCCCCCCACCAAAGCCCCAGCGCTGCAGTGGACCAGAGACGCTGCAGTTGCAGGCGGCGATGGAATGGCAGAAGCAGGATTTGCAGAGGCGAAGGCATGGACTGTGTCTGGGAGGTGGGGGCGACTGGATGCTGCTGAGTATAGCAGACATTCTGCTGCGGATGCGAGCCGTCGCATACGTTTGGCAAATCGCCTGCATCTGTCAAAATACCGTCTGTGAGGTGCCTGCCGTCTCAGGTTGATTCTGGAGCATTTGTGTGGCTGAACCGCTGGCCTGGGTGAACGGAGAACTTGTGAACTGGTCCGCCGCCGGGCTGCCACTGTGGGACCTCGGCGTTGTCGCGGGGGCCGCTGTCACCGAAGCGGGCCGCACCTATGCCGGCCGGTTTCTCTGGGCCACCGCCCACATTCAGCGACTGTGTCGCTCTCTGCAGACAATCGGCTTTCCGCTGGACTGGACCGAACAGCAGCTGCTGGAGGCCTGTGAGTCCGTGATCCGAGCCAATTTTGCGGGAATACCGGCTGGCAGCGATCTGGGGGTCGTGCTGTTTTCCACCGCCGGAGCCAACGCAACCTATCTCGGCCACCGCAACGGTGCCGCGACGACCGTGATTCACACCTATCCGCTCCCCTTCAGGCTCTGGCGGACCGCCTTTACGCAGGGGGCCAGCCTCCGCATGCCAGCCGTGCGGCAGATTCCCGATGACTGCTTTCCGGTGTCGCTCAAAGTTCGCAACCGGCTGCACTGGTGGCTGGCGGATCGTGAGGCCGAGCGTCTGGAAACTGGCAGCCGCGCTCTGCTGCTCACCCATGCCGGACTGCTCTCAGAAACCAGCACCGGGTGCCTGTTCCTCGTTCGCGGGACCAGACTGCTGACACCCGCGGCTCACGTCCTTGAAAGTCTCAGCCGCGAAGTCGTGGAACAGCTTGCAGGCGATCTGGGGCTGACGGTCGAGCGTTGTGAATTGAGGCCGACCGATCTGGCCGACATCGATGAAGCCTTTCTGTCGTCATCGCCCTCGTGCCTGACACCCGTGCGGCAGATTGAAGGCCAGCCAGTCGGACCGGAATGTCCCGGACCGATGTTTCGCCGTCTGCTGCAGGCGTGGAGCAGTCGCACAAACGTCAATCTTGACCAGCAGATGCTGACATAACGCCCCCGCAGTCACCATGAGCGCACGGGCGGAAGCCCCCGGCTGTGCTTCGCACCGCAGGTGCGCGCTGTCACGGGCCACTTGCAGTTCTGTTGGCCGGGCCGTTCGCCCGCAGGCCGCCACACCATGATGGACTTCCCGGCAAAGGGTCGTCCCGGTCAATCGCTATCGACGGATTGGCAATGTCGAAAGGGGCTTCCTGTCGGCTGCCGTGGCCCCCGAACTCGGCAACGGCTGTGGGGGCGAGCAATCTCACCGTTCTGTATGACGAGGCTGGCAGCGCCCTTCTTTGTGACGACCAAAGCTCCAGCACGCGCCTGCCGACTCAGGCAGATCAAACAGATTAATTGACGTCCCCACCTGGAGACCAATTGATCTTTCCGTCCACAAATCCCTTGAACTTCTGCATCCGATTGAGGATTGTTCGCAGCTGCTTTCCGCGGGCTTCCTCGCATGAGGTCCGCGTTCATATCAGCACAGGACAGCATCCCGGATGCTGTCTTCCGAATCCATGGTCGCCAGTGACTGGTCGTCCCATCGAAAAGCCTGCGCACCATTTTACCCACAGATTCCGGTGAAGAACCAAAAAAGAACACACCATGTACGAAACTGTCAAAATCCGAAACTTTCGAGGCATCGGAAAACTCGACGTTGATGATCTGACAAGGATCAACGTCCTCCTCGGGAAAAATAATGCAGGGAAGACGTCGGTGCTGGAAGCTGTGTTTCTCCTGTGCGGTGGTACGAATCCTTCGGTTCCCAATGCGATCGCTGCTTACCGTGGTCAACGCACCATGAATGTGTTGCCGGACAATGTCTGGAGACCCCTGTTCCACCAGATGGATCCAAATACGCCCATTCGTATCCTTGGGCGATGGACGGGAGATTCGAGCGACCGACAACTTCAAATCGAGGCGACGCTGCAGGGGGCGAATCCGGAAGTGGAAGCAGCAACAGGCGTTGGGACCGCCATGTACGACGATGAGCTGACAATCGAAATGCTGACGCTGAACTACACGGATGCCAATCAAAGAGAGTATCGGACGCAGGCCAAATATGACGCACAAAGGCGTGGGCTTGATGTCCTTCCTGTGGATCGAGAGGACTTTGTCCGCTGTCAGTTCCTGTCGGCTCGCTCTTATCCCGCGATGGATCGCGATGCCAGGCAATTCAGCCACCTTGTTCGCATCAAGCAGCAACATGAAATTGAAGAAGCCCTGAGGATCATCGAGCCTCGCGTCCAACGGGTGGAATTGCTTGCTGAATACGGCGGATCGGCAATCTACGTCGATCTTGGCCTGCCATCATTAATTCCGCTTGCTGCGTGTGGTGAAGGGTTTGTGCGATTCTTTTCGATTATCGTGGAAATCACAAGTTGTCGGCAGGGAGTGCTGTTGATCGATGAAATCGACAATGGTCTTCACTATTCTGTAATGAAGAAGCTCTGGAAGCTGCTTGGACGGCTGTCCGAGAAACATGACGTGCAAATCATTGCAACGACCCACAACGAAGAACTGATAACGTCTGCCGTAGAGGCATTGTCGGATCAGCTTGACAGTTTAGCTGTCTATCGGATTGACCGATTCAATACGGGGCATAATGCGGTTCGATACGACGCGGAAACGCTGCCGGCCGTTTGCGATGCTCACTTTGAGATTCGGGGGTGAACCGTGGATAACACAGAACGATGGAAGATCCACGATAACGATCGAGTCATCATCCTCGTGGAGGGGACGCATGACAAAGATTTCATTGAGAAGATTCTTGATGTTCATGGGATTCGGCACGCATACATTAATATCATGCCGAAGGGTGGAAAAACAGAACTCGGTCAGAACCTTCAGGTGCTCGTACGTGATCCGCTCTTTCACGGAATCGAGCGTTTGATCATCCTCCGCGATGCTGACAGCGTCGCATCCAATCACACAACTGCAGCGAATAATGGCTCCGATCGAAATTTCGTGACGGCATCTCAGAGATCGCTCGACTCAGTCAGAGGCCATCTGCTGCATGCGAAACTTGCAGCTCCGAAGGGCCATGCAGAATTAGCTGCTGGAAATCCTGCAGTCGGCTGCTTCATCTTTCCGGACGGCAATGCTGACGGAATGCTTGAAACTCTCTGCCGTGACGCTCTCGTCGATCACCCGGATACGGCCTGCATCAACAACTTCTTCGCTTGTGTAACAGCGAATCGAGGCACGAGGGAATTTTCACCCAAAGCGTGGACACATGCATTCATTTCGATTCAGGAGGATCCGGACCTTCACATCGGCAAGGCCGCGAAGAAAGGATATCTGCCGTTGAACCACCCGGCATTCTCTGGATTAGTGAACTTCCTGCGCAATGCATGCACTCTGAACGATGCTGAGGTTTAATTTTCACGCCAAAAATCAAACCCCACAAGAATCATTCTCCCGCCACGCGTTTTTTTGCGCGTTCGTGGAGTTCAACAGGGACGGTTTTCAGCAGTCGTTCGATCACGGTATCCGGAGTGGCGCCCTGGCTGGCGGCGGCGAAGGTGGTCATGATGCGGTGCCGCAGGACGGGTTTGGCCACGGCGCGAATGTCATCTGTTGTGACATGAAAGCGCCCCTGCAGGAGGGCATGGGCGCGGGCTCCGAGGATCAGGTACTGGCCAGCGCGGGGGCCGGCGCCCCATGAGACGAGTTCGCGGATGAATGGCGGGGCTTCGCTTTCCCCGGGGCGTGTGGCACGGACCAGATCGCGGGCGTAAACAAAGATGTATTCGGCACACGGCACGCGGCGGACAACTTCCTGCAGAGCCTGGATCTGTCGGCCGGTCAGCACGGGGGTGAGTTCAGGTTTTTCGTTGCCGGTGGTTTGTTTGAGGATGCGGAGCTCTTCGGCGGCCGTGGGGTAGCGGACAACCACGTTGAACATGAAGCGGTCCAGCTGCGCTTCGGGGAGCGGATAGGTGCCTTCCTGTTCAATGGGGTTCTGGGTGGCGAGGGTGAAGAACGGGTCGGGCAGGTCGTAGGTGCTGGATCCGACGGTGACATGCCGTTCCTGCATGGCTTCAAGCAGAGCGGCCTGAGTTTTGGGTGGGGTGCGGTTGATTTCGTCGGCGAGGAGCACGTTGGTGAAGAGCGGTCCGGGGATGAACTGGAAGCTGCGGCGGCCGGTTTCCGGATCGTCCTGCAGCACATCGGTGCCGGTGATGTCGGAGGGCATCAGGTCCGGGGTGAACTGAATGCGGCGGAAGGACAACTGAAGGATGCGTGAGATGGTGCTGCAGAGCAGGGTTTTGGCAAGTCCCGGGACGCCGACGAGCAGGCAGTGGGAGCGGCAGAACATGGCGATCAGCAGCTGATCGACGACTTCGTCCTGACCAATAATCACCTTGCCGATTTCGTGCCGCATTTTCTGATAGGCGGTGGTCAGCCCGCGAATGGCCTGCTCTTCCAGTGCCGACAGGGAGGGCGCGGAGCGATCGGAATTGGGGGCTTCGGGTTCTGACATGACGGTTCGCAGAGAAGAGGCGGGGGCAGAAATTTTCCCGGACTTCCACAAATTGGAACGCCACGGGCAGGGAAATGCGAGCGGAAATCGACAGAATATGCAGTTTCTGCGGCCCATGGCAACCCAGCGGACGTCCTGAGCTTCCTTCCACCCTGCAGTACAGCGGAAAGTATCCATGAGCGACGTACGGTATCTGATCTTCGACATCGAAACTGTGGGCGACGGCGATCTGATCCGAAAGGTCCGCTTCCCCGACGAACAGCTCAGCCCCCGCGATGCCATCCAGCGCTACCGCGCACAACTCCTCGAAGAAACCGGCCGCGATGTGCTCCCGCTCACCTTCGTGCTGCCCGTGTCGGTGGCCATCGCCAAAGTCTCCGCAGACTACCGCCTCCAGGACATCCTCGTTCTGGACCCGCCCGAATTTCGCCCGCAGGAGATTGTCCGTCGGTTCTGGCAGGGCTGGCAGCACTACGAGCGACCGACACTCGTGACCTTCAACGGTCGCACCTATGACGTCCCCGTGATGGAGATGGCGGCTTTTCGCTTCGGCATCAGTCTGCCCGCGTGGTTCAACGTCGAATCCAGATCCTTCGAACAATGCCGCAACCGCTACAACCAGGACTCACATCTCGACCTCCAGGAATTGCTCACCAACTACGGTGCCTTCCGACTCAGCGGCGGACTGAATCTGCTCGCCAACCTGATTCACAAGCCCGGAAAGTCCGGCATCGACGGCTCTCAGGTACAGACTCTCTTCGACGAAGGTCGCTCAGACCTGATCAACGACTACTGCCGCTGCGATGTGCTCGACACCTACTTCGTGTTCCTCCGCTGCCAGCTGCTCCTGGGCCGCATCTCAGCTCAGGAAGAACAGGCGCTCACAGACCACGTCCGCACATGGCTGCAGCAGCACACTTCTCAGTCGGCAGCCTATTCACAGTACCTGCAAACCTGGGATCGCCGAACCGGCGACCGCGTCGATATACTCACCGCCATGGGCCGTTGAGCCCACCCCAGCCTGCTCCCTTCCAACCACGGGCACACCGCCCAGATCACTCCCGGCAGACCGTTCCATGCCTCGCTCGCTCTTCCACACCCTCCGCACCCTCGTCGCTCTGCTCCTGTTCCCCACGCTGCTGGCCGCTCAGGACACACAACCAACCCCAGAAGCACTGGCCAGCGGCCGCATCATCGGCAAAGTCTGGTACACAAAAGTCCGGCCGGAGGACAGCTTTGCATGGATGCAGAAGGTTCGCGAAGACCTGCAGATGCCGCAGCCGCCAATCCTTGTGAACGCGGTCGGCCGCAGCATGTCCGGGCTGATGGGCACGCGAGTCTTTCGGTCCAAACCCGCAGCTCCGGGCCAGCCCGCAGAAACACCCGAACGAAAGCTCTCCGGAGTGCTCTTCGTCCTCGAAACGCGCCCCGAAGTCACGCTGCAAAACCCCGTCTCCTTCGAACTCTGCGAATCCCGCGAACAGTTCACCGAACTGGTGCAGGAGCAGCACAGCATGATGGGGCCCATGGGTGAACTGGAGGGCGCCGAAGACCAGTACACGCTGACGCTCAACCTTCGCAAGTTCACAGCCCCCCAGCCAGCTCCCATGCCCGGCGACAAGGAACAGGTCACGACGTCAGTCTCCGTAGTCATCGCCGTCGGCCCCTCAGCCACTCCCGGAGGCGCTCCTCCACAGATTGCTCCAACAGCCATCAAAACGTATTACCGATACCATGACGGCATGATGTACTCCAGCCGTTCAAACGCACTCTTCAGCCTGACATTGCCTGAGCGTAAGTCGCTGGAACTGGACGATGAAAATGCGGGCCTTGATCTGTTCGCCGATTTCGACCTGTCACAAATTCCGGCTGACTTTCGCCAGGCATTCCGCGGTGCTCTGGAATCTCAGGTCTCCGTCTTCCTGCAGCGTTTTGACAACGAAGATGCTGGCCAGTACGCCCTGCGTCGTGTG
Organism: Planctomycetaceae bacterium; assembly: GCA_040382995.1. Taxonomy (GTDB): domain Bacteria; phylum Planctomycetota; class Planctomycetia; order Planctomycetales; family Planctomycetaceae; genus SXXK01. The sequence continues at coordinate 14,936 of JBEIEK010000040.1, forward strand.
CTTGCAGAAGGCCGCCTTGAACTCCTCAAAAGCGCCCTCTTCGATATCGACCGTGCCAGATTTTCTCTGCAGCTGTCACCCGCACCCGGTCAGCCTGTCATCAGCCGACTGCGGGTCCAGGCCCGTCCCGGAACTCCGCTGGCGTCCGGACTGGCGCTGATCAGCAGCCGCAGCTCCCAGCTCTCCAGCCTCCACGATGATCGCTCACCCTTGCTTGTCGCCGGCACACTGGCCATCCCGGAACTGCTCCGCCCCTTTGCCTCAGCCGTCGTTCAGTCCGCTGCGCTGCGGCTGAAGGAAACCAGCGGTGACAGTCCGTCCGCACCAGTCATCATCGAGGATCTGACTCAGTCGCTGCAGCAAACCATCGACTCCGGAGTGCTCGATGCCGCGGTCTGTCTGCGTGGCACTGTGAAGGATGGGCTGGTTCCCTGTGCAGCACTGCGTCTGGAATCCGCAGAAACATTCCTCAACGCACTCGATCTGCTGCTGCAAATCACTGGTGCCCGCGACTACGTGACCGTCAGGCAGGGCACTGCCGGCAATTACCGCATGCTGAGTATCTCTGCCGAGGACACGCCCGTGCCGTTTGCCAATGGATCGCTCCCGCTGCAGCTGCACCTTGCCGCCACCGGCTCGTGGCTCTGGATGACACTCGGCGAGGATCGTGCAATCGCGCAGCTGAAGGAACTCACCGCTGCCAGCGAAGAATCACTCAGCCAAAACGGCCGTGCCGTACCGCTGCGGATCCGCATGAATCTCGACGGCTGGCTCGGCGATGCCGCTGATCCTCTCAGCGAAGTTCCAGCCCGCTGGCTGCAGACCCTGGAACGCTGGCTGCAGGTCACAACCGCTCCGAAAATCGCTTTTTCCGTCAATGGCCAGGCCCCTGAAAGCTCACCCGCCGGAACAGACAAATTCAACAGCTTCGCCAGCAAAGCACTCACACCCGGCGACGCTGGACTCGACTTCTCCGTCCGCACCGCAGACTCTGAACTGCTGGTCGAAGCTGAATTTGGTCGCGGTCTCGCCCGACTCGCAGTCGCCCAGTTTCTGGATGCTCAAAGCCGAATGTTCGAAGGCGTCAAGCTGCAGTTCAGCACCGGTGACGGCAAAGGGAACATCAAGCTGCAGCTGGGCGGACCAGAGAAACCGAAGACGGAGTGAACCAGGCACAAGGGGGGCGACCGGCGAAAGTTCAGGCGGCCACCCACAGACGCGGCTTTGAAGGCCTGAAAACCGAGCCCCGACCGTGAGGGAGGCGGACACAGCCGACGTTGTCAGGCCAGTCGATCAGACATTTTCCGCATTCAGGTGCCATGTACCCCGCGACGAGCTCCCCGCGACGGTATGCCATGTCTTCGTACGGATCTGCGGCTGTGAAAACCCTGGGGGTCCGTTTCGACGGAGCGAAACGCGACTATGGGCAGGATTCGCGTCGTTTCGCCATCCCAGCTGCGCGCTGCCAAATGGTGACGAGTGGGTGCGTGGCGTCGCTGTTCTAAAACTCGTGCAGCCCTTCGCGGAGCGCGGCGAAGAGAATGGCTGCGACAAAGTCGGCGGTGGTGCCGGGATTGCGGCGATGGCCGTCGCCGCGAAGGAACTCATCGAGCTGCCGGAAGGCAGCGTGCGCTGCCGGAGCCGGCCAGCCCTCCGCGAGCGTTTGCCGGGCCAGTGCCTGGGCAGTGTTCGCGATTTCAGAACCACATTTGCGGAGGATTAAGGAATCAGGAGCGTCCGCCAGCAGCTGCAGGGCCAGCCACGTGATTTGTTCGCCCGGGTCTGCTGAGACGTGTGTCGCCTGCCGCAGCCAGTTCAGGCCTTTCTCCAGCACTTTCTGATACCCGCTGCAGTATTCCGCGGCAATCAGATCGCGGTCGGCCGCCAGCTGCATGCAGTCGATTAATCGCAGCGTGGGCAGGCTATTGACGTCCTGTTCGGCGGCGTCCCCCAGTCCGCCTGGGCTGGCCAGTCGGATGGCTTCGTAGACTCGCCGACTGTCATCCAGCGTGGTGGCTTCAAGAATCGCGGAGATGCCAGCCTTAAGCGATTGTCGGGGAGGAACGGTGGCAAGGGGAGCGATGAGCAGCAGGATGCCGAGATTGGTATTGTGGTCAACAACAGATCGGGTGGCGGTGACGGCATTCAGGATGGTTTGCCCGAGCGGCTGGCCGGGGGCCAGAGCAATGCAGGGCGCGGCGGCGGCAGCAGATTTCAGGAAATCATCGACAGAGGCATCCGTGAAGGCATGCTGCGGATTGACATTGCCGGGTTTGGGGCTGAGCACTTCGAGGCGGCAGGCGGTCTGAAACCAGGCCGCGAGCTGCTGTTGCCATGCAGCATGGTCAGCAGCCTCCGGGGAGGCAGGGATGGCAGAGGAGTGCGACGATGGCATGCCGGGGCTTCAGTCGACGAAGAGGAATTCGTTGGAGCAGAGCAGAATGTGGGCCAGCTGCTGCAGGGGTGTGAGTTCCGGATTGGGTGCTTTGGGAAAATCTGCTGTGGAGGACCAGACGACGGGCGTGGCAGGTGGGGCGGGTGGTGTGGACGCTGATTCCCGGAGCTCGATCGACCAGAGAAACTGGTCGCTGTTGAGCTGCTCGCGGATATCCACCACAAAGTCAATGGTCTCTCCGGCCTGGACATGAATCTCGGCGACGCCGGGTTGTTCTTTCTGTTTGTGAATGACGGTGCTGTTGAGAACGCCAGTGCGAGAGCTGACAATGAACGCACGGATGCCGTCGCCCGGTTCAGGTTCGTGCGTCAGTGTTGACTGAATTTTGAGTGTCAGCCCACGCGGTGCCGTCCAGCGGCGGATACAGGCATGAGCACGATCATTTCCCGGGTGACCTCCGGTGGCTGTGAGTTGTACCCAGCCCAGAGTCGAATCAGGGAATGCCGGGCCACCCTGCCATGCGGTTCCCGTGAAGTGCGGCAAAGCCTGGAAGTCGACGACCTTTCCGGCCGTTTCATCGATCCGTCCGTATCCGTAGCTCCAGTCCGCAGCGGTTGCCGGAGTTGGTTCGGCAGGTGGGGCGGGTTGATTGAGCAGTTCAAGTGCTGCGGAGAGTTCAGCGGGCAGCGGGGAACGCTGCAGGGCCTGTTGGAAGAGGTGCTGTACCTGGGCTTCGGGGGACATTGTGTGTGCGACTGTCCGTTCGGCCAGTGCCCGCGCCTGCTGCAGGACGAGCGGATGATTCATCAGAAACAGGGCTTGCTGCGGTACGGTTGTTTCGCTGCGCTGCGGGATGTGCAGGTCGGGATTGGCGAAATCAAAAATCCGCAGCGTGCCCGGGAGGAACTGGCGGTCGACCAGCCCGTAGATGGTTCGGCGGGTGGGGAAAGGGGTGGCGAAGAGATCCTGAGGTCGGCGGCCGGGAGTGAGATCCAGCTGTCCGGATGCAGCCAGCAGTGAATCCCGAAGTTCCTCGAACGAGAGTCTGCGGTTGTGCATGCGCCAGAGCAGGCGATTGGCAGGGTCATGGTTGAGTGCGGTCTGCAGGGCCTGGGGGCTGGAGGGACCTGTGGATTGCTGGCGCCAGACGGCGGAACTCAAAAGCAGTCGATGCAGTTTGCGGAGGCTGTAACCTTCGCGAATGAACCACGAAGCGAGCCAGTCAAGGAGTTCGGGGTGTGAGGGGGCTTCGGAGCGGAGTCCGAAGTCCCCGGTGTTGGCAGCCAGACCGGTACCGAAATGTCGGGCCCAGACACGATTGACAATCACGCGGGCTGTGAGTGGATTGGTGGGATCGATGATGGCCTGAGCGAGTTCAAGGCGACCGCTGCCGTGCTGAAAAGGGCGACGTGCGGGGCCGCTGAGCAGTTCGAGGAATTGTCGGGGGACTTCGTCACCGCGGCGGGCAGGATCTCCACGCTGGAAGATGCGGGGTTGCACGGGCACCGCGCGGTCTTTGAGAATGACGGCGAATTCCGGCTGCGAGGGGTGATTGAGAATCAGGCGTTCAAGTTCCACCTGCTGTTTCCAGAGTTCATTGCAGGTGCCGGAATCGAAGTCGTATTCGGTACTGACAACGGGTTCGTCGGGGACGAAGCAGGGACCGGTTGGAGAATACAGCAGCTGGCGAATGGGTTCGGCGGCCAGATCCGGGTGCTGCTGCGGGAGAGGCTGTTGGGTGGCCGCGGCGTCTTTGACCAGCGCCTGCCATTCCTGGTCAACCTGCTGAAAGAGTTGTCCGTACCGCTGAATGACATCGTTGAAAGAATTTGGGGGGGTGTCAAAGAGGGTGCGGACGCGTGGGTTGAGCTGTTCCGGGGGGAGCTGCAGCAGTTGGGCGTGAATGGCGGGCGCGGCCGCTGGAAATTCGGCGGCTGGCAGATCACGGAATGCGTGCCATGCTGCAAAGACCGGATCGTGAACGCGCGCGGCCTGCTGCAGGGTGTCGCGCCAGCGGTGCACGAAGGAGGGCAGGAGGTCGGCTGCGGTGAGGATCTGATCGAAGCCGGCTTCCGGATAGCGCGACAGTTCAAGTTGTGCGGCAAGGTAGTCGGTGACGCGACTGCGGATCCTGGAGGAGGTGGTTTCGCGTCGGGCCTGCAGAATGGAATTGGCTTCAGCGGCTTTTTGCTGCCAGTTGCTGAGAAATTCGGTGTGGGTGGCACTGGAGCCGGGGAGCGGCAGAAGGGCTTCGCGGGAGCTGTCGAAGACGCCGTAGAGAGAATAATAGTCTGCGGTGGGGATCGGATCGTATTTGTGGTCATGGCAGCGTGCGCAGCCGACAGTGAGTGCCATGGTGCCGCGGCAGACGACGTCAATCTGGTCGTCAATAATGTCCCGCCGGACACCCAGAAATCTGCGGCCGATTGTGAGGAATCCCATGGCGGCGAGGTCTTCCGGGCGGCTGTCCGGCACCTGATCGGCAGCCAGCTGCAGGAGCAGAAAACGGTCGTAGGGCAGATCGTCGGCAAACGCCTGAATCACCCAGTTGCGGTAATTCCAGGCATGCACCCAGAAGCGTTCTTCACGGCCGTAAACGTAGCCTTTGGTATCTGAGTAACGGGCGATGTCGAGCCAGTGGCGGGCCCAGTGCTGGGCGTGTGCGGGTGACTGCAGCAGTTGGTCGATGAGCTTCTGCAGGGCGTCGGGGTCGGGGTCTGCTGCGAACTGTTCGACCTGGTCGGGTGTGGGCGGGAGCCCCGTGAGCGAATAGCAGGCGCGGCGGATCAGTGTGCGTCGATCGGCCTCCGGTGACATAGCGAGACCAGCCTGCTGCAAACGCTGGTGGATGAAGGCGTCGACGGGCGTCGTGACAGGGACGTCGGAGATGACCGGAACTTCGGGATTGCGGATGGGCTGAAAAGCCCAGTGATTCAGGGCGGCATCGGGCTGGAGCGGGGCGGATGTTTCGGGCCAGGGCAGGCCGATTTCAATCCAGTGGCGGAGGGCTGTGATTTGGTTTTGTGGGAGCTGACCAGTGGGAGGCATCTGCAGATCACCGGAGTATTCGACGGCCTTGAGAATGCGGCTTTCAGCAGGATTGCCGGCAATGGCGGCAGGTCCGCTGTCACCCCCCCTGAGCAGATCGGTTTTGGAGTCCAGTCGCAGACCGCCTTCCTGACGACGCTGTCCGTGGCAGCTGACGCAGTGTTCGACGAGCAGGGGACGGATTTGTGATTCAAAAAAATCTGCTTCGTCGGTTGCCGCTGCACAGGGCAGGGGTGGCAACAGAGCGAGGGCACAGACGAGGGTGATGGTGGCAAGCGGCAGAGGGTGTTGAGCAGACATGGGAGGCTCAGGGGGAGTACGGAGGGCTGGCAGTGGTGGACAGGAACCGGGATAATCGCACGCGTCCGTCCGGGGAGATAGACATTGTAATGGCCCCGGAGGTGCTGGTGTGGAGGATTCTGGAAGTGGGGAATGTCGTTTTGAGTCGCTGAAAGTGTCGGTCGTCTCGACCGCTGACGATGAGTGTTTGGGGTTGAGTGACCGCGGCCAGTTCCGGGGTATTTGCCGGAGGGCTGCCGTGGTGGGGACTGATCAGCAGGCTGCAGGGCGGCAGGAATGGAAGGAGCTGGAGTTGACCGGGGCCTTCCAGGTCACCGGGGAAACAGAGCTGATGCCCGGCGTAGCGGAGCACGGCCGTAAGACTGGATTGATTGTCGTCGCTGGCCGGATGCGGGGGAGTTGAAGTTGGTGATGCGAGGGAGGGTGGGGCTGGAGCGGACTGGAATTGCAGAAACTGCAGGTCAAGGGATTCGAGCTGGATTGAATCTTCGTGGTGAGCAATGGTGACGGGAATCTGCATTTCCCGCAAACGCCGCAGGAGCTGCTGGACTTCAAGGGCGGTGGATTCTAGGAATTGCTGTGTGGTGATGATCTGGCCGACGGGCAGGCGTTCGATGAGTCCGGCAGTGGCGTTGTAATGATCGGCGTCCGGATGCGAAATCACGATGGCATCGATCATGCGGTAGCCGCGGTGCCAGAGGAACCCGGCGATTGTGGTGGCGGTCCGTCCTCCGCGGTTCATGGCGCCCGCATCAAAGAGAATCACGCGCCCGGCCGTTTCGACAACGATCGCGTTGCCATGTCCCACGCTGAGTACTGTGCAGGTGAGACCCGGATGATCGGGAATGCAGGCGGCAGCGGACAGCTGATGGGCTGTGAGCAGCATCAGGATCAGTCGGAAAGCGTGCCTGCGGATTGGGGTGGAGGCGAGGGCAGAGGCGGCAAGAGTCACGTACCAGACCGGCAGAAACCAGGCGGGCAGGTCCGGAATCATGACGAATCCGCCGCGAAGTTCTGCGGAGAGGGTGACGGAGCGATTCATGAGTGTGAGGCAGGCGTCGAATGGCAGGCTGGCGGCAGGTGCGACCGCGGGAAGCAGCAGTGCGGCGGCGACGAAGAAGTAGCCGGCGGCAAGCGTGAGTGTGGTGAAGGGAACGAGCACCAGATTGACCACGAGTCCGGTAATTGAGATGAGATGGAACTGTTGAGCGATCAGGGGGGCTGAAAGCAGGGTGACTGCAAACATCTGACGGTAGCTGTGGAGCAGCCAGCGACCGCAGCCGATGGTGGCGTCGAGGCAGCGATCCCGCCAGCCTGGTGCATCCACAGGCACTGGTCTTTCGGGTGGCGGTGGAGTGCGTTCGGCGACCCAGCCGAGCGCCCCGACGGCGAGGAAGGACAGCCACGCGCCGATGTCGAAGGCCACGGAGGGATCGCAGACGGCAAGCACAATGGCAGTCAGTCCGATGAGCGGTCCCATGCGGATGTCACGGCAGCAGAACTGACCCGCGGCACTGAAGACGATAAACAGCGCTGCGCGGAGCACGGACGGACGCAGGTCTGTGAGACAGGCATAAAGCATGCAGACCGTGGCGGCCAGCAGCAGGGCACGTCCGCGCGGGACGAGAAAAAGATGGAGCAGCCGCAGGATGAAGACGTAGAGGATCCCCACATGCAGGCCTGAGATCGCCAGCAGATGCATTGTGCCACTGAGGACGAAATCGTCTTCAAGGTGAGTGTCCATGCGGCCCCGGTTGCCCAGCAGCAGTGCTTCGGCGGTGGCGCGATTGGCGGGGCTGAGACAGTGCTGCAGTTGCTGGACCGTCTGTTGGCGAAACGTGTTGAGCAGTTTGCGGATGGACCATGGGGAGGCAGGTCGCTGCATTTCAATTGCAGCCGGATGCCTTAGATACACCTGAGCTGAAATGCCGGTGCGACGAAGGTAAAGAGCGTAGTCGAACTCGCCCGGATTACGCGGCCCTTCAGGAAGACTGATGCGGCCGATGAGTTCGACCGAGTCGCCCCAGCTGACCTGATGGGTGGCGTCGCCGTCAACCCAGACGCGGCACAGCCCACGCACGGGGAGCGGGCGACTGCCCGACAGCAGGCCTGTGGCCTGCAGCAGAAAACCAGTGCGGGGGCGAGCGTTGTTGGGGGTGGTGACGGCTGAGTCGCGCACGGTATCCAGCGCTGGGATGCTGGCCAGTGTGCCGTAAAGTCGGACGGATGAGGCGGACCAGGCCGGGCGTTCCTGCAGGAGCAGCGCGAGGTCACGACCATCCTGGGTGGCGGAACGAACCGACCAGAGGGCCGCGCCAACCGACACAAGAGCCACATGCAGCATCAGCAGAGCAGCCACGGCGGACAGGGGACGCAGCGGGAGCGAGAAAACGAGACAGGCGGCAGCCACCGCGAAACAGCCACCCGGCTGCCAGTTGAGCGCGTCAGCGAGGCGAATGCCGAGGATGAGCAGGGCAGCGATGCGGAGCGGCCCGGGGAGCAGCCAGCGGGGCGCAGCGGAGTGAATGACAGGAGGCAATCCGGACATGCTGAATGCCATGCGGGGGGGCGGGGGAGTTAGTGCGAAGAATCGCGACGACGCCCGTCCAGAATGGGCTGCAGCTCCTCGACGAAGTCATTCACGTCCTGAAATTCACGGTAGACGGACGCAAAACGCACAAAAGCGACCTTGTCCAGATCCCGCAGTGCGTTGAAGACCAGTTCACCAATGCGTCGCGAAGAAACTTCGCGTTCGCCGTCTTCGTAAACCGTCGCCTCGACGCTGCCCACAAGCCCATCGATCTGCTCGGGACTGACCGGGCGCTTATAACAGGCCTTTTCAACCCCAAAACGAATCTTTTCGCGGTCGAAGGGGACACGAGTCCCATCCTTTTTGATCACGCGGATGGGTGATTCTTCGATCCGCTCGTACGTGGTGAAGCGACGTTCGCAGCTGAGGCATTCTCGGCGACGCCGAATGGAAAGATCCTGGCTGGTGCGAGAGTCGATAACTTTGGTTTCGTCGTGCCTGCAGTACGGACAACGCACGGCTGCGGCCCCCTGATGAACGCCGGGGCAGACCGGACGGAACCACGCCACACACCGGTCAGCCGAAAAGAATTTTGCAGTTCTGAGCATGTTATCCTGTCCGATGCGGCGTGTTGCAAGCGTCCGCAGGGGCTTATGGGGCAGAGACAGCGGAAAAACCAGAAATTAACACGGAAGGTCCTTGATTAATCACATAGAGCATCATATGTTGCCACCCTTACGATTGCAAAACAAAATCCCTTTGATTTCGACCGCAAACGCTGAATTGTGCTGTCCCCTCAGCTTGCTCGGATTTTCCCCGCTTTCAATCTATGCTGCCCATCAGTCCGTGGCATCAAACGGCCTCAGCAACCGCATCCCCTTTCCTGTCGCTCCGGTGCTCGTCCATGCTTCCCAACCCAGCAAATAATCGCCTGCTCCGCATTCTGCTCACGGCCTTCGTCGCCTTTCTTTCGCTCCCTGGCGTCGCTGTTGCATTCGCTCAGGCTGCTGCATCCAAAGCGTTGCCGAATGTGGTTGTGTTCCTGGCAGACGACGCCGGCTGGGGGGACTACTCGTGTTCCGGGAACACACAACTGCAAACCCCCGCCATTGATTCCATCTCAAAGACTGGCGTGTCCTTCGATCGCTTTTTTGTCTGTCCCGTCTGCGCCCCCACTCGCGCCGAATTTCTCACCGGTCGCTACCACCTTCGGGGCGGCGTTCGCGGAGTTTCAACGGGGCAGGAGCGTCTGGATCTGTCCGAAAAAACGATTGCCGATGCGTTTCGTGCTGCCGGCTACGCCACGGGTGTTTTCGGAAAATGGCACAACGGCAGTCAGTGGCCCTATCACCCCATGGCGCGGGGCTTCGATGAATTCTTTGGTCACTCCGCCGGTCACTGGGGCGAATACTTCAACGCACCCCTTGAAGACCGTGGGCGGATGGTGCGAACCGAAGGTTACATTGTCGACGTCTGCACTGCCCATGCCCAGGATTTCATTTCCCGCAATCACCAGCGACCTTTCTTCTGCCTGATTCCGTTTACAACACCTCATTCTCCCTGGGCGGTTCCCACGGCCGACTGGGACCGTTTTCGCACGCGCCCCATCACTCAGACCGGCCCTCAGCCCGACCGCGAAAAACTCGACGAAACCCGCTGTGTGCTGGCCATGATGGAACATCAGGACCGCTGTGTCGGTCAGATTCTCGAACAGCTCCAGCAACTTCACCTCCGCGACAACACGATTGTGCTTTACTTTTCGGACAATGGCCCCAACACGGCCCGCTGGAATGGTGGCATGCGCGGACAAAAGGGTTCCACTGACGAAGGTGGAACTCGCAGCGTCTGCCTGCTCAGCTGGCCAGCCCGAATTCCCGCTGGTCGTCTGATCAGGCCAATTGCCGGTGCCATCGATCTTCTGCCAACGCTCACTGCCCTCGCCGGCATCAGTCCTGTGGGCAACCTGCCGCTCGACGGGCAGGATCTTTCCTCGCTGTGCCTGGGCACCACTGACAGCCGTCCCGACCGCACCCTTTTTACCCACTGGGCCGGTCGCGTCTCCGCAAGAACTCAACAGTTTCGCCTCGACGCCGAAGGCCGACTCTACGATCTGCAGGCTGATCCCGGCCAGACCACCGCGGTCAACGACCGTCACCCGGAACAGGCGGCCGCACTTCAGCGTGCCGTCAGCGAGTGGCGTCAGCAGATGCCAGGCGGTGATTCCGTGTTGTCGCTCGCCAAACGTGCGGCCAACGCCGTGGATCCTCGCCCATTTCCCATTGGTTACCCCGAATTCCCCACCACGTTTCTGCCCGCTCGCGACGCCGAGCCACAGGGAGCCATCCGCCGCAGCAGCCCCGCACCCAACTGTTCCTATTTCGTCAACTGGAAATCACTCGACGACCGCATCGTCTGGCATGTCGACGTGCACACGTCCGGCACCTACGAAGTCTCTGTCGACTACACCTGCCCGGAAACCGACGCCGGCTCACAGGTCCAGCTCCGCTTTGGCGACGCCCTCCTGAAAGCGTCAATTCAACCCGGCTGGGACCCGCCGCTCCTCACCAACCAGGACACACTGCCACGTCCGCACGGGGAATCACAAATGAAGGAATTCCGCACATTAGCGCTCGGTGAGATCAACTTGCCAGCCGGTCGCGGAGACTTCATTCTTCAGGCCGTCCAAATTCCAGGTCAGTCCGTCATGGACCTCAGAAGACTCACACTGACACTCAGGCAGAAAGCGACTCCATGATCCGTCGCGTCTGCCATGTGGTTGCCACAGTATTTCTGTGTGCTGTGTGCCTGCCCGCTCCCGGACAGCTCAATACCACCGCGATCACTCATCTCCAGCAGGCCACTGTCCGCATTTCCGTGGCGGGCAGTGGCCTCTGTTCAGCGGTCTTCGTGACACCTCACGGACATCTTCTCACCGCAAACCACGGCATCCCGGAGGGCAGCCGCGAAATTCGCGTCAGCCTGATGGACGGCAGCACCCGTGTTGCAGAGTTAATGGCACGTGATGTTCCGTCCGACACGGCACTGCTCAGACTCAGGTCTGTCGCCACCGCCACCGCCAATTCAGCCCCCGCCTCAGTCCCCGCCTGGGTGCCTCTGTCACCCACAGCCCCCAGCCCCGGCGACATGCTGCTGGCACTCGGCTATCCCGCCCGAGAAACATCCAGCTGCCCACCCGCCATTCGTCTGGGCTCGGTGCTCGCTTCCGACCCCGCACTGCTCCGCACCAGCTGCATGCTCACCGTTGGCGATTCCGGTGGTCCGCTGCTGAATCGGCAGGGCCAGCTTGTCGGGCTTCATCGCCAAATCGGAGCGGGGCCGGAAGCCAACCTGCACGTGGCCCTTCAGCCGCTCAAAAACCTGCTGAATGGTGCTGGTGTGGAACCCCCGCTGCAGCATCCTGCACTGCCGCCTCTGTGGTCCGGGATTCTGCAGTGGCAGCCTTCCCCAGAGATCCTGATCCAGGCC
>JBEIEK010000041.1:0-26444 GCA_040382995.1 Planctomycetaceae bacterium
AAATCACCGGCGGCGCAGTACAGCCCGGCGGGTGTTTCCTGGATGAGCGGTGGGTGAGTCATGAAAAGAGCATACCGGGGGGGCGTTGAAAAACAAAGCCGGGCGGTGCCACCGCGTCAGGGGATGTCAATCGGCCGGTCACGCCCGTGTACGCACTTCGGGCCCGGCTGCAAATCGGCGGATGTTGCTGAAGCGGCGCAGGCAGTGCGGGCGAATGCGGGAAGAAAACGCGGTGGGGCGGTGCCCTCCGCGAGCTCAACGGGGCTGAACCCTGGAAGGGGGGCGCAGATCTTGAGGATTTCCGCACGCGGCTGTTAGGATCTGCTCAATTCAACCGGAGTTTTTGTGCTGCTGGGAGCCGTATTCATGCTGCCGCTGTCTGCTTCTCGTCGTTTCGTGCTGCTGAGCTGTGCCAGCCTCGGGCTGGTCTGTTGCTGTTTCGCAGCCATGTTTGCGCTGATCGGGTGTCAGACGGTCCCGGTCACGGAGCGAAAGCAGCTGCTGGTGATGTCGGAAGAGCGTGAGAACGAGATGGGCCTGTCGGCATGGCAGGACGTGATGAAGTCTGAAAAGCCATCAATGAACGAGAAGTACAACGAGATCGTGCGGCGTGTTGGGCAGCGGATAGCTGCAGTGGCTAACCGGCCGGATTTCAAGTGGGAATTCAATGTGATTGAATCCGACGCGCAGAATGCGTTTTGTCTGCCGGGAGGTAAGGTGGCCGTATATACAGGGCTGTTGCCTGTGTGTCAGGATGAAGGTGGCCTGGCGGTGGTGATGTCTCATGAAGTGTCTCACGCCATTGCCCGGCACGGTGGCGAGCGGATGACATATCAGACAGCGCAGAATCTGGGTAAGTCGGCGGTTGGGATGGTGCTGCAGAATCGTGAGGAGCAGCAGAAGCAGATCCTGCTCACGGCCTACGGTGCGGCATCGCAATACGGAGTGATCCTGCCTTACAGTCGCAAGCATGAGCTGGAAGCGGACCACATCGGTTTGCTGCTGATGGCGAAGGCTGGTTACGACCCGTCGTGTGCACCGGGCTTCTGGGAGCGTTTTTCTGCGTTGAAGGCCGGTGGTGAACCCATGGAACTGCTTTCGACTCACCCATCAGACCAGCGCCGAGCGGCTCAGTTGCGGGAGTTGCTGCCGCAGGCCATGCAGCACTATGAGGCGGCGGCAGAGAAGCATGGTTTGGGTGAGGCGATTCCGCCGAAGAGCTGAGTTTCTTTCAATTCCGGGAACAGCGGCTTCTGTGTCGCAGAGGGACGGTGGAATGCGTTTCAGCCGAATACTGCTGCTGAGCATACTGACGAGTGCGGCGTCCGGCTGCAGTTACGACGGTGCGTTCATGCAGATGGACAGCAACGCGCCGTTTCCGTTCTTTGGTTTTCAGCTGGCAGTGGATTCCGGGGTGCGGCCACCGGCAGGGAATAGTGCGGAGCACGGTGACAACGCAGGAAAACTCAGACCTGAGGACATTGTGCCGCTGCGAGAAACCTTCGCAGACGAATTCGACGTGCCGGTGCCCCGGCTGCGTCGGCCACCGGAATCCGGTGTGCACCGGGGAACGCCTGCACTGCTGGTGAGATCGGGCAGGCCCGGGATTGGGTGGCGCTGAGCAAGGGATGCGGGAGAAGTGCCGAGCCGCCGGACGGCAGTCCGCGGGCGAAGTGCCCTGTCGACGCCCCTGAAAAAGAATCGCGAGACGTGAGAGAGCCAGCGGGGCATGTCAATGCCCCGGCAAGAGCCATGTGCCAGACTCAGTATGCCACCCTTGCCGATGCTGGATCGCCTGAATCGCGTGGATCGAGCCGCGACCGTGAGGGAGTGGAAACACTCCAGTGCACTTAAGCAATCACCTGCAGCGCTCCTGGCAGAACCGTTGCAGAGAACGGCGTCTGACCGCAGATTTCGCCATCGAGATTGAGCGGATCGATGGTGGAGGAATCGATAATCAGCGACTGTGCGCGGTGGCATTCCACGCCGGGCAGTTGCAGGTGTGACCCATCGGCGACGCGTTTGAAGACCTGCAGCAGGTTCCAGCGTGAGGAGGCTCTGAGAATGACCACGTCGAGGAGGCCATCATCGCTGCGGGCGTTGGGAGCGAGCAGCATGCGGTGCCCGACGAACATGGTATTGCAGGCGATGATGAAGAGGAAGGGGCCCGCGATGGTGTGTCCATCCAGTGTGACTTTGGCAGAGCGGAGGGATGGGCCGAGAATTTCCCAGAGTGCGGCGACGGAATAACGGCTTTTTCCGAGCCAGCGGAGTTTTTCGGCGTTGACATTGATGGCCGTGGCGGCGCCCCAGCCGACGAGGTTGATGCACCAGGTTGACAACCCGGGGCCAGTGACGTGGATGACATCGAGTGGCTGAGTGCGACCGGCGACAATCCGCTGGGCGGTGTCGGCGGGAGAATGCAGCTGGAACTGGAGTGCGAGGGCATTTCCGGTACCGGCAGCGAGGACAGCGAGGGGAATTCTTTGGGGTTGTGGCAACTGCATCAGGCCATTGACAACTTCGTGAATGGTCCCGTCGCCACCTACGGCGCAGATGCAGTGGATTTCGTGGACATTGGCTGCTGCGGCGATTTCGCGGGCATGTCCCGGGTGTTCCGTGACGGCTGTGTGAACGAGGTAACCTTTGGGCAGCAGTGCGGCTTTGAGTTGATCGAGTTGCTGAGTGGCCTGTCTGTTGCCGCTGCGAGGATTGACAACCGCGAGGATCTGCCGGCTGGACATGGTGGAGATCCGAATCTTTCAGAGCCTGACGGGGATACCGCTGGCGGCCATGCGTGATTTGACTTCGTGGATGGTGCAGGTTCCGTAGTGGAAGATGCTGGCGGCGAGTGCGGCGCTGGCACCACCTGTGGTGACGGCCTGGCAGATGTGTTCCGCATTGCCCGCGCCGCCGCTGGCGACGACGGGACTGGAGACGGCATCAGCAACTGCGCGGGTGATTTCGAGGTCGTAGCCGTCTTTGGTGCCATCGGCATCCATACAGGTGAGGACGATTTCGCCGGCGCCGAGTTCTTCGACGCGGCGGGCCCATTCGACGGCGTGGAGTCCGGTGGGGATGCGACCACCGTTGATATGCACATCCCAGAGTTCGCGCCCGTCACGGCGGATGCGTTTGGGGTCGATGTTCACGACGATGCACTGGCTGCCGAAACGCAGGGCGGCTTCGCGGACGAAGTCGGGGTCTTTAACGGCGGTGGAGTTGATGGAGACTTTATCGCAGCCGGCCTGGAGAAGTCGGCGAATATCATCAAGGTTGCGGATGCCACCACCGACGGTGAGTGGCATGAAGACCACTTCGGAGGTGCGGGCGACGACGTCGAGGATGATGCCACGTTGTTCGTGGCTGGCGGTGATGTCCAGGAACACCAGTTCGTCGGCGCCCTGCTGTTCGTAGCGGCGGGCGATCTCGACCGGATCACCGGCATCCTGCAGATTCACAAAATTCACTCCCTTCACGACACGTCCGGCGTGCACATCAAGGCAGGGAATGATACGCTTAGCGAGCATGGTTCAAGGTCCGCAGAGGTCCAGAGCACCCGATGGCACCCAACAGCAGCCGCTGGATAGCAGCCGATTGATCATCTCAGGCCGGGGCATGGCCGCTCCGAACCCTTCTGCCGTATCTCACAGTTCCATCGCCGATCCTGCAACTCTGACGCACGGCTTTCGGCAAATTGCAAACAGAAGAGGAAAAGGTTTCCCGTGACGACTGCTCAGCCGGGGCGAATTGTGGACGTGCAGCTTGGCCCCCGCAGCTATTCCATCTGTATTCGACCGCATTCTTTGCGGCACGCCGCCACAGTGCTCCAATCGTGGCCCGCCATCGGTTCGCCTGCCGGTCAGCGAGTGCTGGTGGTTGCCGATGCGGTGCTTGCGAATTCGCATGCCGCTGAGTTTTCCGGGGCGCTGCGAGAGGCGGGGGCCGAAGTGGCTGAAGTCAGCGTGCCCTCCGGAGAAGCCTCCAAGTCCTGGCAGCGCACCCAGCAGCTGTACGACGCTTTGGTTGACATGTCGGCTGACCGTCGCACGATTGTGGCGGCAGTGGGAGGCGGAGTCACGGGGGACCTGGCTGGTTTCGCAGCCGCCACGTACGCCCGGGGACTGCGTTTCGTTCAGGTCCCGACCACGCTGCTTTCGATGGTGGACAGTTCGGTCGGCGGAAAAACAGGCATCAACCATCCCCGGGGAAAGAATCTGATCGGCGCCTTTCACCAGCCCGCAGGGGTGCTCATTGACGAAAGCACCCTCGCAACACTCCCGGACCGCGACTATCGCTCGGGGCTGGCGGAGGTCGTGAAATACGGTGTGATCCTCGATGCGAACTTTTTCGAGTATCTCGAACAGCACACAGCGCAGCTCATTTCCCGTGAAGCGGAAGTGCTCAACACCGTCATCGCCCGCAGCTGCCAGCTGAAAGCACAGGTTGTGCAGGCGGACGAATACGAAACGACGGGGCTGCGGGCCATTTTGAACTATGGGCACACATTCGGTCATGCATTTGAAGCGCTGGCCGGCTACGGGCAACTGCTGCACGGCGAAGCGGTGGCCATCGGCATGTTGTGTGCCAGCCGACTGGCAGAGCGACTGGGGCGGATCTCTGCGGCTGAGACTGCTCGACAGCGCCAGCTTCTGCAGGCACTGGGACTTCCCGTGTCCGTACCAGCGGACCTGCAGCAGCAGCCCGAGGAAATTCTGCGTTGCATGCTGCTGGACAAGAAGACGGAAAGTCGACAGCTGCGGTTCGTTCTGCCGGATCGGATCGGCCATGTGGAAACGGTTCGCGGTGTGGATTCTCAACTTGCGCTGACCGTTCTTGACGAGTGTGCGGGTTGAATCGGTTCGGTCGAATGCGTGGGGGTCCGGGATTGTCGAGTCTCTGTGGCGCTGCCGACAATCCGCAAAGATGGTTCACTCGTTTTGCCGATTGCGCACCCGCCGTCAGCCTGATAAATCCGGGCAAATCGAACAATCCCCGGTTTCCTTCACAAAAAACTTGAATCCGTTCTGGATCTTCCAGCCCCGCCGTCCAAAAATGAGCTGTTGATCCATCGCACTGCAAGCGGAGCATTATCAGTGTCCACTGCCCAAATCGACGCCCAGCTGGCGCAAAAACTCGCTGACGATTCCACCCCCGGGCTGGATCTCGTGGGTTTCATTCGCCGCCGCAAGTCGTTTGTCATTCTCTTCGGACTGCTGGGCACCGGCGTGGGCTACATGATGCTCAACCGCGAAGTCCCACAGTACCGCGCCGAAGCGATGGTGCAGGTCATTCACCGCCAGTCAGATCCTCGATTGCGCGACATGATGGCCGAAAAGGACCTGACCGACGCCGTTTACGTTCTAAAAAGCCCGCGGACGCTGTCGGCGGCCTACAAAAACCACGGCCTCGCCAGCAAATCCACCCTCTCCGGCATGCCCGAAGAGGAAGCAATTGCCTCAATGGCCGGAATGTTGTCCGCCCGTTCGCTCTCTCCCAGCGTCATCTCCATCTCCGTGACTGGTACCAACCCGGAAGACATTCGCGACATCGCCAACGCGGCATCCGAAGAATATGTTCTGGCCCAGAAGGAAAACTACAAAGACGCCTCCGAAGAACTCAAGTTGATCCTCAGCCGGGCCCGCGACGAATTTCTGGAAATGCTTCGCAACGCCGAGCAGGAATACGCGCAGTTCCGTGAAACCTCCAATCTCTCCACCGATGGCGACAACCCCTATCGCATCCGGGCTCGGTCCGCTGAAGCGAGGGTGGCCGAGTATGAACTGCAAAAGGCCGAACTGCAGGCCGAACTCGAACAACTCCGCGAAGCACTTGCCAAGGGCGGAGCACGCGAAGCCATTATTCTGCTCGTCACCAACAATCGCCCCAATTCTGAGCGGCAGGGGGTGTCCACAAGTTCCACTGATGGCATGAGCGAGCAGCTGTTTCCTCTTTACCTCGAAGAGGCACGGCTGGCGGCTGAACTGGGCCCCGGCCACCCGCGTCTGAAATCTCTTCAGATGAAAATTCAGATGACGCGTAAGCATCTGCAGGACATAGCTGGTCTCGAAGCCGCCGGCAGGACCACTGCAGGCAACACCGCCGAACCCAGCGATGGGGATGCCACTGAATCGCCCGCCGAAGAAAGCTCCCAGGACTTCCTCACCGTCTACCTGCAGTCGCTTGAACAGCAGCTCAGCATCATCCAGCGTCAGCAGGAATCCGTCAAATCGCTCGCAGACAGCGAAGACCTGCTGGCACGCAAGCTGATGATGGAAGAAATCGAAGACAAAAACAAGAAGGCCGAAATAGACCGTTTGTCCAGCCTCTTCAACGAGACCACGCTGTCAATCAGCGAAGTGCAGGTCAACGCGGGAATGGGCGGTGTCACAGCCCAGGTGCTTTCCAAAGCCCGGACAGGTGTGAAAATCTCCCCGATCATGGAACGTTTCCTGGGGATGGGAGCTCTGCTTGGAGCACTCTTCGGACTTGGCATCGGCTATCTCATCGAAATGGCGGACCGTTCATTCCGCAAGCCTGAGGACATCATCCGGGAGTTCGGTGTACCGATCATGGGCCACATCCCGTTCATCACCGAGCAGCGGCTGAAGTCTGCTCCGGAAGACAGCAAATTCGACCGGTCGGCGATTTCTGTTCACCTGCCACGATCTCGCCCCGCAGAAGCCTTCCGCGCGATTCGTACTGCGGTGTGCTTCAGTGCTCTGGGTGGCGAGCATCGGGTGATCTCCGTTACCAGCCCGGCGGCCGGAGACGGCAAATCCACACTGGCACTCAACCTCGCCATCTCGCTGGCTCAGTCCGGCAAGAAAACGGTGATCATCGAAAGTGACCTGCGGCGTCCTAAAGTGCACAAACTGACAGGTGCTGACAACAAGCAGGGCGTTGTGGATGTGCTTCGTGGAACCCTGCCGCTGGATCTTGTCATTCAGCCGACACAGGTGCCGGATCTCAGCGTCATTCCCTGTGGCCCCCGCCCCAAGGACCCCGCCGAACTGCTGGCACGTCCCGAATACGAACGTTTTCTTGAGGACCTGCGATCACGGTTTGACTATGTGATTGTCGACACCCCACCGGTGTTGGCGGTGACCGACCCGACCGGTGTGGCTGCCCGCGTTGATGGCGTCATTGTGTGCATGCGTCTCAGCCGCCATACTCGCGAACTGGGCAAACGCACAATTGAATCGCTCCGAGACATCGGAGCCACGGTGGCCGGCATTGTCATCAATGGTGTGGAAGAACGGGATGCTTACGGCTACGGCAACTACCGCTACACCGACTACCGCAACTACTACAAGAACTACAACTACAAGTACGGCTACGGCAGATACGGTTCTTACAACTCCTACACAGAAACCGAAGGCTCCGAATACTACTCGGATGACCGCGCCGGCCAGTCTCGCACGCAACCGGCGGCCATCACCGCGGAAACTCGTTCTGAAGAGTCCCCAGAGGACGATCGGAAAGCCGACTGAACCCGCTTTCCCGGAGGCCCCCGAATTGCTCCGTCCCGCAGCGGAATTCTTCCGACATGATCCGCAATCCAGACCTCCGGACTGTGCCGCCCAGGGTGCTGTTTCTCAACAGATCCTACTGGCCCGACATGGAAGCCACCGGACAACTGCTCACGGAACTCTGTGAGGGGTTGTCTGAAGATTTTCAGGTCGAAGTCCTGGCGGGTCAGCCCAACAGTATCAATCCTCTGGCCCCCGCAGACTGGCGGCAGCTGGAAGGGCACGGCGGCGTGCGAATCCGGCGACTGCGACACACCAGGTTCCCCAAAGGGCGAATCTGGGCCAGGCTCGTCAACTACCTCACATTCTCGCTGGCCGTCTGCCGGACTCTGCAGCGCTGGCCCGTTCCGGATGTTGTTGTGTTCGAGACCGACCCGTTTCTGCTTGCCCTGGAAGCGCATCGCCTGCAGCAGCGTACTGGCTGTAAACTGGTGGGATACCTGCAGGACATCCATCCGGACGTTGGTCTTGCCATAGGAAAGATCCGCGACAGTTTTGCGGTGCGACGGCTGCGAAGGTCGCTGTTTGATGTCTATCGAAAATGCGACAGGGTGGTGGTACTCAGCGAGGACATGCGGCAACTGCTGGTGGCAGAGGATGTCTGTCCCGATCGAGTTGCAGTCATTCCCAACTGGGCCGACACTCAAAAGATCATCCCCGCGCAGGCCACCAGCCGATTTCGAACGCAACACGGCCTGACCGATAAATTCGTGGTGATGTATTCCGGCAATCTGGGACTCACGCAGCGACTGAGCAGTTTCGTGGCGGCCGCTGAGCTCCTTGTGGATGAAGCACGGATCCACTTCGCGTTCGTCGGCCGGGGATCGCTGGAGGGGCAGCTGCGGGACGAGGTTGCTGCACGTGGTCTGAAAAATATCAGCTTCTTCGACTACCAGCCTCGGGAAGAGCTTGCCGACAGCCTGGCGGCAGCCGACCTGCATCTGGTGCCTCTGGCCGCCGAGCTGGCTGGGTGTCTGATGCCCAGCAAACTTTATGGAATTCTGGCGGCCGGACGGCCCTGTCTGACCAATGCACCGGCCGGGTCTGAGCTGCACCGAGTGATTTCGGAGCAGCGGGTGGGGTTTGCGGTGCCATCCGGGAGTGTTGCGGAGCTGGCAGCAGCGATTCGTGAGGCTGCGGCTGATCCCGGGCGGCTGCGGGACATGGGTATGCGTGCGCGGCAGCTGGCCGAGACGCAATACAGTCGGCCGCAAAGCGTCGAGAAGTTTCGCCGGCTGCTGATGGATGTAATCGCTGAGCCGGTGGGCCCGTGTGCCAGCGGCCGGCATTGTCACGGGGCCGTATCTGCCCTGCGGTAAGCTGGTTTTCATTTGGGGTCTTTGTTTTCTGGTGCACGCATGCTCGAACGAAACACTTCAATCTTTGTGGCTGGGCACCGCGGAATGGTGGGGTCCGCAGTGGTGCGGAATCTGCGGCAGCAGGGCTTCAGCCGGCTGCTCCTGCGATCGCGGTCAGAGCTGGACCTGACGAATCAGGAGGCGGTGCATGATTTCTTTGCAGAGCAGCGACCTGATGTTGTGATTTTCGCTGCGGCGCGTGTCGGCGGGATCCTTGCAAACAGCACTTATCCTGCTGATTTCCTGTATGAGAACCTGATGATGGCGGGGAATGCGGTGCACGCCGCGTGGAAGTGTGGTACGCCACGATTTCTGTTTCTTGGCAGCACGTGCATATATCCGCGTCTGGCGCCGCAGCCCATTCCGGAAGAAAGTCTGCTGACGCTGCCTTTGGAACCGACAAACGAAGCCTATGCGATCGCCAAGATTGCCGGTCTGAAGCTCTGTGAGTTTCACCGTCGTCAATACGGAGTTCTGT
The DNA here is from genome assembly GCA_040382995.1 of Planctomycetaceae bacterium. Taxonomy (GTDB): domain Bacteria; phylum Planctomycetota; class Planctomycetia; order Planctomycetales; family Planctomycetaceae; genus SXXK01. The sequence goes on from JBEIEK010000041.1 coordinate 9,369, forward strand.
ATCATTCTGCGATGCCCACAAATCTCTACGGACCGGGTGACAACTATCATCCGGACAACAGCCATGTGCTGCCGGCGATGATTCGCAGGTTTCATGAAGCAACGATGTCCGGACAGAGCGAAGTCCGGATCTGGGGTACCGGAACGCCGCTCAGAGAATTTCTGCATGTGGACGACCTGGCAGCCGCGATTCTGCACCTGCTGAGTCTGGAGGATCCTCCGGACCTGGTCAACGTGGGGAGCGGAGAGGAGATCAGCATTCTTGGGCTGGCCCAGCTGGTGGCTCGAGTGGTGGGATACACTGGTCAAATCACCACGGACCCGACGAGGCCTGACGGTACTCCCCGAAAGCTCTGCGATATTCGTCGCATTCAGGCCACTGGCTGGCAACCGCGAATTTCCCTTGAAGACGGCATCAGGGACGCATACCGGGATTTTCTGGCGGCGTCCGGAAACAGCAGTCTCAGAAATGTTTAGGGCGTTCTGTCGCCCCATTCGCTGCAGTCGTTATGAAGCCACCAATCAGCAGTCTTTTACCTGCTGCCGTGTCCGTTGGATTGATTTTCAAATTCCGCCTGATTTTTCGTCGGAGTAGTGTAGAGGGTTCGGTCGTCGTGAAGTCTGGCCGAAATCCGTTCTGATTCCCTGTATTCAACTTCGTTTTTCCTCTCTTCCCCTGCAGCACCCCATGACTAAATCCGCACTGATCACCGGCATCACCGGCCAGGATGGTTCTTACCTTGCCGAACTTCTGCTCGAAAAGGGCTACACGGTGCACGGCCTTGTACGCCGTGCGTCGACATTCACCACCGGTCGCATCAATCACATTTACACGGACCCTCACAACGCAGGTGCTCGACTGTTTCTGCACTACGGGGATCTGACCGACGGGCAGAGTCTGACCAATCTGGTGCTGGATCTGGAACCTGACGAGATCTACAACCTGGGTGCTCAAAGTCACGTCAGGGTTTCATTTGATCAGCCGGCCTACACATTTCAGGCGACGGGTGGCGGAGCATTGAATGTGCTGGAGGCGGCCCGACAGCTGAACAAGAAGAAAAGCGTGCGCGTGTACCAGGCCTCGTCCAGCGAGATGTACGGCGAGGTTCTGGAAACACCTCAAACCGAAAACACCCCGTTTCGTCCGCAGAGTCCCTACGCCTGCGCGAAGGTTTTCGCCTTTCATCAGACGGTGAATTATCGCAAATCCTATGACATGTTTGCGGTGAACGGAATTTTGTTCAATCACGAAAGTCCGCGTCGTGGTGAAACCTTTGTGACGCGGAAGATCACCCGCGCAGCAACTCGCATCAAGCTCGGCCTGCAGCAGAAACTCTATCTTGGAAACCTGGCCGCCAAACGCGACTGGGGTTACGCAAAGGACTATGTCGAAGGCATGTGGAGAATGCTCCAGCACAGTGAGCCTGACGACTTCGTGCTGGCAACCGGACGTACGCAGACCGTTCAGGAATTCGCAGACATTGTTTTCGCGCGTCTGGGACTGAATCCCGCGGATCACATCGAAATTGACGCCCGCTATTTCCGGCCGGCCGAGGTGGATCTGCTGCTGGGTGACTGCACAAAAGCCACTGAAAAGCTGGGCTGGACAGCCACGACAACGCTTGAGCAGCTGGCGGCTCTCATGGTCGATCATGACCTTGCACTGGCCCGCGAGGAAGCCATTCTGGCGGCAGCCAGAAAGTAACTGTTAAGGATTGCCCGTTGTTTTCGCCGGACGGCACACTCAATGATTGCTCTGATCACAGGAATTACCGGACAGGACGGGTCCTACCTCACTGAACTGCTCCTGCAAAAGGGCTATGAGGTGCACGGGATTGTCCGTCGCAGCAGTTCGCTGGAACGGATTCGGCTGAACCGCCTGTACACCGACGACAGCGTCTACGGCCAGCGACTGTTCCTGCACTATGCGGATCTCTCGGACATCACGACGATTCGCCGGATCATTATGCGGGTTCGGCCGACGGAATTTTATCATCTCGCGGGGCAAAGCCATGTGGGTCTAAGCTTTGAAATCCCTGAAAGCACCTGTGATCTGACGGCGATGGGAACGTTGCGGATCATGGAGATTCTTCGCGACCTCCAGCAGCCACCGCGATTTCTGCACGCCAGCAGTCGGGAAATCTTTGGAAGTCCGGAGAAGAGTCCACAGGACGAATCCACTCCCTTTGCACCCGTGTCTCCATATGGCTGCGCCAAGGCGTTTGCCACGCAGATGACGCGGATTTATCGCGAAGCCCATGGGCTCTTTTTCTGCAATGCCATCTGCTACAACCACGAGAGCCCGCGTCGTGGCGAGAACTTTGTCACTCGCAAGGTCAGTCTCGCTGCGGCACGCATTCAGGCCGGCCTCCAGAAACAACTCAGTCTGGGAGATCTGGATGCCGCCCGCGACTGGGGTTATGCGGTGGACTTCGTGAACGCCATGTGGCTGATGCTCCAGCAACCCGCTCCTGACGATTATGTCCTCGCCACCGGGAAAGAGCACACCATCCGCGAACTGCTCAGCCTTGCCTTCGAACGCGTGGGGCTGGATTGGCGGAATCACGTTCGTGAAGAGCAGCGATTTATCCGACCAGCCGATGCCTGCGGGCTGCTCGGCAATGCTGCAAAAGCGCAACAGAAACTGGGCTGGACCCACACGTTGACATTCCGGGAGTTGATTCATCTGATGGTCGACGAAGACGTTCGGCAGTTGGCCGAGAGACCGGTCTCGACCTGAATTGACATCTTTTTTATTCACCGTTTCCACGGCCAATGCCATGCCCACTTCAGCACAGGAATCTGCTCCAGGACCTCGACGCAGGCGTGAACCTGGTTTGTTTCTGAGCCTTGTGCTGCTGATGCTGTGCATGATCGCCGGAAAATACATTCTGCCCTCGGGCCGAGCCAGCGCGATTCCTGGCCCCAAACGTGGCGATATGGTGCTGGCCGCCGACGGCCTTCCGCCGGTGCTTGATGGTTGGAGGCAGGTTCGGTTCACGCCGGCGGCGGACCCCACGGAGGTGGCGGATCGCGAATCCTGGTGGGTGCATTCGTGGAACTACACCAAGGGCCCCACCACGGCTTTTGTATCCGTCGACCAGGCCCAGTGGGTCGCATGGCACGAACTCAGCGGCTGCTACGTGGCAAATGGATGGAAAATAGCGGACCGGACCGTCTATGAGGTGGAAGATACCGCGGGAAGTATCTGGCACTGCGTTGTGGTTGATCTGCAGAAAGGCAGTTTCGATCGTGCGCTGCTCTGCTTTTCCCTGTTCGGCAGCGATGGCACACCGATGGAAGCCGTGTATCAGGGGAAACCGTTTGAAAGACTGAATCTGGAAACGAAGGCCACCGCGGCGGCCAAAACCCCCGTCCCGGCTCAGCGCTGGCAACGACAGGAATTTGAACGCGTCATCCAGACGCAGGTGTTCTATGCATGGAACGGCGATTTGCCGCAGGGACAGCGGGAGGACTTGATTGCACTCCATCTTGGAAGTCGTGAGCTCTTCAGGGAACGCTGGTCTGAGCACTGGAAAAAACTGCGCGGCTGAATTCAGCCCGCCTCCGATCGTGGTGTGTATATGTCACTCGGCACAAGAAAACTCTTCCCTTTCCGCCGAGCTGCATGGCTGACAATTCCGCTTGTTTTCTGCGCCGCGCTGGCCCTTCCACGATTTCTGGCATCCGGAACCAGGCTCGCATCTGCGGCGTGGCAACAGGAACACAGTCAGCGGCTGCGTGAGCCACTGCTGACCCGCTGCTATGTGTTCACCGGCGATGATGCGCATCTGCGTTCTCGCAATTTAGTTGCATGGCATGGCGAAATGACTGCTGCCATGGCGGATCAGGGTCGCGTTCCAAGGCTGGTTGCCGGCCGTGAAGATGGGCTGCGGGCCGTACGCCTTGAAGACATTCCCATGGAATCACTCCCCGCGACTGTCCACCGCCAGCTGACAGTGGAACTTCGAGTGCGTCATCACGGGCAGGGCTTTGTTCTTGGTGGCAATGCCAGACACAGTGGCACGCTTGCTGCCATGGGAGATGGCATCTGGAACGGATTTTTATTTTCGCTGCAGTTTCCCTCCAATACGCTGTCATTCCAGCTGGGTCGCCCCAAGCCGGAACCGGCCCTTCCGGTGACGGCGTTGTCCCGGATTCCGGCTGGAGTTTGGACGCACCTGGCCGGGACCTGGGATGGCAGCGAAGTGAGAATTTACGTCAACGGGATGCTCGCCGGCCGTCGGGAGTGCTCAGGGCCGTTCATGCCTGTTCCACGGTCATCAAGACTGAGACTTGGGTACGTGGGCAATGGTCTTGGCTGTGTTCGCTTCGACATTGAACATTTTGCTCTCTACGCGCGATGCCTGTCAGATCAGGAAATTCTGCAAACTGCCTGGCCTGCTGTTTCCGCCCGCTCGCGGGAGACGTCGGCACTGCTGCAGTGCGGCAGGCTGCTGGCGGCTGGTGAACCGGCGAAGGCGGCGACCGAACTGCAGGGCCTGCAAAATCTCCCAGCCGACTCGCCACTGCGAGGACTTGCTGAGTTCAGGCTCGGTGAATGTGATCGTGAACTGGGGCGGTTCGCGGAGTCCGGACAATGGTTTACAGCAGCCACAGCCGCCTCCCGGCCGGATTCCATTCGTGGTGCCGCGACCACGGAACTCCAGGCCCTGAAGGACGGCACACAGCCTCCTTCATCGATCACACAAAGAAAAGACCCGAGGGCGCAGCAGGCCTCGATTGTCTCTGACGAATCGCTGCAAATAAAACTCCTGACCTCCGACAGAGCTGCACAGCTGCAGCTGGCCCTTGCCGAGGCGGATGCGTGGGGTCAGCGTTTCGAGGGACGGGGCCGTCCGATCCTCGAGTCAGCCTGCTTCCCCTGCCACACAGGGGACGGAGTCCTCCGCCCTGATCTTGCCGCCATTCGCACGGCTGAGGATGCTGTTTCGGTGGGTGCTCAGTTCTGGCAGAAGGTGGCCACCGTGGTGCGACAGGGATCCATGCCGCCACTGCACAGTGTGCGGCTTGCCCCCGCTGATCGGCAAAGACTTCTGCACTGGCTGGACAGCCGGCCGCGCATGGGACTCTGCGAAGAGATCCCTGAGGACGCCGACGAACCGAGATATTTTGAAGAGGTCGGCTGGCGGATTGGTTTTGCCGCCGCGCGGCGACTCACACGACGCGAACTTCAAAATGCCGTCCGCGACCTGCTGAATGTGGAACTCACGGATGCTCAACTGCCACCGCCTGAAGGTTCGGGTGGTGAAGGCTTCGATACCAGTTCGGCGACGCTGTTTACGTCGTCGTCGCTGCTGGAGTCGTGGCTGCAGTCTGTCCATTTTGCCGTCGACCGGGCGGTGGCGACTGACCTTGCACTGACGTCAGCCGACGACAGGCGAATACTGCGGCAGCTGCCGACGTCTGCCATCACGGCTCGCCATGCGGCACTGGCGTGTCTGCGACCGCTGATGTTGCGTGCCTGGCGTCGACTTCCGACTGCTGCAGAGCTGGAGCGGTTTCTGCGGCTCTTCGACACCGCCTTCGGTGAACACAGTGATTTCGCAGCAGCCGTCGGAGAATGTGTTAAGGCTGTACTGCTGTCACCGGCCTTCCTGCTGGTTGCCGAACCTGAAACGGGTACACAGGGCGATTACCCGCTGCGTCCGGAGCAGCTGGCCATGCGAATGTCACTGTTTCTCTGGTCCTCACTCCCGGACGACGAGCTGATGGCGGCTGCTCTGAATGGCCGGCTGGACAGTCCTCAGGAAATTCGTGAGCAGATCAGGCGGATGCTGCGCGATCCGCGGTCCGCAGCCCTGGGTGACGGCTTTGGGCTGCAGTGGCTGGGGCTTGATCGACCGGACAATCTGCAGCCTGATCAGGCGCTGTTTCCGGAATGGACGCCGGAGCTGGCAGCGCTGCTGCAGGAGGAGGCATCGCGGTTCGTGGGGTTTGTGCTGCGTGAGGACCGCCCGCTGACCGAGCTGCTGGAGGCGAACTATGTCATGGCGAATGGACGCCTCGCAGATTTCTATCAGTTGCCTGCCAGCGCTGATCAGGAGTGGAGTCGGATTCCGATCACGGATCAGTCCCGGGGTGGTGTGTTGTCACTGTCAGCCGTGCTTACGGCCACATCCCGGCCCCGCAGGACCAGCCCGGTGCTCCGCGGTCGCTGGATCCTTGAAACCATCCTTGGGGAAACGGTACCGCCTCCGCCCCCTGACATCCCGGTGCTTCCGGAGGAATCTGATCCGGACGCTCCGCTCACTTTGCGTGAACGTCTGGAGCAGCATCGCAGTGACCCCAATTGTGCGGCCTGTCACCAGACGATGGATCAGCTGGGATTCGCGCTGGAGGAGTTTGGTCCGACGGGTCGGTTTCGCAGGGATGATGGCACGGGGCCGGTGGATGCCACAGGGCTGTTGCCCTCCGGAGAACGAATTCAGGGCCTGAATGGGCTGCGGCTGGCGCTGAGAACTCGTCACCAGCAGTTCCTGAGGCTGTTTTGTCGCAGGCTGCTGGGGTATGCACTGGGACGCGAGCTGGAGCGGTTCGACCTGTGTGTGGTGGATCGCTGCCTGCAAAGGCTGCAGGATTCCGGAAATCGCTCGTCCGCGGCGATCGAGGAGATTATACTGAGTTATCCATTCCGTAACCGTCAGGCCGTCCGATGAACGCTTCCCGCAGACGATTCCTTCATGGCACGGGGGCGACATTACCTCTGCCGTTTCTGCCCTCCCTTCTGGCCGGAAAATTCTCAGCCCGCGACCCCGCTCCACCGGTACGCAGTGTGTTTTTGTTCTTCCCCAATGGGATTTGGGAACAGGACTGGACTCCGGCAGACGAAGGTCCAGCCTACACACTCAGTCCCACCCTGCAGCCGCTCGAACCCGTCCGCGATGACGTGCTGGTGCTGACCGGGCTTGACAAACGTCACAGTCAGGACGGTGGCGGTCATCAGACGGCGACGGCCAATTTTCTGACCGGTATGCCGGTGCACAAGACCAGCGGAAAACAGCTCAGCGCCGGCGGAATTTCCGTTGATCAGCTGATCGCTTCGCAGATCGGCGACCAGACGCCCGTTCGAAACCTTGTGCTGGGTGTTGAGCCCGTGCGAACTGGCGTCGACCGCCCAACGGGCATCACTCTGTTATACACCTCATTGATCTCATGGGAGACGGCGGAGCGACCGGCAATGCCCGAGAATACTCCGCGCGTGGTGTTTGAGCGACTGTTTGGAAGGTCGGCTGCTGCCACTGCAGAATCGCGAAAAACAAATTCCCGCCTGCTGAATCTGGTGCTGGAGGACGCCCGCAGTCTGCGGTCTGCGCTGGGCCGTGACGATCGCGTGAAGCTCGATGAATATCTGACGGCGGTCGAAGCAGTCGAATCGCGAATCCGGTTCGCAGAGAAGGCCGCTGCGAATGGTCAGGCATCCGCGGCGAGGCCGTCGATCGAAACGCCGTCCCCTCCTCCGGAGCCCGTCGACTTTCGCTCACGCATGTCCGCCATGTTTGATGTGCTCACACTTGCCCTGCGGGCGGATTCCACCCGAGTTGCATCGATGATGCTTGCCAACGACTCTTCCGTACAAAGCTTCGCTTTTCTGGGCGTTCCCGAAGCACATCACGAAGTTTCGCATCATCAGCTGGATCCGCACAAGGTCAGCAGCTACCAGAAAATCAATCGCTGGTACGTGGAGCAGTTTGCGGGCTTTGTCCAGCGACTGCGGGATACGCCCGAAGGCGCAGGCTCGCTGCTCGACAGTACTCAGGTGCTGTTCGGCTCCGGACTCTCCGACGGTAACCGCCACGACACAGACAACCTGCCCATTCTCCTCGCTGGCCGTGGTGGCGGGCTGCCTTCCGGACGGCACATCAGCTACCGCGATGGTTCCACTCCACTTTGCAGCCTGTATCTCTCGATGTTGCAGCGGCATGGGATTCAGATGAATCAGTTCGGTGACGCAACCCAGCCACTGCTGTGAATTCCTGTTCTGGCTTAACAGAGGGCCTCCGGTGTTCAGCCCCCGCTTACTCTTCTGCCTGTTTTCAGCCGTGATTCTTGTGGCGATCTGCGGTGTGCTGTACTGCAGGTCCGAACAAGAAACAGGGGATGGCGTTGAATGGCTGCAGTGGCGTCGACAGCAACGGATCACAGCGGGGCTCCCCGGTATTGATCGGCTCTATACATTCCAGGACTCTTCAGCCGCATCGGCGACGTTTGCCAATCAGTCCGGGCTTGTTGGGCGGCTGTCGCTGGAGTTGCCGGATCCCGGTAAAAGCAGCAACGCATTCAGTGTCACGGAGGGTCGCTGGCCATGGAAGCAGGCTGTGCGGCTTCGGCATGCCGCTCTGCACGCGCGGCTTTCCGTGCCGACGCATCAGGCGTTTTCTTTCCACACGTGGTTCAGGCATTTTGGCGAAGCGGATGCCGCGGAAAGTTTCTATGGCACCGTCTGCTCGGTGCTGTCCATGGGGGACGGCGTGCACGTGGGCTGGTGTCTGCAACTGCTGCGTCCCTGCAATACGCTGCTGTTTTCGCTGGGGCAGCCGAAGGGTTCCGCAGCTGTCTCGATTTCCTCGCGCGTTCAGATCCCGGAAGGATTATGGACCGCGGTCGCCGGCACATGGGATGGAAATGAACTTCGGCTGTACGTGAATGGCCTGTTGTATGCTGCCGTTCCGTGGCAGGGGGCCTGCGTGCCCCCGAAGTCTCACAGTCGTTTCCGGCTGGGGCTCGCGGGTAACGGAAGTCTCGCAGGCTGCATGGAGTTCGACGAAGTGGCGTTATTCGACCGCTGTCTTCAGGCGGAAGAAATTGTGCGGTTGACATGGCCTGACCTGCCACCGAACAGCACACCGCTGAAGCCGCTGCTGGATGCTGGTGATCACATCGCTGCCGGTAATCTCGCTGGTGTCACTCAGTCCGCAACAGCGATGCCAGATCAGGCTCACGACAATCCGCTGCCTGAAGCTCTGCTAACGCTGCGACGCGCTGAGATTCAGCGGGAACTGCAGCAGTTTGATGCAGCTCGGGGCAACTTTGAATCAGTCGCCGCGAATCCCGCGGTTCCTGAGCCCCTGCGACTGACGGCACTCCACGAATCCGTGCGTCTGCAGCTGGCTGTCAGACCGCGCTGGCGGCTGCAGCAAACCGCCATGCGCCCCGATCAGTGGACCCTCTGCAATGACTACTCCGGTGATCAGGCGGCTGCCGACCGTATTCAATTGGCCCTGCAGCAGTTTGCTGCGGAACGCTGGATGGATGACTACAGAGAGCGGATTCATCCGCTGCTGCAAAATCGCTGTGCAGCCTGTCACTCGAAGTCGGACGATCCCGATGCATTCACCGTGGCCCAGATCGGCCAGGCACCGGTGGCAGCGAATTCCGCGTTCGTCTGGGATCAGGCTTTTTCGCGAATTCGCGATGGACAGATGCCACCAGCCGGCCATCCTTCGCTGGACAACCACGAACGTCGAACACTGGATCGCTGGTGGAAAAAGCGACCGCCGTCCGCCTTTTGCGAACAGATCCCCACGGAACAGAATCAGCAGCACTACCCCGGTTATGTACGCACACGCCGGCTGACACGACTGGAGTACCGCAACGCAATTCGCGATCTGCTCGGCGTGGACCTGCGATCTGACGAACTGCCGCCCGCTGAGGCCTCGGGCGGTGAAGGATTCGATAATGTGGGAGATGTCCTGTTCACGTCCCCGGGGCATCTGGCCTCGTGGATGTCGTCCACCAGTGCTGCAGTTCGCCGCGCACTGCGTCAGGATCTGGAGCAGCCCGATCCTCAACAGCGGTCCCTGCTGGCTGACTTTGATATCAGCCGGCTGGCTTCCGGTATGCCGGTGGCAGTTGCGGACGATGTTCGGCCTTTGCTGGCTGCCACCGTGGCTCGAGCCTGGCGAAGAACTCCGGCAGCGGACGAACTGACCCCTCTGCTGCAGCTGTATGCCACGTCTGCAGGTTCAGCTGCGTCGACACTTGAGGCGCTTGAACTGCCATTGCAGGCAATTCTGCTGTCGCCGCATTTCCTGTTTGTCGTGGAACCGGAACCAATCGACGGGGTGGAGGTTGTGCGATTGAGTGCCGACGAGCTTGCCACACGATTGTCACTGTTTCTTTGGTCGTCAATCCCGGACGCGGAACTCAGAGCGTCCGCGGAGTCCGGGAGCTTGCTGGCGTCACCGGAACTTCGCAGGCAGCTGGATCGCATGCTCCGCGATCCACGCAGTCGAGCGCTTGGGGAAGCGTTTGGTGTGCAGTGGCTGGGGTTGGATGAGACGGCAGAGCGACGTCCCGACCCGCAGCTGTTTCCGGAGTACACGGAGGAAGTGGCTGCCGACTTTCGAGAAGAGGCAATTCGAACCATTGCTGCCGTGTTTCAGGAGAATCGACCACTGACAGATTTGCTGGCAGCGGACACCGTCTGGGTGAATGCACGGCTGGCCCGCTTCTACGGACTTCCGGAACCGGACCAGGCCGGCTGGTTTCGTATCTCTGCAGGCAATACACAACGGGGCGGGACGGCAGGCCTTGGGGCGGTGCTGACGGCGACTTCCTACGCGGTCAGAACCAGTCCTGTGCTGCGCGGCAAGTGGCTGCTCCAGAATCTTCTGGGAACACCTGTAGAGCCACCGCCCCCGGGAATTCCGCCTCTTGAACAGGCCGATGTCGGCGATCAGCCTCCCACGATGCGTGCGCGGCTTGAGGCTCATCGGAAAGATCCGGACTGCGCTGTGTGCCACGAGGTGATGGATCCACTGGGTTTCAGTCTGGAGCATTTTGACGCGATTGGTCGCTGGCGAACGCTTGATGCCGGGCTCCCCGTGGATGCTCAGGGCCTGCTGCCCGACGGCACTCAGGTGACCGGTCCCGCGGGACTGAAACAGGCCCTGCTGGCGCGGGAGGATGAATTTCGGAGGCACTTTACCCGCAGGCTTCTGGGATACGCACTCGGACGAAGTTTGACGTCGATTGACGATTGTGTGGTGGCGCGTTGCCTCGAACGTTTGCGGGACGATCAGGGAAAAGCCCGGGGACTGCTGGAAGAGATCATTCTGAGTTTTGCGTTTCAGCACCGCTATTCAATGCAGGCGGGAGGGACCCGGTGATTTCTGAATTCCTGACTGATCGGGCTGGACCCAGCCCTCTTTCGCTGGTTCAATGCACAATCGAGTGGATTCTGCCTTTCCGGAATTAACGCCGCATGTCAAATCGTCACCGATTGCCAGCTCGCCGTCACTGCCTGCGTTCAGCCGGAATTACGCTGGGGCTGCCATGGCTGTGTTCCCTGCAGCCGCGATTGCTCCGGGCGGACGACGCGCAGCATGCGCCGCCGCTCAGAGCCGCATTTTTGCATTTTCCCAATGGTATGTACGCCGATCACTGGGTTCCGCAGCAGACGGGCGAAAGCTACACGCTGTCTCCAATCCTGCAGCCGCTCGAACCTGTCCGCAGTGAAGTGCTGGTGTTAAGCGGTCTTGAAAAAGCAGCCAGCCGATCCGGCGATGGTCACTACTCCAAAACCGCTAATTTCCTCACGGGCATGCCCGTTCGCAGAACCATTGGACGAGACGTAAGTGCGGGCGGGATCTCAGTGGATCAGCTGATGGCCGCTTCCTGCAAAGGACAGACTCCGGTGCCGTCGCTGGTTCTCGGTGTCAATCCGGTAATGCCTGGCATCGACCGCAGCGTTGGCTTTACCCATGCGTACGCGTCGTGGATCTCGTGGCAGTCTGAAACTCAGCCGGTCACCCCTGAGATTTCACCGAAGGTCGTCTACGAAACACTCTTCGGGCTGACATCCGCAACAACCGCCGGTCGGTTAGGCACAAAGCCCCTGCTGGACTATCTGCTCGATGACGCCCGCAGTCTGCGTCGTCGACTGGGACGGGATGACGGTCATAAGCTGGACGAGTATCTGGATTCCGTACGTGCAGTGGAAGCCCGACTGCAATTCGCCCCGTCAAAGCAGACTCGCCTGCAGAACCCCGCGCTGCAGCGCGACATTCGCTCGACAAAGCTTCCGGTGACGGGTGCCCAGATCGATTTCCGTGAACACATTCGGCTGATGTTCGACCTGATTGTGCAGGCCTTCCGCGCCGATGCCACACGTGTGGTTTCGATGATGCTGGCCGGGGGTGTTTCCAGTCAGAGTTTTTCGTTTCTTGAGGGAGTTCGAGGTGAACATCACGAGTTGTCGCACCACGAAGACAGTCCTCAGAAAATCGCTCAGTATGATGCCATCACTCGCTGGTACGTTGGGCAGTTCGCTGGACTGCTGCAGCGGCTTCGTGAGATCCCGGAAGGTTCCGGCACACTGCTGGATTACTGCATGATCATGCTTGGCTCAGGAATGTCAGACGGTAACAGTCACAACCCCGCCAATCTGCCGATTCTTCTTGGGGGGCGGGGCGCGCATACGATTGACACGGGGCGGCACCTCGCTGCCCTGTCTCCGCATACGCCCCTGTGTAACCTCTATCTTTCCATGCTGGATCGGATGCGGATCTCGCTCACCAGCTTTGGGGACAGCACTGAACGACTGTCGCTGCAGAGTGGCGGTGGTGGCTGACAGTCGACTGTTCGCCTTCCGGAAAATCAACGGGGTCTCATGCTGATTCTTGGGTTATCCGGTTTTTTTCACGACAGCGCCGCGGCCTTACTGCTCGACGGCCAGCTGATGGCTGCTGCACAGGAAGAGCGGTTTTCACGACGTCGCCACGATCCAGCCTTTCCCTGTCAGGCCGCGGACTGGTGCCTGAAACACGCTGGGGTTGATCCAGCTGCCATCGATTTTGTTGTCTGGTACGAAAAGCCACTGCGGCATTTTGAGCGCCTGCTGGAAACGGCAACTGCCTTCGCTCCGTACGGCCTCCGCAGTTTCGCAGCAGCCATGCCTCCGTGGCTTGAAGAAAAGCTCTGGATGCCGTCCGTCATTCGCCGCGAACTTCCCGGTGCCACCAACGCAACGTTGCTGTTTTTGGAACACCACCAAAGCCATGCCGCCAGCGCATTCTTTCCATCCCCCTTTCAGCAGGCGGCAGTCCTGACTGTGGACGGCGTTGGCGAATGGGCGGCGGCCAGCTGGGGCAGAGGTGAGGGAAACCGTATTGAGCTGGTGGAGGAACTGCATTTCCCTCACTCACTCGGGTTGCTGTATTCCGCATTCACCGGACATCTTGGTTTTCGAGTGAACAGCGGAGAATACAAGGTGATGGGGCTGGCGCCCTACGGGAAGCCGGTGTGGGCAGATCTGATTCGTGAGCGTTTGCTGGAGCTGCGGTCGGACGGCAGTTTTCGTCTGCGACAGGAATACTTCAGCTACTGCCATGGGCTCAGGATGACCAGCCGTCGGTTTGCACGGCTGTTTGGCGTCCCGCCGCGGGTGCCGGAGTCGCCCCTGTTGCAATGCCACATGGACCTTGCGGCCAGCATTCAGGTGGTGGCAGAGGACTTGTTGCTGGGCATGGTCCGGCGAGTCCATCAGCATACACAACTGGACAGTCTTGTGCTTGCCGGTGGCGTCGCGCTGAATTGTGTGGCAAATGCCCGGCTGCTGCGTGAGGGGCCGTTTCGCAAAGTCTGGGTGCAGCCTGCAGCCGGAGATGCTGGCGGAGCGGTCGGCGCAGCACTGTTTGTCTGGCATCAGCTTCTGAATCAACCTCGGCTCCCGGCGGTTCCTGATGGCTGCCGGGCCAGCCTGACCGGACCTGTGTTTGGCGAGTCCGAAGTTACCGCGACGCTGCAAAAGTATGGAGTTGGCTACGAACGGATTACTGAAGACACAGAACTGATGCGCCGCGTGGCTATGCTGCTGAATCAGGGAAAAACCATTGGCTGGTTTCAGGGGGCGATGGAGTTTGGTCCGAGGGCGCTTGGAAATCGCAGCATCCTTGCCGATGCTCGCTCGACATCCATGCAGACAATTCTGAATCTGCAGGTGAAGTTCCGAGAGAGCTTCCGACCGTTTGCCCCGGTTGTACTCCGGGAACAGGCTGATCAGTGGTTCGACGTTGAACCGCATGCAGACCTGCCCTACATGCTGTTCACCGCAGCTGTGCATCCGACCAGACTGATCCCGCTGACGCCGGCTGAGGAAGATCGTTTGCAGCATTCGCCCGATCTGCTGGAACGTCTTCGCATTCCCCGCTCACTGATTCCTGCGGTGACCCATGTCGATAACTCAGCGCGACTGCAGACCGTGGATCGGGACCGCCATCCCAGGCTGCACGCCCTGCTCACGGCATTTGAACGACTCACTGGCTGTCCGGTGCTGGTAAACACAAGTTTCAACGTGCGCGGGGAACCGATTGTCTGCACTCCGGAAGATGCCCTCGCCTGCTTCAAGGCCACCGGTTTGGATGTGCTGGTGCTTGAGAACTTTCTCATTAAGGACAAGAACTTCAGCGTGTTTCCGGCCCGGAAAAGACACGCACAGGCTGTCACGCAGCCATCCCCGCGGACTCTCAGGCAGTTCGCCCTGCTCTGCATGTTGTTCAGTCTTGCCGCGGCTGCGAGTTGTTATCGCAGCGGCCTTCCAGGCTGGTGCGTTGCCGGGGCTGGACTGGCAGCGCTGGTGTCTCTTCCTGGACTGTTTCACCCAGCGATTGCAGCACCGGTCTTCTTTGGATTGATGTGGGTAACAACACCAGTCCGCTGGCTGACTTCACGCCTCCTGCTGTTCTTAATTTACTTCGCGGTGGTGTTCCCAATTGGTCTGCTGCAGCGATTTTTGCGCCATGATCCCCTGCAATTGCTCAACAACGATCGCCAGACTTTTTGGAAGAGTCGTTCTGGGCAATCGTCATCTGCACTGCGACCGTGGTGATCAACGGCATGGTCGTCAGAATCCGCAGAGTCTGTTTCGACAGACGTTCAATCGCCGAACTTCCGTGGGTACAGACGGCCTTTTCGGGCGCACAATTCAATGGGCGCCAGGGGCTTCCTGCGCTCGTCACAGTTGCTGTGACTCGACACGGAAGAAAAGACCAGCCTCATGGAAACACAAGGAAAACCCGGCAGACGCAAAAGTGCAAAAGATGTCAGTGGCGGTGCTGTCCAGGCAGGTGCCACCGTTGCTGCACCTGCGCCCGGCCCTGTTTCCACGCCGCGAACGGCACAGCCGGCTGCTCCGCGCTCGGGGGCCGCTGCCCGCCGTGGGAAGCCGTCAGGGGCACTGCTCGTCGCCTCTGTAGTGGCCATGGTGACCGTTGCATTTCTGCTGATCAACCGACTTGTTCCGGACCTTTCCGCAAGGCCGGAATATCAAATCACAGCAGCACAGATTATTCTTCCAACCCCGCCACGCTGGGTTCCCGCCGACATTCGTGAACAGGTGTTCCAGAAGACAGCAGAATCCGGTTCGTTGTCGCTGTTGGATGACACGCTCAGCGAACGACTGGCTGCCGCCTTCCATACGCACCCGTGGGTGCTCCGCGTAATCCGGGTCCGCAAGTCGTGGCCGGCGCGAGTGCACGTGGATGTCGAATGGCGTCGCCCGGTGGCGATGATTACCGGCATTGATGGTTTTTATCCGGTCGACGAAAACGGCGTTTTGCTTCCCTCACGCGACTTCGCTCCAGCCGACCTCAAGCGATATCCAATCGTCGAAAACGTGTGCAGCGTTCCGCTCGGACGCGTCGGAGAAGCCTGGGGGGATCCGGTTGTCAACCAGGCTGCCGAACTGGCTGCAGCGTTGCTCGAGCCAACCCCCGAAAGCGGCTCCTGGTGGGGCGAGCTGAATCTCGCCGCAATTGTTGCCCCTCGCACCAGTTCCCTCACCACCCCTGTCGAAGACCTCGAATTCGAGTTGCGGACCGCAGGCGGATCAGCCGTGGTCTGGGGACGCGGCCCCGGAAGCCTGCATCCAGCTGAGCTGAGCACCAGTCGTAAGCTGGAGCGACTGGCTGAATTCACCGAAAGGTTCGGACCTCTTGATGACGCTCACGGTCCGTGGCAGCTGGATATCCGCCCATGGCAGGGTATCCGTCGCTCCCTGCTTGCCGCAGAACCAGGTCGCAGACCGCAGACGCGGTAGCTCTGTTTCCGGATCGTATATCGACCGAACAAAACTCCGTTGTCAGGTCAGGAGTACCGTCCCGGCCCGATGAAAATGGGGAAAATTTTGAGTTTTCTGACCGGGGCGAACATCGCCCCGGAACCACGCAGGTACTCAGTTGAGTGCATCCAGGGTGCCGACAACGTCCGCAAAGAGATCATCGAGCTGCGAAAGCCCGATGTCCGCTGAGCTTTCGGATACGGAAACTGGCCCCTGAATCCAGCTCGGAGAAGTCAGCTTCAGGGTCTGGCGATCCGACTCAATTGCGGCGGTCGGCCGAGAGACGAATTGGACCAGTTCCTGCGCAGAGATACGGCTGGCGACCGTGGCATCCTCGGATTGGTCCACTGCGAACAGATCACTGGTCTCGCTCTGAGCTGGCACGGCGATCTCCTCAGTCGCCGCGACCGGTGGCTGGCGAAGAGCTGCTGGACGCTCCGTCGTGACCGAGCGACGTTCGCCGGGCTGCAGTGAGCCGGCCATGATGTGCCCGGGGTTGCTGGCAGTATCCAGGTCGTCATAGCCAAGGCGGTGACCAAATTCGTGGGTCATCACGGTGAGCAGGTCAATCGTGCCGGCGGGGACTTCTTCGCCTGCTTTTCCAACAAACCAGCCAAGTCCCATAGCATCATCATCAAGGACGATGTGGTCGGCCCGGGCCAGTCCCAGTTGTCCATCCGCAGACAGATCACCAATGACGACCGGTGAGCCCAGAAGAATCTGCATCTGCTCAGGGGAGAGCCCGGTGGCTGCCCACGCCGCGATCGCCTGGTCCCGGACTGCCAGCACTGCCGACTCGTCCAGAATCTGGCCCCGACGACCGTTTGCATCGATGGCTGACTGTGTTTCTTCCGTCAGGCCGGACTCGTCGAAGGTGACGTCAGCGAGCATTTGTGGGAAGGCCGTGGGCAGGTCTCCTGCATTTGCGGCAATATCAACCCCATACACGCCCCAGTAACCCGTCGTCACAGTCGTGGGGCGTTTGAACTCGAACGA